>NZ_JBVHUE010000015.1:154943-192632 GCF_055565515.1 Streptomyces sp. NPDC028419 | reverse complement strand
CCCGCCTACTGGACGTAATCGGGCGTTCCGACAACGCCGCGAGGTGCGGTACCAGGCGTCGCGAGCCAGGAGGGACTTTCGAAACACGCCCTAGGGCGTCTACAGGTCCAGGGTGGCGCGGTGCACGCGCCACCGGTCCATCATGGCCAGCATCTCGCCCTGGAGGAACTCGAAGAAGGCCGCCGTCTCGGCGATGCGGGTCCCGGCGGGGGTGTCCTGACCCAGGCCGGCCGCGCCCTCGCGCAGGGTCCGCTCCCAGAGGGTCAGGACCTGGTCGCGGCGGGTGAAGGTCTCGTACCAGAGCTCGTTGTGCAGGACGTAGCGGTCGCGCCGGGAGCCCGGCTCGCGCTCCCGACTGACCATGTTGACCTGGGTGAGGTAGCCGACGGCGCCCGATACCGCCGCCGGGCTGATCTGCAGGGCCAGGCTCAGCTCGGCCGAGGTCATCGCGCCGCCGTCGCTGGCCAGCAGCGCGGCGAAGACCCGCGAGGCCATGCGCTGCATGCCCGCCTCGGTCAGCTGGGAGGCGAAGCGCTCCACGAAGCGGGAGACCGCTTCCTCGTCGCGCGCGCCCGTGTCCGTCGTCGTTTCCATGTCCGCCACGCTCCCGACTTTACGCGATTTCCAATCTTCACAAATTTATGAAAATAGCGTACCTTCGGAACATGACGAAGGCCATCAGCGTCGCCGGACTCCACAAGTCGTTCGGCCGCACCCACGCACTGGACGGTCTCGACCTCGCGGTCGAGGCCGGCGAGGTCCACGGCTTCCTCGGGCCCAACGGCGCCGGGAAGTCCACCGCCATCCGGGTCCTGCTGGGTCTGCTGCGCGCGGATTCGGGCCGGGCCGAGCTCCTCGGGGGCGATCCCTGGGCCGACGCGGTCGCCCTCCACCGCCGCGTCGCCTACGTGCCCGGCGATGTGACCCTGTGGCGCAACCTCTCCGGCGGCGAGGTCATAGACCTGTACGGGCGGCTGCGCGGCGGCCTCGACGAGGCCCGCCGGGCCGAGCTGCTCGACCGGTTCGAGCTCGACCCGACCAAGAAGGGGCGCACGTACTCCAAGGGCAACCGGCAGAAGGTCGCGCTCGTCGCCGCCTTCGCCGCCGACGTCGACCTGTTGATCCTCGACGAACCCACCTCCGGCCTGGACCCGCTGATGGAGGAGGTCTTCCAGGGCTGCGTCACCGAAGCGCGCGCCGCCGGGCGGACGGTCCTGCTCAGCTCGCACGTCCTCAGCGAGGTCGAGACCCTCTGCGACCGGGTCAGCATCATCCGCAAGGGGCGCACGGTGGAGAGCGGCACCCTCGCCGAGCTGCGCCACCTCACCCGCACCTCGATCACCGCCGAACTGGCCACGGCCCCGAGCGGACTCGCCCAGCTGCCCGGGGTGCACGAGGTCGAGGTGCACGAGGTCGTGGGGCAGGGGCTGAAGGTCCGGCTCCAGGTCGATACGGACGAGCTGGACGCGGTGGTGCGCGCCCTCGCCGCGTCGGGGGTCCGCTCGCTGACCGCCTCGCCGCCGACGCTGGAGGAGCTGTTCCTGCGCCACTACGCGCAAGCGGGCTCCGAGGGTGTCGGCGCGGTGGTCGGAGGGGCACGATGAGGGATCAACTCGCCGGCACCGGGAGCTTGCTGCGCCTGGCCCTGCGCCGTGACCGCGTGCTGATGCCGGTGTGGATCGGGGTCGTCTCGCTGCTGGTCCTCAGCCTGCCCGCCTCGCTGGAAGCGACGTACGCGACCGCCGCCGAGCGCGCCGGACTGCTCGGCACGGCCAACGCGAACGGGTCGCTGCGCGCCTTGTACGGGCCGGTCTTCGGCGATTCGATCGGCGCGCTCAGCGTCTGGAAGGGCGGGGTCTTCGCCGGGCTGTGCGCGGCCGTGATGAGCCTGGTCATCGTGGTCCGGCACACCCGCGAGGAGGAGGAGAGCGGCCGTCAGGAAATGCTCTGCGCCGCCATGGTGGGGCGCCGGGCCCCGCTGACCGCCGCGCTGCTGGCCGCCCTCGTCGCCAACGCGCTCGTCGCGGTGCTGGTGACGGTCGGGCTGTCGGGTCGGGGCGCGGTCGGGGCACTGGCGCTGGGGCTCGGGCTCGGTGCGACCGGGGTGCTCTTCGCGGTGCTCGCGGCGATCGCCGCGCAGCTCACCGAGAGCGCGCGGTCGGCCAAGGGGATCGTGGGCGCGCTGCTCGGCGCGGCCTTCCTGCTGCGCGCGGCCGGTGACGCGGGCCGGGGCGCCGGGGGGTCGGCGCTGACCTGGGCCTCGCCGCTGGGCTGGTTGGAGAACATACGGCCCTTCGCCCGGGAACGCTGGTGGGTCCTGGGCCTGTTCGCCGCGGCCGGTGCGGTGCTGATGGTCCTCGCGTACGTGCTGGCCGGGCGCCGGGACCTGGGGATGAGCTTCCTCGCGGCCCGGCCGGGGCCGGCGCGCGGACGGCTAGGTGGGGTCTGGGCGTTGGCGTGGCGGCTCCAGTGGGGGAGCGTGCTGGGGTGGGGGGCCGCCTTCCTCGTGGCCGGTGCGAGCTTCGGCGCGATGACGGACGGGGTGGCCCAACTGGTCGGGGACAACGAGAAGACCCGCGAGATCATCGAGCGGATGGGCGGTCAGGGTGCGATGGCCGACTCCTTCCTCGCGGCGATGGCCGCGCTGCTGGCCATGGTGGCCGCGCTGTACGTCGTGGCGTCGGTGCTGCGGCTCGGCGGCGAGGAGAACGGCCAGCGCGCCGAACCGCTCCTCGCGGGCGCCGTCGGCAGGCTCGCCTGGGCGGGCGGCCATCTGGTGATCGCCTTCGGCGGATCGGCGCTGGTCCTGGCCCTGGGCGGGCTCGGGCTCGGCCTCGGGCACGGTCAGGACGTCGGCGCCGCGGTGGGGGCCTGCCTCGCGCAGCTGCCGGCGGTCTGGGTGCTCGGGGCGCTGGCGGTGCTGCTGTACGGGGCGCTCCCGCGGTTCGCGTCGGTCGCCTGGATGGTGGCCGGGGCGGTGCTGGCCCTCGGCTGGGTCGGTCCCGCGCTGAACCTCCCGCGGGCGGCTCTGGAGCTCTCGCCCTTCGCGCACCTGCCCCGGCTGCCCGGGGCCGGGGCCTTCGAGTGGATACCGGTGCTCACCCTGACCGCGGTGGCGGCCCTGCTGACGGTGGGGGGCCTGGCCGCGCTGCGCCGCCGCGATGTGCTCGCCTGACGGCGGCGCCGGGCCCGGCGCCGCGGGGGTGGGCGGGGTTCAGCGGGCGCTGCCGAGGTCCCGGTCGGCCTCGCTGCCGCTCAGCATCAGGGTGGTCTCCTCGATGCGGCGGAAGCGGCCGTCGGGGGCGAACTCCCCGAAGAGGTAGACCTCCATGTGGACGGCGGAGCCGTCCTTCTTGGTGGCGCGGACGGTGTGGCGGTCGGCGTACAGGGTCCCGTTGGTCAGCTCCTCGTGGACCTCGACGCTGCCCCCGGCGAGCACCGTGCGCAGGTGGGCTATGTGCGCGGTGAACTCGGCGCGGTCGGCCCAACTGCCGTCGGTGCGCTGGCGGTAGTCGGGGGCGAAGTGCCGGTCGACGGCGATCCGGAGGTCGACCTCCGGGGTGAAGAGGAGGTCGGTGAGGGCCGTGGTGATGTCGGTGTTCTGGGGGGCGCTGGTGTCGATGCTGCTCATGGTGTCCTCCACGGGGCAGGTCCGAAGACGAGCGATGCGTGCGCTGCGCACGCTTATGTAGAGGAACATAACACGGACTGCGTGCGCAACGCACGCTATTCTTTGGGGTGTGGACAACGAGCCGGAGCACGAGACGGGCAACACGACGGGTCACGAGGTGGCCGACGCCCTGGGGGAGCTGCTCAAGCGCACCCTCCGGGCCGGCCTGTACCAAACCCTGACGGAGAACCTCGGCGAGGCCGTCGACGAGGTCACCTACCCGGTGCTCAGCGGCCTGGCCCGGACCGGTCCGCGCAGCGCCGCCGACCTGGCGGTCGCCGTGGGCCTGGACCGCTCCGGCGTCAGCCGGCGGGCCTCCCGGCTGGAAGCGGCCGGCCTGGTGCGGCGCGAGCCGGACCCCTGCGACCGGCGGGCCGTGCTCCTGGCCCTCACGGAGGAGGGGGAGCGCACGGTGGAGACCATGCGCCAACGCCTCGCCGACCGGATCGGGGTCACGCTGAGTTCGTGGCCGCGGGACGAGGCGCGCTCGTTCGCCCGCCACCTGCGCAGATTCGTCGACGAGGGCCCCTTCGGGGCGTAGGTCGTCGCGCGCGGCCGCAGGCGGTCAGCACTCGACGAGCAGCTCCCGGAGCCCCCGGATCACATAGCCGTCCCGCCACCGCGGCTCGCGCACGAGCCGCAACGGCGGGACCGCGGGGTCGAGCAGGGCCCCGAAGGAGGCGGTGAGTTCCCACCGGGCGAGCGGTGCGCCCAGGCAGTAGTGGATCCCGGCCCCGAAGGTCAGGTGCGGATTGTCGGTCCGCCCGAGGTCCAGCTCGTCGGGGTGCGCGAAGCGCGCCGGGTCGCGGTTGGCGGAGCCGAAGAGCAGCGCCACCTCCGCGCCGCGCGGGATGACGGTGTCGCCGACCTGGATGTCGTCGAGCACCCAGCGCTCGAACATCTGGAGCGGTGTGTCGTAGCGCATGAGTTCGTCCACAGCTGTGGACAACTTTTCGGGACCGCCGATTCCGGGACCGTTGGCGGCGGCGACGTCGTCGCGGAGCCGAGCGAGGGCGGCCGGATGGCGCAGCAGGGTCCACCAGCCGTTCGCGGTGGTGTTGACGGTGGCCTCGTGGCCGGCGTTCAGCAGCAGGACACAAGTGGAGATCATCTCCTGTTCGCTGAGCCGACCGCCCTCCTCGTCGTCGTGTGCGGCGATCAGCGCGGAGATCAGGTCCGGGCCGGGGGCCTTGCGGCGCTCGGCGATCAGGTCGCGCAGGTACGCACTGAACTCCAGGCTCGCCCGGACCGCCCGCGCGGCGCTCTCGGGTCCGGGATTCAGCTCGTACATCCCGCAGATGTCCGCCGACCACGGCCGCAGCGGCCCGCGGTCCGCCTCCGGGATCCCGAGCAGCTCGGCGATCACCGCCACCGGCAGCGGTTCGGCGACGGCGCTGAGCAGGTCCCCGCCTCCCGCGGCGACGAACCGGGCGGTCAGGTCCCGGGCGAGCCGCTCCACGGCGGGCGCGAGCCGCTCCACCGTGCGCGGGGTGAACGCCTTCGCCACGAGCCGACGCACGCGTGCGTGCGCGGGGTCCTCCAGGTCCAGCAGGCCGCTGTCGTTGAGGACGTGGAACGGTTCGTGCTCCGGCGGTGGCGCGCTGCGCCCGAACTCCTCGTGGCTGAACCGGTGCAGGTACGTCCGCCCCAACCGCCGGTCCCGCAACAGCGCGCTCACGTCGGCGTAGTGCGGGATCAGCCATTGCCCGGTGGCCTCGCACCACACCGCCCGCCCCTGCGCGCGCAACGTCCGGTAGGCGGGGTACGGATCGGCGACGAAGGCGGGGTCCCACGGATCGAAGTCCACCCCCGTACCTTAGGCAGCGCACCCCCTACGCGGGGGAGACCAGGCGGGTCTCGTAGGCGTAGACGGCGGCCTGGGTGCGGTCCCGCAGCCCCAACTTGACCAGGACCCGACTGACATGGGTCTTGATCGTGGACTCCGCGACCACCAGGCGGTCGGCTATCTCGGCATTGGACAGCCCCTGGGCGATCAGGATCAGCACCTCCGTCTCCCGCTCCGTCAGCTCCTCCACCATCCCCGGATCCGCCACCCGGGGCGTCTGCGCGAGCTTCGCGAACTCCACGATCAACCGCTTGGTCACCGAGGGCGCGAGCAACGCCTCACCGGACGCGACCACCCGCACCCCGTCCGCCAGTTGCCGGGCGGACGCGTCCTTGAGGAGGAACCCCGAGGCCCCGGCCCGCAGCGCCTGGTACACGTACTCGTCGAGGTCGAAGGTGGTCAGTACCAGCACCTTCGCGGTCGCGTCCGCCGCGACGATCTGCCGCGTCGCCTCCAGGCCGTTCATCACCGGCATCCGGATGTCCATCAACACCACGTCCGGACGCAGCGCGGCCACCTGCTCCAGGGCCTGACGGCCGTCGACCGCCTCCCCCACCACCTCGATGCCCGGCATCGCGCCCAGCAGGACGGAGAAGCCCTCCCGGACCATCATCTGATCGTCGACGATCAGCACCCGGATCGTCATGCCGACTCCTCCACGGGCCGGTTGCGCACCGGTATGAACACGGCCACCTCATACCCGCCCTCCGGTGTGAGTCCGGCCGTCATCTCCCCCTCCAACATGGCCACTCGCTCCCGCATCCCGGTGATCCCGTGCCCCGCGCCCGGCGACGGCCTGACGTCCCCGATCGCCGGACCGTTGACGATCCGCACGCCCAGCCCGCCCAGGACGTACGACACCTCGACCCCGGCCGCCGCGCCCGGAGCGTGCCGCAGGGTGTTGCTCAGCGCCTCCTGGACGATCCGGTACGCCGACAGCTCCACCCCCTGGGGCAGCTCGCGCACCGAGCCCGTCACCGTCTTCTCCACGGTCATCCCCGCTTCCCGCACATTGCCCAGGAGGCCGTCCAGCGAAGCCAGCGTCGGCTGCGGGGCGTCCGGAGCCTCGTAGTCCGCGGACCGCACCACGCCCAGCACCCGCCGCAGCTCGGTCAGCGCCGCCACCGCGTTCTCCCGGATGGTGGCGAAGGCGGCCTCCAGCTCCGGCGGCGGATTCTCCACCCGGTACGGCGCGGCCTCGGCCTGGATCGCCACCACCGACATGTGGTGCGCCACCACGTCGTGCAGCTCGCGGGCGATCGTCGTCCGCTCCTCCAGCAGGGTCCGCCGGTCCCGCTCGACGGCCGTGACCTCCTGCTGCGCCGTGACCTCCTGCGCGGCCGTCGTACGGATGTGGCGGACGCTGACCGCCAGGAGGACGAAGGCCGAGAGGAAGACCATGGGCATGGTGCCGATGGTGTGGCCCCGACCGAGCAGGACGCTGAGCACGACCCCCGCCGCCGTGCTCACCGTCCACATCCAGGCCGCGACCCGCGGGCCGGTCCGGATCGCCACGACGGTCAACACGGTCATGTGGGCGAAGAAGGAGCCCGGCGACCACGGCCAGAGCACGCTGGCGGACTGGAGCACGGCCAGGACCCCGGTGACCGCTATCTGTGCCCAGAACGCCCCGATCGGCCGCACCAGCGTCATCACGACCGGAGCGGCGGCCAGCAGCCCGATCACCAAGGTGCGCAGGGGCGACGTGTAGGACACGTCGCGCCCGGCGTTGAACAGCACGAAGAACGCGATCAAGATGACCACGACATGGGGCGCGAAGGCGGCCTCACGCCGGATCCGCGCGGGGAGCCGGCGGATCAGCGGGCCGTCCACCCGCAGGGGGGCCAGCGGCCGGTAGGCGAGGGCATCGGTGAACAGGTCCCGGCGCAGGCTCTGTATGAAGCCCGACGCCAGCCGGATCTCAGGGGTCCGGGGGGCTGCCCCGGTGGTCGTCTCGGTCACATACCAACCGTAGGTTGCCACCCCCCTCGCCCGCGTCGCCGCTGATGGGGACTTATCAAGCTCCCTCTCAAGTACTACCCGGCTCCGTCAGTAACCCGTCGGACGGACCAGACCCGTCTCGTACGCGAAGACGGCGGCCTGGGTCCGGTCCCGCAACCCCAGCTTCACCAGGATCCGGCTCACATGCGTCTTCACGGTCTGCTCGGCCACGATCAGGTGCGCCGCGATCTCACCGTTGGACAGGCCCTGGGCGATCAGCGACAGGACCTCCGTCTCCCGCTCGGTCAGCTCCGCGAGCCGCTGCTTCGTGGGGGCCCGCGGCGCCCCCAGCCGGGAGAACTCCGTGATCAGCCGCTTCGTGATGTTCGGCGAGAGCAGCGCTTCCCCGGCCGCGACCACCCGCACCGCCTCGGCCAGCTGGTCCGCCGAGGCGTCCTTGAGCATGAACCCGGAGGCCCCCGCCCGCAGCGCCTCGTACACGTACTCGTCCAGGTCGAAGGTGGTCAGCACGAGCACCTTGACGGTGGACCCCGGCGCCCCGGTCACCGCCGCCGTGGCCTCGATCCCGCCCATGCCCGGCATCCGGATGTCCATCAGGATCACGTCCGGACCGAGTGCGGCGGCCTGGTCGACGGCATCGGCGCCGTCGACCGCCTGGCCGACGACCTCTATGTCGGGCTGCGCGTTGAGCAGCACGCTGAAGCCCTGCCTGACCATCATCTGGTCATCGGCGATCATGACCCGGATCGGAGTGGTCATCGGTCTCTGCTCTCCTTGGCGAAGGCGTTCGGCGGGGGATCCAGCGGGAGCGTCACGCTCACCTCGTACCCGCCACCGGGCCGTGGTCCGGCGGTCAGTTCACCACCGAGCATGCCGGTGCGCTCCCGCATGCCCAGCAACCCGTGCCCCGCACCCGGGGAGGGCGGGGCCGGCCGGGTCGGCGCGGAGTTGGCGACGCACAGGTGCAGGCTGCGCGGCCCGTAGGCCAGGCCGACCTCCACCCGGGAACCGGGCGCGTGCCGCAGGCAGTTGCTCAGGGCCTCCTGCACCAGGCGGTACGCGGTCAGTTCGAGCCCGGGCGACAGCGCCCGCCGCTCGCCCGCGATCTCCGTGGTGATCTCCATCCCGGTGGCCCGAACATTGGCGACGAGTGCGTCAAGTTCGACCAGGGTCGGCTGCGGGTGGTGCGGGTTCGCCGGGTCGTCCGGATGCTCCGAGCGCAGCACGCCCAGCACCCGGCGCAGCTCGGTGAGGGCTTCCAGCGCGTTGCCGCGGATGCCCGCCAGGTTGTCCTTCAGCTCCTCGGACGGATTCTCCGCGAGGTGCACGGCGACCTGTGCCTGGATGGAGATGACCGACATGTGGTGCGCGACGACGTCGTGCAGCTCGCGGGCGATCCGGCTGCGCTCCTCCAGCAGCGTCCGCTGCGCGCGCTCCGCCTCGGTGAGGGTCTCCTGCTCCACCAGCCGGCCCCGGGCCAGGCGCAGCGCGCGCAGTACGTACCCCAGGACCCCGGCGAACCCGAGGACCAGCAGCGACTCGACGATCGTGGACTCGGCCGGCGCCGGACGGAAGCCCACCTCGGCGGCCACGGTCAGGGCGAGGGTGGTGCCGACGACGGCCGCGGTCACCCGGGGCGGCACGCGCAGCGCCACCAACAGCACCACCGGGGCCATGGTGAACACCCCGATGGGGATCCACGGCCAAGGCTGGCCCACCGGCACGTTCGGGTGGATGGCGACGGCGATGCCCACCGCCGCACCCAGCGCCAGCCACCAGCCCACCATCGGCCACCACATCGTCACCAGGATGGAGACGCCCGTCAGCGCACCCAGCAGGGGAGCGGTCTTGTCGTGTACGTGGTACGCCCCGCTGACCTGGGCGACCACGATCGAGCTGAGCAGGTAGGCGACGTAGCCGATCAGCAGGTGCGGCAGCCGGGCCAGCCAGCGGGGCCGGCTCAATCTCGGCAACGGGTCCCGGCGCGTGCTGAGCAACTCCTCGGGCAAGGTCAACAGCATGGCGCGGACCCTGGAAGGGCGTTCGCCCACGGAGTCGATCTGCTCGGTCACGACACTCACCCTAGGCACGGGCGGTGCTCCGCACGGGCGCGGTGGCGACGCCTCCGGTGCGCACGACGCGCGAGGCGCCCGACGAGCGCTTCGTGCGGCCGCCCTGTTCGACGGCGCGGAAGACGGCCCACAGCAGGAGCAGGGCGAGCCCGAAGACCGGCAGCCACGCCAGCCGGGCGGCCATCCACCAGGGGGAATCCGCGACCGTGTGCAGTCCGGGCAGCTCCACCCCGCCGAGCAGCCCGAGGGCCGTGACGGACATCATCGCGCTCTGGTGCCAGAGGAAGATCGTCATCGCGGACAGGTTGACCAGGGCCACCGCGGCCCAGGCCGCCGGCCGCCGCATGACCCGCGCCAGCGGCTCCCTGACCAGCAGTGCCAGCGCGCACTGGGCCAGGCCGAAGGCGACCGCGGCCAGCGTCGGAGGGTTCAGATTCGATATCGCGGCCCCCGGAACACCCACCATCGACGCCGGGTACCCGCCCCACACCACCAGGGCCACCGTGGCCGCGCCCGCGCCGACCAGCATCAGGGCCGCCGGGGTGCGCCGGGCGAAGGCGCCCCGCGCCCACGCCGCGCCCACGGTGTAGGGCACGAGCCACCCGGCCAGCACATTGATCCAGCCGATCCAGGCGGGCCCGCCCAGGGCGAACCGCCACAGGTCCACCAGGGCGACGACGGCCAGCGGCCACAGCGGGTTCAGCCGGGCCACCAGTGGGGTCAGTGCCGTCAGACCGGCGAAGACCAGCAGGAACCACATCGGGGACAGCACCAGGGTCACCAACCCGCGGACCGTGCCCGCCGCCACACCGGTGCCCAGCAGCACGCCCACCACGACCGTCCACACCAGGAGCACCGCCGCGACCGGACGGAACAACCGCCCCAGCCGACGCCCGACCCACTGCCCGTACGACACCCCGCTCGCCCGGGCCGCGACATGGCTCAGCGCCCCCACGTGCCCCCCGACGAGGAAGAAGACGGCCAGCGTCTGGAGCACCCACGAGATCGGCGCGAGCCACGGCATGGAGGACAGCGGGCTGCTGGTGCGCAAGCCGCCCCCGGCGGGGTGCAGCGAGGTGACCAGCCAGTGGCCCAGGACCACCCCGAGGATCGCGAAGGCACGCAGCGCGTCCACGGCCCGGTCCCGGTCGGCGGGGGTGGCGGCGTCGATCCGGCGGACCAGGGCGGCCCGGCGGGCACGAAGCTCAAGCATGGGAAGCCTCCGTGGGAGCGGTGGTGCCCAGGACGATCCGGGCCAGGCTGTCGAGCGAGGTCGAGCCGCCGCGGAGGTAGTCGCTGTGTCCACCGGTGCCGGCGGCGAAGGAACGGGCGCCGAACGACGGGTCCACGGGGTCCGCGCCGAAGCCGATCCCGGCGATGCGCGTGTGCGGCACCTCCGCGATCCAGTCGTCGCTGCCGCGTCCCGCCCACACCCGGGCGGCGGTGGGCAGCTCGTCGGCGGTGTCGGCGCCGGTGCCCGGGCTGCCGTACAGCGCCATGTCGGTGACCTGCGGCCCGGTCTCGGTCCGGGCGCACACGACCGACCCGTAGGAGTGGCACAGCAGCGACTG
The DNA here is from genome assembly GCF_055565515.1 of Streptomyces sp. NPDC028419. Classification (NCBI taxonomy): domain Bacteria; kingdom Bacillati; phylum Actinomycetota; class Actinomycetes; order Kitasatosporales; family Streptomycetaceae; genus Streptomyces; species Streptomyces sp. NPDC028419. The sequence goes on along the minus strand of NZ_JBVHUE010000015.1, from coordinate 181,511 downwards.
CCGTGCACCGCTGCCGCTCAGGCGCCCCAACTCCGCCAGGAAGGGGGCGAGCTTGCGCGCCCCGTCATCGGCGCGGGCCGTGGTCAGGACCGTCGTGCTGACCGTGCCGGGGGTGTCGTACCCCAGCCAGGCGACCACGGCGGAGCGCGGATGCTCGGCCTGGAGGCGCTGCTGGAGGGCGAGGGCCCCGGCACGGAACCTCTGATAGGTGTCGAGGGTGGTGTCCGACCCGGGGACGAGGACCGCGATCCGGTCCGCCGTCGCCAGGTCGCCCAGGACCTCGACGGCCCGCCCCGTCCCGTGCCCGTCGAAGGACAGGAACCGGGCCGTACCGCCCGCCGTCATGGCCCGCAGCTTCGCGGCCCGCTCCACGCGCCCCGCGTCCGCCGCCATGCGGGCCGCCTCGTCGAGATCGGCGAGGTTGGCGGCGTACCGCTCGGAGGCGCTCGTGCCCTCGGCGAAGCGGGCGGCCGCCGGAGCGGGCGCGTCGGGGGTGGTGGCGGCGGACACGGGGAAGACGACTGCCGCGGCTATCAGCCCGGCGAGCAGCGTGCGGCGCAGTCGTGCGGGGCGGCTGTTCGCGGTGGGCGGCATGGCGGTCTTCCTTCGATCCAGAGGCGGGTGTTCTCTCTGGTACCGAAGTTATGAACCGAGCCCTGTCGTCAGCGTCCCGCCAGGGAGGTGGGTTTCCGCGTAGCTCTCAGGTATGACATGGGTGACACGGCACGACCGGGCCCGGGCGAGGACCCCGCCCCGCCGCGCCCCGCTCAGTCCGCCACCAGGGGCTCCACGTACCCCGCACGCCAGCGCGGCGCGGGATCCTGGCCCGGGCTGGTCCAGTACTCCCGTGCCTCGACGATCTCCCCGGCGCGCACGGTCCACAGGGACACCGCCCGGTACACGACGTGGTCCTGCGGGATCTCGACCTCGGTGACGACGAAGTCCCCGTCGGCGAGGATCCGCAGCACCTCCACCGACCGCGCGTCCCCGTCCCCGTCCGCGTCCGCGGCGCCGTCGCTGTTCACGGCGATGAAGTTCGCGCGCCCGACGATCCGCTCCCCGCTGACGGGCCACTCGATGACCGCGTCCTGGGCGATCAGCTCGCCGACTCCGTCCCAGTCGCGGGCCTCGATCCGCTCCCACAGTTCTGCAACTACGTTCAACGGCTCCATGTGCCGCAGTGTGCGATGCCTGTGACCTGGGCAACAAGCTTTACTTACAGGCTTATTGACTTCGACACAATCCCGATCGACCGACCGGACGGCCCCCCGCGGGGCGTCCGCCAGGCCCCCTCCGCACCCCTCCCCCCACCCTCATCCCGCCGCGCGGTACCCCACCCCGCGCCGGACAGGTTGCCGAGGTCCGCGCCCCAGCCCCATACAGACCGCCGATATCCCCTCCCACCTGCGCACTTCTAGCCTGACCGCATGACCCCTCATGCCCCGCACGCCGCTCCCCACGCCGTGTCCGCCGACCCGGGCGCCGGTGCGGCCGTCAAGGCCGCCGACCGCGCCCACGTCTTCCACTCCTGGTCCGCCCAGGCCCTGATCGACCCGCTCGCCGTCGCCGGGGCCGAGGGGTCGTACTTCTGGGACTACGAGGGCAAGCACTACCTCGACTTCGCCTCCCAGCTGGTGAACACCAACATCGGCCACCAGCACCCCAAGGTCGTCGCCGCGATCCAGGAGCAGGCAGCCCGGCTGTGCACCCTGGCCCCCGGCTTCGCCGTGGACGTCCGCTCCGAGGCCGCCCGCCTGATCGCCGAGCGCACCCCCGGCGACCTCGACAAGATCTTCTTCACCAACGGCGGCGCCGAAGCCGTCGAGAACGCCGTCCGGATGGCCCGGCTGCACACCGGCCGCCAGAAGGTCATGTCGGCCTACCGCTCCTACCACGGCGCCACCGCCGCCGCGATCAACCTGACCGGCGACCCGCGCCGCTGGCCCTCCGACACCGCCTCGGCCGGGGTCGTGCACTTCTGGGGCCCCTACCTCTACCGCTCGGCCTTCCACGCCGAGTCGCCGGAGCAGGAGTGCGAGCGCGCGCTGCGCCACCTCGCCGACACGATCGCCTTCGAGGGACCGCAGTCCATCGCCGCGATCATCCTGGAGTCGGTGCCGGGCACCGCCGGCATCATGACCCCGCCGCCCGGCTACCTCGCCGGCGTGCGCGAGCTGTGCGACCGCTACGGGATCGTCTTCATCCTCGACGAGGTCATGTCCGGCTTCGGCCGCACCGGCCGGTGGTTCGCCGCCGAGCACTGGGACGTCACCCCCGACCTGCTCTGCTTCGCCAAGGGCGTCAACAGCGGCTACGTACCGCTGGGCGGCGTCGCGATCTCCGGCGCGATCGCCGACACCTTCGCCACGCGCCCCTACCCGGGCGGACTGACCTACTCCGGCCACCCGCTCGCCTGCGCCGCCGCCGTGGCGACCATGAACGCGATGGCGCAGGAGGGCGTCGTCGAGCACGCCGCCCACCTCGGCGAGAACGTGATCGGGCCGGCGCTCGCCGAGATCGCCGAGCGCCACCCCTCGGTCGGCGAGGTCCGCGGTCTGGGCGCCTTCTGGGCGCTGGAGCTCGTACGGGACGAGGAGACGCGCGAGCCGCTGGTCCCCTACAACGCCGCGGGCGCCGACAACGCGCCGATGGCCGAGTTCGCCGCGGCCTGCAAGGCGTCCGGCCTGTGGCCCTTCGTGAACATGAACCGCACGCACGTCGTCCCGCCGTGCACCATTTCCGAAGCGGAGGCGAAGGAGGGCCTGGCCCTCCTCGACGAGGCCCTCACGGTCGCGGACCGGCACACCACATCCGCATAGAGGACGCCTCCTCCGCGCTCAACGAACACATACTGAGCACATAGCGTCCCGGCCGCGGCCCCGCTGCCTGGCCTAAGGTGTCCGGAGTTCTACGAAGGAGACGGACCCTTATGCCAGGCAGCGGAGCTGTCACCCGCAACACGCTGCGCCAGCAGATCGCGGACGCGCTGCGCGACGAGGTGCTCGCGGGACGCCTGCCGCCGGGCACCGAGTTCACGGTCAAGCAGATCGCCGAGCAGTACGGGGTGTCGGCCACGCCCGTGCGCGAGGCGCTGGTGGACCTCTCGGCGCAGGGACTGCTGGACTCGGTCCAGCACCGCGGCTTCCGCGTGCGGATCTTCTCCGTGGACGACTTCCGCGGGATGGTCGAGGCCCGCACCCTGATCGTGGACGGGATATTCCGCAGGCTGGTCGAGCGCGGTACGGCGCCCGGTGCGGCGGAGATGCTGGTGTCGGTGCGGCGACGGGCGGAGGAGGCCCGGCGGGCCGCGCTGAGCGGTTCGCTGGAGGTGCTCATCGGCTACGACCTGCGCTTCTGGAGGGAGTTGAGTGCTCTGGTGGGCAACGTCTACATCGCGGACTTCCTGCACCGCATCCGCGTGCAGTGTTGGGTCTTCGCCGTCCCCCACCTCCAGCAGGAGCCGACCCTGCGCTCCGCGCTGTGGAGCGGGCACAACGAACTCGTCGAGGCGGTCACCCGCGCCGACGCGCACGAGGTCCGCCGCCTGGTGCACGCCTACAACCAGCACGGCCTGGACTGGGCCTCCGGACTGACGGCGGCGGGCGCGTGAGCGCGCCGAGCGAACGACTCGACGGGCGTACGGGCGCCACCTGGCCGCAGCCGGTCCGCCTCAGCGTGATCCTGCGGACGCACGGCGCCCCGGCGACCCGCACCGCCCCGCTCCTGGCCCGGCTGCGCGCGGACCTCGACGAACGCGCCGCGTCCTGGCCCGGCGGCGGCGCCTGGGAACTGCTGGTCGTGGGCCCGGACGCACCCGCGGACGTACCCGCTGACGCCACCACCCCCCGCAGCGACGCCCCCGGAATCCAGCCGGACGATCCCCGCGTACGGGCCGTCCCCACCCTGCGCGCGGCGGTCCAAGCGTCCACCGGGCGCCGGATCCTGCTCACCGACGCCGCCCACGCGGCCACCGGCCTGCACGGGCTCGACGACCTCCAGAGCGGCCTCGACCTCGCGCCGGACACCACCGCGGTGATCTCCGGTCGCCACCGGGGCCCCCTGCCGCGCGCCCTCGGCATCCCCGGCCCGCCCGGCTTCCGCGCCGACACCCTCGCCTTCGCCCTCTTCGACGGCGCCCGGGCCCGCGCCGCCTTCGCCGCCTCGACCCTGCACGGCCCGGCCATCGACGCCGAGGTGCTGCGCTGGTGCCGCGCGCGGGGCTGGCGCACCGAGGAGCGTCCGGTGCGGCGACCCGCGGGGGCGCGCCCGGTCAGGGAACGCCACCCGGGCGAGCGGCACCTGGGCCTGCGGTTCCGCGAGTTCTTCCGGTTGAACGCGGGCGGGCTCGCCGTCGCCGCCTTCTTCGTCGCCCTCGCCTTCCTGCTCTTCCACCGGCTCTGGCTCGACCTCGACGGCGCCTACCTGCGGGACGCGCTCCAGGACCAGAACCAGTGGGAATGGTTCGTCGGCGTCACCACCGACAACATCACCCACCTGCGCAATCCGCTCTTCACCACCGCCCAGGGCATGCCGGACGGCGTGAACCTGATGGCCAACGCGACGATGCTCGGGCTGACCGTCCCGCTGATCCCGGTCACCCTGGTCTTCGGCGCGACCGTCACCTTCGTGCTGGTGCTCACGCTCGGCATGGCCGCCTCGGGCTGGACCTGGTACTGGCTGATCCGCCGCCGTCTGGTGCGCACCCGCTGGGCCGCCGCCGCGGGCGGCGCGCTGGCCGCCTTCGCGCCGCCGATGATCTCGCACGCCAACGGCCACCCGAACTTCGTCGTCCTGTTCATGATCCCGCTGATCATCGACCGGGCGCTGCGGCTGTGCGACGCCGCGCACGACGGCCGCGCAGTGGTGCGCGACGGGGTGCTGCTCGGCCTCTTCGCGGCGTACCAGATCTTCATCGGCGAGGAGCCGCTGCTCATCACCGCGCTGGGCCTGGTCGTCTTCGCCCTCGCCTACCTCGTCGTCGACCGCGAGCGGGTCCGCACCGCCTGGCGCCCGCTGGGCCGCGGCGTGGTCATCGCGCTGGCCGTCTGCCTGCCGCTGGTGGTCTTCCCGCTGTACTGGCAGTTCTCCGGTCCGCAGAGCTACCACTCGGTGCTGCACGGGGACAACGCCGGGAACAGCCCGCGCGCCCTGATCGAGTACGCGGGCCGCTCGCTCTTCGGCGACCCGCAGACCGCGGGCAAGCTCTCCCTGAACACCACCGAGCAGAACGCCTTCTACGGCTGGCCGCTGCTCGCCTTCGGCGCGCTCGTCTGCGTCTGGATGTGGCGGAGCAAGCTCGTCCGCGCGCTCGCGATCACCGGTGTCGTGGCGGCGGTCCTCTCGCTCGGGCCGATCGTGCCCGTCCCGCACACCGACCTCACGCTGCCCGGCCCGTGGCGCTGGGTCACGAAGCTGCCGCTCTTCGAGTCGGTCATCGAGGGGCGCGTGGCGATGGTGTGCGCCCCGGTCCTCGGCATCCTGGTGGCCCTCGCGCTGGACCGGATCGCGACCGCCCCCGCCCGCGAACACCGCACCCTCGGCGTGCTCGCGGTGGCCGCCGTCCTGCTGCCGGTGCTGCCGCTGCCGCTGGCGGTCCGGGAGCGGGCCCCGGTGCCGGCCTTCATCACCTCCGGTGCCTGGAAGGAGTACGTCAGGGACGGCGAGGCGCTCGTCGCGGTGCCGCTGCCCGACCCGGGCATGGCCGACGCGCTGCACTGGCAGGTCGAGGCCGACTTCGGCTTCAAGCTGGCCGGCGGCTACTACAACGGGCCCTGGGGCCCGGAGCGGACCGGGATCTACGGCGCGCCCCCGCGCCACCTGTCGAACCTGCTGCGGGACGTCCGCTACGGCGCCGAGCCGCCCACCGTCGGTCCCGAGTGGCGGGCGCAGGCCCGCCGCGACCTGTCCTACTGGAAGGCCGGCGCGGTGGTCGTACCGGAGCAGGACCGCTCCGCGGAGCTGGTGCGCACGCTGACGGACCTGCTCGGCGCGCCACCGGCGAAGGTGCGGGACGCCTGGGTCTGGCGGGTGGGTCGCTCCTAGGCAGATCATCGCGCGGGGAGCAACCTCTACCGACCCCTTCGCGGAGGGTGTCCGGCGCACTACGCTGGGCCGATCGGCGGACACACGACCGGACGGAGCCCGCGTGGCCTGTGACCTCTGGCTGGTACCCCTTGTCGACGTGCTGTGCCACAGCCCCGACAACCCCTTCGCGGAAGAGATCGCCTCGTACGACAAGGCGCTCGGCGAGGCCGGACTGCCGTCCGTGCCCGTCTTCGCCTACATGCCCGGGCTGTCGGGGGACGTGGCCCCGGTGGCCGGCTTCGACTACGACGCCCTGCACTTCCTGCGGCGCGCCTACCTGCTCCAGCTCTGCGGACTGCCGGTGACCCCGGTGGACGAGCTGGGCGGCGACTACGAGCAGCTGCTGGAGATGTTCGAGTCCACGGCCCAGCAGTCGCACCTGGTGTGGCACTACGACCACGCCGGGGCGTACGTGCCGGTGGACTTCGCGATGCCGCTGGCCAACGAGGAGCTGCTGGCCGGGGGCGGGCCGCTGGGTTCCGCGCAGGGCCTGCTCCGCGAGCTGGCGTTCGTGGGTCCCGCGATCGGGATCGACCCGGGGAACCCGCCCGCGCCGCCCGCGCCGCCGGGACGGCCGACCTCGCTGGAGGAACCGGCCGGGCCGATTCCCTACGACGACAGCCCCTTCGCCCGTGAGCGGCACGTGTGGCTGGGGCTGCACGCGGCGGCGACGCGGAGCCTCGGCCAGGGGTCGATGATCATCTTCAGCTGATCGCAGGGCGGGGCCGGACCCGGCCCCGCCCCACGATCACCTCGGCTGCTCCGGCGGCCGCTGGCGCGGCATGTTCGGGCGGGTGCCCGGGGGGAGCGGGAAGCGCACGGGCGCGGCGCCCGCTTCCGCGCGGGCGCCGGAGACGCCCAAGGACTGCATGACCAGCGGCGCCGGACCCGAGCGGAACTCCACCATCCAGTCCGCGGTCTCGGAGCGCACGAGCTCCGTCACGTCCTCCTGGAAGCGCCGCAGTACGGACAGGCAGCGGTCCGCGGCCTCGCTGGCGGTGCCCTCGGTCGGGCCGAGCACCTCGCGGACGTTCTCCGACGCCCAGTCGAACTGGAGCGTCTGGAGTCTTCGCTGGACCGCCTGCGCCGTCGCCACGTCCCGCATCCACCCCGAGGTCAGCCCGAAGAACCGGTCACAGGCCAGACAGGCCGCGCCGAGGAGCAGCGCGAGGTAGCCGTACGTCGCCAGCCCCGGCGCGGACCCGGTCAGCTCCAGCAGCGGCATCGCGGCGCCGGCGAGCACGCCGGCGGCGGCCCCGGCCCGCAGGATCCGGGCGCCGCGCCGCTTGCGGGCGCGGTCGCCGAGGTACCACGCGGCGGTGCGCAGGGCGTCTTCCTCGACGCGTCGGTACAGCTCGTCGAGCCGCTCGGCGGGCTCGCCCCAGTCTCCGAGGGGGAAGGGTCGGCCGGTCAGATCGCCCGCGGCGGCCATCGGTCCGCCGCCCTCCTCCCGGGGATCCCGAGGTGGCCCCTCGGGCTGCATCTCCGGCTGGCTCACCCGGCACTCCCTTTGCCTGCGCTGACGTGTGGTGGTGCGCGTGTGCGCAATGGTGCGCATGCCCTTCCTACCTCCGAACGGCGGGCGATGGGCGACGAATCCCGGGATTTCCGCCCGCAAGGGGGCCTTGATCAGGTACGTGCACGCCCCACCCTCACTCGAAAGAGTTGGTCTTCACGGCGTAGGGCGCGGCGCTCGGGGAGCACGTAGGCTCGGTTTCACCCGTAACAGTGCGACGTATGGAGTGAGTGACCAGTGATCCCCGGCGGTGGCCAGCCCAACATGCAGCAGCTGCTCCAGCAGGCCCAGAAGATGCAGCAGGACCTCGCCGCGGCCCAGGAGGAGCTGGCCCGCACCGAGGTCGACGGCCAGGCGGGCGGCGGTCTGGTCAAGGCCACGGTGACCGGCTCCGGCGAGCTGCGCGCGCTGGTGATCGACCCGAAGGCCGTGGACCCGGAGGACACCGAGACGCTGGCCGACCTGGTGGTCGCCGCGGTCCAGGCGGCCAACGAGAACGCGCAGGCGCTCCAGCAGCAGAAGCTGGGCCCGCTGGCCCAGGGCCTGGGCGGCGGCAGCATCCCCGGCCTCCCGTTCTAAGCATTCCCCACCCCCCGGCGGCAGCAGCCCCCGGCGCACGCGAAAGAAGGCAGTCCGTTGTACGAAGGCGTGGTCCAGGACCTGATCGACGAACTGGGCAGGTTGCCCGGCGTCGGGCCCAAGAGCGCGCAGCGGATCGCCTTCCACATCCTGCAGGCCGAGCCCACCGACGTCCGCCGCCTCGCGCACACGCTGCTGGAGGTCAAGGACAAGGTCCGCTTCTGCGAGGTGTGCGGGAACGTGGCGCAGGAGCAGCGGTGCAACATCTGCCGCGACCCGCGCCGGGACCTGACGGTGATCTGCGTGGTCGAGGAGTCCAAGGACGTCGTCGCGATCGAGCGGACGCGTGAGTTCCGGGGCCGGTACCACGTCCTGGGCGGCGCCATCAGCCCGATCGAGGGCGTCGGACCGGACGACCTGAGCATCCGCGAGCTGCTGGCGCGCCTCGCGGACGGGGCGGTGACGGAGCTGATCCTGGCCACCGACCCCAACCTGGAGGGCGAGGCGACGGCGACGTACCTCGCCCGGATGATCAAGCCCATGGGCCTCAAGGTCACCCGCCTGGCCAGCGGGCTCCCCGTCGGGGGAGACTTGGAGTACGCGGACGAGGTCACGCTCGGGCGGGCCTTTGAAGGAAGGCGACTTCTCGATGTCTGACGCAACGCTGCACGCCCTGGGCCAGGATCCGGACGACTTCGCCGTCCAGATCTCGGACCAGATCGAGTCCTTCATCGTCGCCGTCACCGAGGTGGCCAAGGGCGAGGACCCGGACAGCGCGGTGCCGTTCCTGCTGCTGGAGGTCTCCCAGCTGCTGCTGGCCGGCGGCCGGCTGGGAGCGTACGAGGACGTCGTGCCCGACGAGCGCTACGAGCCGGACATCGGGCCCGAGCCGGGCGTGGACGAGCTGCGCGAGCGGTTCGCGCTGATGCTGGACCCCGTCGACGTGTACTCCGAGGTCTTCGACCCCTACGAGCCGCGCAAGGCGCCCGTCGCGCACCGGATCTCCGACGACCTGGCCGACGTGGTCGCGGACCTGCGCCACGGCCTGGCGCACTACCGTGCGGGCCGCACCACCGAGGCGCTCTGGTGGTGGCAGTTCTCGTACTTCTCCAACTGGGGATCGACGGCCTCGGCCACCCTGCGGGCCCTGCAGTCGCTCGTCGCCCACGTCCGCCTCGACCAGCCCCTCCAGGAGCTGGACGGCCTGGACACGGACGAGGACCTGGCCGAGGAGGACCTCGCGGAGCAGGCCGGGCTGGTGATGGCGCAGGAGATCGCGGGCCCGCTGGGCCTGCGCAAGACGTAGCACCGCCACCGGAATCAACGGCTCCGTGCGGGAACCCGTTCTTTGATCTTTTCGTCTCATGATGTGGTACGAGACGGTCGGATCGCGGCCGCTCGTTAGACTGCACCCGCAAACTGACGGACTTGATCGAGGAGCGCACGTGGGCCTAGTCGTGCAGAAGTACGGAGGCTCCTCCGTAGCGGATGCCGAGGGCATCAAGCGGGTCGCCAAGCGGATCGTCGACGCCAAGAAGGACGGCCACCAGGTCGTCGTCGTGGTGTCGGCGATGGGCGACACGACGGACGAGCTGATCGATCTCGCCGAGCAGGTGTCTCCGATGCCTGCCGGGCGTGAATTCGACATGCTGCTGACCGCGGGAGAGCGGATCTCCATGGCCCTGCTGGCCATGGCGATCAAAAACCTGGGCCACGAGGCCCAGTCGTTCACCGGCAGCCAGGCCGGTGTGATCACCGACTCGGTCCACAACAAAGCGCGCATCATCGATGTCACGCCGGGCCGGATCCGTACCGCGCTGGACGGGGGCAACATCGCCATCGTCGCCGGCTTCCAGGGCGTCTCCGCGGACAGCAAGGACATCACCACCCTCGGTCGCGGCGGGTCGGACACGACCGCCGTCGCCCTGGCCGCGGCGCTCGACGCCGAGGTCTGCGAGATCTACACCGACGTCGACGGCGTCTTCACCGCGGACCCCCGCGTCGTGAAGAAGGCCCAGAAGATCGACTGGATCTCCTCCGAGGACATGCTGGAGCTGGCCGCGTCCGGTTCCAAGGTGCTGCTGCACCGTTGCGTGGAATACGCGCGCCGTTACAACATCCCGATCCACGTCCGCTCCTCCTTCTCCGGACTGCGCGGCACCTGGGTCAGCAACGAGAATCCGCAAGGGGACGAGCCGGTGGAGCACGCCATCATCTCCGGAGTCGCTCACGACGTCTCCGAAGCCAAGATCACGGTCGTCGGTGTGCCGGACAAGCCGGGCGAGGCCGCGGCCATCTTCCGCGCCATCGCGGACGCCGAGATCAACATCGACATGATCGTGCAGAACGTGTCCGCCGCCTCCACGGGCCTGACGGACATCTCCTTCACCCTCCCCAAGTCCGAGGGCCACAAGGCCATCGACGCCCTGGAGAAGGCGAAGGGCGCGATCGGCTTCGACTCGCTGCGCTACGACGACCAGATCGGCAAGATCTCCCTGGTCGGCGCGGGCATGAAGACGAACCCGGGCGTCACCGCCTCGTTCTTCCAGGCCCTGTCCGACGCGGGCGTGAACATCGAGCTGATCTCGACCTCCGAGATCCGCATCTCGGTGGTCACCCGCCAGGACGACGTCAACGAGGCCGTCCGCGCCGTGCACTCGGCCTTCGGCCTCGACTCCGACAGCGACGAAGCGGTCGTCTACGGAGGCACGGGACGTTGAACGCGGCCGTCGACCGGTCCTCCGCCCCGGCGCTCGCCGTGGTCGGGGCGACCGGCGCGGTCGCCGCGGTGCTGCTCCAGATGCTGTCCCAGCGGGCGGACGTCTGGGGCGGCATCCGCCTGATCGCCTCCCCGCGCTCGGCCGGCCGCCGGCTGACCGTGCGCGGCGAGGAGTGCGAGGTGCTCGCCCTCACCGAGGACGCCTTCGACGGCCTCGGCGCGGGCGACGTGGTGATCTTCCTGACCCCGGCCGAGGTGTCGGCCCGCTGGGCGCCGGTCGTGACCGCCCGGGGCGCCGCCGTGGTCGACCACTCCGCCGCCTTCCGCGGCGATCCCGAGGTGCCGCTGGTGGTGCCCGAGATCAACGCGCACGCCGTACGGATCCGCCCGCGCGGGATCGTCGCCGGGCCGGACTCCGTCACCGCCGCGATGATCGCGGCGGTGGGCGCGCTGCACGCCGAGTACGCGCTGACCGGGCTGGTGGTCTCCTCGTACCAGGCCGCGAGCGCCGAGGGCCGGGCCGGCTCCGAGGTGCTGCGCCGTCAGCTGGCCGTGGTCGCCGGGACGGATCTGGGCGAGCACACGGGCGACGTGCGCCGTGCCGTGGGCGAGGACACCGGGCCCTTCGCGGCGCCGCTCGTCCTCAATGTGGTGCCGTGGTCCGGCGAGCTGCGCGCGGACGGCTGGTCCTCGCACGAGCTGGCCGTACGGGCGGAGGTCCGCCGGATCCTGGGGCTCGACGCGCTCGCGGTGTCCGTGACCTGCGTACAGGTGCCGGTCATGACCGGCCATTCGCTGACGGTCCGGGCCGCCTTCGAACAGCCGGTCGAGTTGGTGCGGGCCCGTGAGATCCTGGAGGCCGCCCCCGGCGTGGTCCTCGTGGACGACCCGGCGGCGGGGGAGTTCCCGACGCCCGTGGACGCCGCGGGCACCGATCCGGCCTGGGTGGGCCGGGTGCGGGTGTCCCTGGACGACCCCCGCGCGCTGGAGTTCTTCGTCTGCGCGGACAACCTCCGCAAGGGCGTCGCCCTGAACGCGACCCAGATCGCGGAACTGATTGCTGGTGAATTCGCGTAATTCGCTTTGTAGGATCGGGAGCGATCCCTTGATCAAGGTGAAGAGCGGTTACGCATGAGGGCGGGCGACACGATGCTGGTGGGGCTGCCGTACGCGTACAACCCTGACCGGGGGACGCGTGTCCAACTGGCGTGGCAGAGGCATTGCTCGACTTCGTGGTTCCACCGGTGCGCCCCGGGATCCTTCCGGTACGGCGGCGCTCGCCGCGCTCCGCTCCCGGCGGCGGCGGCGGTCTCCCGGTGATCGTGCCCCTTCCGGCGGGACCGCCGGCTTCCACCGCGTCGGCCGTGCCCGGCGCGAAGGCCCGGGGGGGATTCGTGCCCTCCCCGCGTGACGGCGCCGAGGGCGCGGCGCCGGCCGAGCCGGTGGCGTCCGCGGAGCCCGTGGCTCCGGCGCCCGTGGCGGCGGCGCCCGAGGTGGCCGTCGGCACCACCGTCGACCACCTCACCGAGACCTACCAGGCGCACTACCGCTCCCTGCTGGGCCTGGCCGCGCTGCTCCTGGACGACACCGCCTCCTGCGAGGACGTGGTCCAGGAGGCGTTCATCCGGGTCCACTCCGCGCGCAGCCGGGTCCGCGAGCCCGAGAAGACGCTGGCGTACCTGCGCCAGACCGTCGTGAACCTCTCCCGCTCCGCGCTGCGCCGCCGCATCATCGGGCTCAAGCTGCTGTCGAAGCCGATGCCCGACATGGCGAGCGCCGAAGAGGGCGCGTACGAGCAGCTGGAGCGGGACGACCTGATCAGATCGATGCGCGGACTGCAACGGCGCCAGCGCGAGGTGCTGGTGCTGCGCTACTTCGCGGACATGACGGAGGCCCAGGTCGCCGAGACGCTCGGGATATCCCTCGGCTCGGTGAAGGCGTACGGATCGCGGGGCATTGCCGCGCTGCGGGTGGCGATGGAGGCTGCGCAGTCATGAACGACCAGGTGAACCGTTCCAGCGGGACGCACGACGAGGATCCCGGTGGCGTCGTGCAGGAGCACGAGCTGCGCGGGCTGCTGCACGGAGCCGTCGGGGGCCTGACGCCCTCGGAGGGCGCGCTGGAGCGGCTGCGCCACGCCGTCCCGGCCCGCCGGGCCCGTAAGCGCCAGGTCGTCATCGGCGCCGCCGCGGCCGTGCTGCTGTGCGGGACCGCGGTCCCGGCAGCCCTGCACCTGACGGCGGCCGAGGGCGCGCCCGGCGAGCACTCCGCGATGGCGGGCCACGGCACTGCCGTGGACGGCGACCGAGAGGGCCCCTCGGACCCGCACGCCGCCGGCGGCGACGCGTTCGCACAGCCCCCGAAGGCCCCGGCCACCAGCCAGGGCGCCACCGCGGGCGGCGCCACCAGTACGCCGCAGCCGGGCCCCTCGACGCAGGCCGCCGGGGGCAGCGGCACCGGACCGGCCGCCACGGGCGCGGCGGCCGGGGGCGGCCCGCTGCCCCCCGCCGCGCCGGGCGCGCCCGGCTGCGCCGAGGCCCAGCTCGGGGTGCGCGCCACCACCGGCGGCGCCGAGGCGGACGGCAAGGTGTACGGCAGCTTCCGCGTCACCAACGTCTCCGTCAGCGGCTGTACGGTCACCGGGGCCGACACCGTCACGGCGGCCCCGGCAGCGGGCGCGGCCGCCGGCCAGGCCCCGGTCACGGTCCTCGCGCACACCGCGGGCGATCCGGCGACCGGCCTGCCCGACCCGGCCACGGAGACGCCCGGCCTGGTCCTCCAGCCGTCCATGGGCTACGAGGTGCGCTTCGCCTGGGTGCCCGACCCCACCTGCACGACGGGCGCGGCGGAACCGGGCGGCAAGCCCGCGCAGGGCGGCGCCGCGCAGCTGCAGGGCGCCGGGCCGGACACCGACGCCGCCGCGGGCGGACAGCCGAGCGCTGGCCCGACCCCGGAGACCGGCGGGGTCGAGCTCACGCACGCCGTGCGCCCGGGGGCGGCCGCCACCCGCACCACCGTCCCCACGAAGTGCGCGGGCACGGTCTACCGCACGGGCGTCATCGCAGTGGAGGCGGCGCCGAAGCCGTAGCGGGGGTGGCGGCGGCGTCCGCCGGGCTCGTGGCCGGGTCCGGCGGCAGCAGCCCGGCCTCCGCGTCGCGCAGGGTCTCCACCTCGCGCCGGTAGAGCCGGAACCACATGAAGAGCACGAAGGCCGAGAAGACGAACCACTCGCCGGTGTAGCCGAGGTTCTGGAATGCCTTGAGGTCGAGCCCGGTGTTCGCCGGCGCCTTGGCCGGTACCGGAATCATCCCGTCCGAGGGGGTCGGCACGGTCAGCCACGCGTCGTACAGCCCGTACGGCACCAGGTTGACCAGCGAGGCCGACCCGATCACGCCGAGCTGTCCGGCGGGCAGACCGCCCTGGGAGTGGACGCCCTTGCTGCTGGAGCTCTCCGGGGCCTGGAGCACCCCGGAGACCTGGACCCGACCGGTCGGCGCCGCCGGCGCCCTGGCCGCGTCCGCGGTCCCCGGGAGCCAGCCGCGCACCACCGGGACGGCCTTGCCGCCGTCGGTGCGCAGCAGGGTCAGCACGTAGAAGCCGGACTTCCCGTCGAGCTGGCGCTCCGGGACCAGCAGCTGTTCGGCGTACTCCCCGGAGACGGAGGCGAGACGTCCGGAGGTCCGGGTGTCCACCGGGAGCAGGGAGTCCAGCGGGGCGGCGACCTGGTCGGCCGGGCGCTCGGCGCTCGCCTCCCGGTGGCTGCCGACGCGGTCCTCGAAGCGGCCGAGCTGCCACGTCCCCATGAACAGACAGAAGGGAACGGCCAGCACGACGAAGACGTTGATCCCCCACCAGCGCGGGGTCAGGAGAAACCGGTGCACCCCACCACCGTACGGGGGGCGCACCGGTCGCTCGGTCCCGGGTCGGGCCGGGTTCAGGCCGAGGCGCCCTGCGGCAGGTGCTTCAGCGCGAACTCCAGCTCCATCCGGACCTGCTTGATCCGCTCCTCCACGACCAGCGAACCGTGCCCGGCGTCGTAGCGGTAGACCTCGTGCTCGGCGCCGCGCGCCACCAGCCGCTCGACGTAGTTGTCGATCTGCCGGATCGGACAGCGCGGGTCGTTCACGCCCGCCGCGATGTGCACGGGCGCCCGCACCGCGTCCACGTACGTCAGCGGGGACGAGGCGGCGAAGCGGTCCGGCACCTCCTCGGGCGTCCCGCCGAAGAGGGTCCGGTCCAGCGCCTTGAGCGGCTCCATCTCGTCCTCGTACGCCGCCACGTAGTCGGCGACGGGCACCGCGGCCAGCCCCACCGCCCACACCTCGGGCTGGGTGCCCAGCCCGAGCAGGGTCAGGTAGCCGCCCCACGAGCCGCCGGACAGCACCAGGCGCGCCGGATCGGCGAGCCCGGACTCCACCGCCCACGCGCGCACCGCGTCGATGTCCTCCAGCTCGATCAGGCCGACCCGGTGCTTGAGCGCGTCGGTCCACTCGCGGCCGTAGCCCGTCGAGCCCCGGTAGTTGACCCGGACCACCGCGAAGCCGTGGTCGAGCCAGGCCGCGGGGGTGGCCGCGAAGGCGTCGCTGTCGTGCCAGGTCGGCCCGCCGTGGATCTCGAAGATGGTCGGGAAGGGACCCTCGCCGTGCCCGGTCGGGCGCTGCGCCAGCGCGTGGATCCGCCCGCCCGGTCCCTCGACCCACACGTCCTCGACGGGCACGGAGCCCGGCGGCCGGAAGCCCGGCGGGTCCAGCACCACCGCGCCGGTGGTGGACCGGACCGAGGCGGGCTCGGCGGCCGAGGACCACTGGTACTCGACGGTGCCGTCGGGGCGGGCGGTCGCGCCCGAGACCGTACCGGGCGGGGTGTCCACCCGGACCAGCTCGCGCGTCGCGAGGTCGTAGCGCCACAGCTCGCCGCGCGCCTCGAACTCGTGCGCGATCAGCAGGGCGGTGCCGTCCGGGTACCACTCGGCGCTCACGTCGCCGGGCAGGTCGATCTCCAGGTCCTCCTGGGTGCCCGCCGCGACGTCCCAGACCATCGGCTCCCAGCGGCCGCGCCGCTGGTGGCCGACCAGCAGCCGGGCGTCCCCGGCGACGGGCGCGAAACCGAGCGCGGACAGCCCCAGCTCCCGCGTGCCGCCCTCGGTGTCGTCCAGCTCGGCGACGGTCGCCCCGTCCAGGGTGACCACGCGCAGCGAGGAGTGCATCGCGTCGCCGTGCTCGGTGTGCTCGATGACGACGAGGGTGCCGTCGCGGGAGAGGTCGCCCACACCCGCCGACTCGTGGTGCCGGTAGATCTCCACCGGCTCCGCGCCGGGGCGCACGACGTGCAGCGTCGAGCCCTCCTCGTCGGTGGACCGGCCGACCACGGCAGTGCCGTCCCGGCCGATCGCCAGGCCGCCCGGGTACGAGGGCTCCAGGCCCGGGGTCGCGGGCTCGTCCGGGCCGCCCTCGAAGGGCTGGCGCACCCAGACGCCGAACTCGTCGCCGTCGGTGTCGGAGAACCACCAGATCCAGGCGCCGTCGGGGGAGAGGGTGCCGTCGGTGGTCCCGTTCGGGCGGTCCGTGGCCTGCCGCTGGGCGCCGCTCGCGCGGTCCCAGGCGTACAGCTCGTACGTCCCCGTCGCGTTGGAGACGAAGAGGCTGCGGTCCGGGGCGTCCTCGGCCCAGTCGGGCAGCCCGACGCGCGGGGCCCGGAACCGCTTCTCCCAGTCGGGCATGGCGGGCGGGGCACTCACGTCGCTGCTCACATCGCTGGTCATGCGCCCCATTCTTGCCGCACCGGGCGTCGGGATGCCGCCGGATTGGCAGCCGTACCGCTATAACGTCACGGTATGCGGATGATCGTCCGGGGTGCCCGGCTGCACACAGGAGAGGGACGGGGCGCGGTCGCCGCCAGCCTCGTCGACGTCGAGGTGGCCGAGGACGGCCGGATCGCCCACCTCATCCCGCACGACGACGAGCGGGAGCCGCCGATGACGGGGACCCTCATCGAGGCGCACGGCGGGCTGCTGACCGCGCCCTTCGTCGAACCGCACGTCCACCTCGACACCGCGCTGACCGCCGGCCAGCCGCGCCCGAACGCCTCCGGCACCCTCTGGGAGGGCATCGCCTGCTGGAGCGAGCGCAAGCGGACGCTGACCCGCGAGGACGTCGTCGCGCGCGCCACCGAGGTGTTGCGCTGGCAGGCCGCCCAGGGCGTGCTGTACGTCCGGACGCACTGCGACGTCACCGACCCCGGCCTGATCGCGCTCGACGCCCTGGCGGAGGTCCGCGACCGGGTGCGGGACGTGCTGACCCTCCAGATCGTGGCCTTCCCGCAGGAGGGCATCGTCTCCTTCCCGGACGGCGAACGCCTGATGCGCGAGGCGGTGGTCCGCGGCGCGGACGTGATCGGCGCGATCCCGCACTACGAGGACACCCGCGAGGACGGGGTCGACTCGCTGCGCTTCGCCTTCGAACTCGCCGAACGGCACGGGCTGCGCGTGGACGCCCACTGCGACGAGATCGACGACGAGCAGTCGCGCTTCGTGGAGGTACTGGCGACCCTGGCCCTGCGCTCCGGACTGCGCGGGCGCGCGACCGCCTCGCACACGACGGCGATGGGCTCCTACAACGGCGCCTACAGCTTCAAGCTCCAGCGGCTGCTGGAGCGTTCCGGGATCAACCTGGTGAGCAACCCCTTCGCGAACCTCAACCTCCAGGGCCGCTTCGACGGCTACCCCAAGCGGCGCGGCCTCACCCAGGTCAAGGAGATGCTGGCGGCGGGGGTCAACGTGGCCTTCGGGCACGACGACGTGATGGACCCGTGGAACGCCCTGGGCACCGGGAACCCGCTCCAGACCGCCCTGGTGGGCCTGTACGCGGCCCAGCTGACGGGAACGGACGAGATCCCCACCGCGTTCTCCATGGTGACGGACCGCGCGGCCCGGGTGCTCGGGCTCGACGAGGACGCGTACGGCATCGCGGAGGGCGCCCCCGCCAACTTCGTGCTGCTGCCCGCCCCTTCGCCGTCCGAGGCGCTGCGCCGCCAGGTCCGGCCGCGCTTCGTCGTCTCGCGCGGCCGGGTCCTGGCCGAGACCCCGGTGGCGCCGACCCGGCTGAGCTGGCCGGGGGAGGACCCGGCGCCGGTGGATTTCCACCCCCGCCTACAGTGACCGGCGTCAACCGACGTCAGGCGGAGGGGAACCGAGCGATATGTGGACCGTAGCGGGACGATCGGCCGAGGTGGCACGGGAGATCGCGGCGGAGTACGCCGACGAGGCGCTCCTCAACCATTCCGTGCGCTCCTACGCCTTCGGCGCGCGGTACGCCGCCGAGCACGGCCTGGCCTATGACGAGGAGCTGTTCTACGTCGCCTCGCTCCTTCACGACCTGGGCCTGACCGCGCCCTTCGACAGCCACACCCTCCCCTTCGAGGAGGCGGGCGGCCACGTGGCCCGCGTGCTCACGGCGGGCCTCGGCTGGGCTCCGGCGCGGCGCGCCCGCGCCGAGGAGGTCATCGTGCTGCACATGCGCGAGGACGTCACGGCCGAGGAGGACGTGGAGAGCCACCTCCTGCAGGTGGGCACCAGCGCCGACGTGTCGGGCCTGCGGGTGGAGGAGTTCGACGAGCGCTTCCGCGCCGAGCTGCTGCGGGCCTACCCGCGGGCCGACTTCGGGCCGTCCTTCCTGGCCCTCTTCGAGGACCAGGCGGCCCGCAAGCCGCACTGCTCGGCCGCCGGCCTGGTCGCGAACGGCATAGCCGGGCGGATCGCGAAGAACCCCCTGGGCTGAGGATCCCGCCGGCCGGGGAACCGCGGGTCCGCCTGTCGGGCCTGCCGGCCGCGGGGCCCCGGCGTCGGTAGCCTGCGCCCATGTCATGGGACTGGGACGAGGACGGCGCCGCGCACCCGCTGGGGCTGCGCCGGTCCGGGCGCAGCGAGCTGGAGCCGGACCGGCTGCCCGAGGTGCGCGAGTTGGAGGTGCTCGGCTGGGAGCCGGCGCCCGAGCAGGCGCTGTGGGTGTTCCTGCCGTACGTGTGGCCCGCGCCCGCCCGGACCTGGGTGGCGGACCGGGCCACGCGCTGGGCGGTGGAGACCCGGATGGACGGCCACGGCACGGTCACCGACGTGGAGTGCGCCCCGCTGTCGGCGGCCGACCTGCACGGGATGGACGCCGAGGCCGACGCGACCCTGTCCGGCCTCGGGCTGCCGCCCCGCCCGGCGGGCCGGCTGTGGCTGGTGCGCCCGGTGGGGCCCTTCGCGGACGTGGCGGGCGTACTGGCCCACCTGTACGCGGTGGCCGAGGAGCGCGCGGTGGAGCCCGCGGCGACCCGGCCGTTCATGGAACTGGTCCGCGACGAGCTGACGGCCCTGCTGGACGCGTCGGGCTGAGGGGCGCGGGTCGGCGGTCGGCGGGGGGTGCCGGGGGCGCCGGGTGCCGGTCCGTCGGGGTGCCGGGGCGCCGGTCCGTTGCCCTGCCGGGGCGCGGGGATTCGTACCGGCGGCCTGCTGGAATGATCGCGGGTATGCCCTTCGACGCCTTCTCCTTCACCCTCTCCCTGGCCGCGCTGCTGGTGGTGCTGGTGTGCGCGGTGGCCCGCCCCTTCGGCCGCCCCGAGGCGTTCTTCGCCGTTCCGGCCGCCGCCGTGGTCATCGGCTGCGGGGCGATCGGGACGGACGCCGTCCGGGAGGAGGCGGAGCGCCTCGGCCCGGTCATCGGCTTCCTCGCCGCCGTCCTCGTCCTCGCGAAGCTCTGCGCCGACGAGGGCCTCTTCCACGCCTGCGGAACCTGGATGGCCCGCTGGTCGGCGGGCCGCCCCCGGCGCCTGCTCGGCGCGGTCTTCGCGCTCGCCTCGCTGATCACGGCGGCGCTGAGCCTGGACGCGACCGTCGTCCTGCTCACCCCGGTCGTCTTCGCCACCGCCGCGCGCATGGGCGCCCGGCCCGCGCCCCACCTCTACGCGTGCGCGCACCTGTCGAACACCGCGTCCCTGCTGCTGCCCGTCTCCAACCTCACCAACCTGCTCGCCTTCACCGCGAGCGGCCTGAGCTTCACCCGGTTCGCCGTCTTGATGACCCTGCCGTGGCTGGTCGCGATCGGGGTCGAGTACGTCGTCTTCCGCCGGTTCTTCGCCGCCGACCTCGACGCCGAACCGACCGGGCCGGACGCCCTGGAGCCGCCCGAGCTGCCGCTCTTCGCGCTGCTGACGGTGGCGGGGACCCTGGGCGGCTTCGCGGTCGCCTCGGCGGTCGGGGCCGACCCGGCCTGGGCCGCGGCGGCGGGGGCCCTGGTGCTGGGGGTCCGGGCACTGGCCCGGCGCCGCACCACCCCGGCCGCGATCGTCCGCTCGGCGGCGCTGCCGTTCCTGGCGTTCGTGCTGGCCCTGGGCATCGTCGTCCGGGCGCTGGTGGACAACGGCCTCGGTGCGGCCCTGGCCCACGTCGTCCCGGCCGGCACCGGCCTGCCCGCGCTGCTCGGCCTGGCCGCGCTGGCCGCCGTACTGGCCAACCTGATCAACAACCTGCCGGCGGTGCTGGCCCTGGTGCCGCTGGTGGCACCCGCGGGTCCGGGCGCGGTGCTCGCCGTGCTCCTGGGCGTGAACATCGGCCCGAACCTCACCTACGCGGGCTCCCTGGCCACCCTGCTGTGGCGGCGCATCGCGCACCACCACGAACACGAGGTCCGGCTCGTCGAGTTCACCCACCTCGGCCTGCTGACCACCCCGGCGGCGCTGGCCCTGTCCACCTCGGCCCTGTGGGTGTCGCTGCGCCTGACCGGAACGGCCTGACCCGGGCCGCGGTCAGAGCGCGAGGACCTTGGCGAGGTGGGCGAGCAGCTCCGGCGCGCTCGGCGGGGCGAGCCGCGCCGCGAGGTAACCGTCGGGGCGGACCAGGAAGGCGGTCGGCTCCCGTACGTCGTACAGTCGGGCGAACTCGCCCCGCCCGTCCCCGAGGACGGGCACCGGCGACGCGCCGTCCGCCCCGGTGTCGGCCAACACCGCGAAGGTCGCGATCCGGCCCGGCGCCGCGTCCCGGACGGCGGCCGCGAGGGCGCCGAAACCGTCCGCGCTCGGCCCGGGCCCGTACAGCACCAGCACGTGTTCGCGGCCGCGCAGCAGGTCGAACAGGCGCAGTGGGTACGTCGCGATCGCCCGGGTCAGCCCGCCGCAGTCGGGGGCCCGGTCCCCGGCCCGCGGCCCGCTGCCGTCGCCCGCGTCCCCCACCACGGGGCTTCCCCGGTAGCCGACCAGGAGTTGGGCCTCGCGCAGCAGGAGCGTCCGCGGGTCGCCCGGGTCCGCCTGGACCCCGTGGGCGGCGTGCCGGACCGTGCGGCTG
Source organism: Streptomyces sp. NPDC028419 (assembly GCF_055565515.1). Taxonomy (NCBI): domain Bacteria; kingdom Bacillati; phylum Actinomycetota; class Actinomycetes; order Kitasatosporales; family Streptomycetaceae; genus Streptomyces; species Streptomyces sp. NPDC028419. The sequence continues at coordinate 160,295 of NZ_JBVHUE010000015.1, read as the reverse complement.
ACGACCTCCTCGCCGACCGGCCGGCGCTCGGCGTCGTAGCTCGCGAGCAGGCCCGGCGCCGCCGCGCCCTCGACGGCCAGCGCCAGCTTCCAGGCCAGGTTCCAGGCGTCCTGGATGCCGGTGTTCATGCCCTGCGCACCGGTCGGCGGGTGGATGTGCGCGGCGTCCCCGGCGACGAATGCCCGCCCGTCCCCGTACCGGTCGACCAGCCGGTGGCTGATCCGGAACACGGAGGACCAGCGCAGCGCGGACGCGGTCGTGGGCGTCGGCGACAGCCGGTCCAGGACGGCCTGGATGTCCGCCAGCCCCGGCTCCCGCCCGCCGCCGGCGCCCAGCCCGTGCGCGATCCCGTCCCCTCCCGCGGCCGCTTCCCCCGTGCCGGCCGCGGACAGCTCGGGCGCCAGCTTCATGGAGACCCGGTACCGGCCGGCGCCGGGCAGCGGGATGCACACCAGCCCGTCGTCGACCTCGCCCCGCGCGTCGTGGTGCATCGCGCGCACCGCGTAGCCGTAGGGGAGGTCCCACCCGAGCTCCACGTCGGCGAGCATGTACTCCTCCGGGAAGGCTCCGCCCTCGAAGGACAGCCCGAGCCCCTTGCGCACGGTGCTGTGCGCGCCGTCGCACCCCACCAGGAAGCGGGCGCGCACCTCCTCCTCACCGCCCGGGGTGCGCAGCAGAGCGGTCACCCCCTCGTCGTCCTGGGCGAAGGACACCAGCTCGGTGGACCGCTCGATGCCCGTCCCGAAGCCGTTCAGGAAGTCCTCCAGGACGCGCTCGGTCTCGTACTGCGGCAGCGCGGCGAAGCCGTAGGGAACGTCGGGCGGCAGCACCATCTCCATCCGGGACTCCGCGACGCCGTTCACGTACGTGAGCTGCCCGCGCAGCGGCACGGCCAGATCGAGGGCGTCCCGCACCAGGCCCATCCGGTCCCACAGCTCCAGGGTGCGCGGCTGGACCCCCACCGCCTTCGCGTACGGCAGCCGGGCCGGGAGCCGCTCGACGAGCCGGCACCGCACCCCGCGCCGCCGCAACTCACAGGCGGCCGTCAACCCGACCGGCCCGGCCCCGACCACCAGCACGTCAGTGGTTCCTGCGGACATACCCGTCACTGGATTCTCCCGGGATGGACCCCCGCGAACGGCTCCCCGCCCTTCATGGTCCCCCCGCAGCCCGGCCCCGGCACCCGGACGCCGTCGCCCATGGGGTCCGCACCACCGGCTGGCCAGTCGCACCCTTACCGGCCTTGGGGCCCGCTTGGGGGGAAGCGGGCACCGAGGTCAGTGCCCGGCGGAGAGCTTCCCGCTGAGGGTGTCGTGCAGGTGGGCGCTGTGCTCGTTCAGGCCGATGATCTCGACGCTCTTTCCGCGCTGCCCGTACTTGGTTTCGATGGCGTCGAGGGCAGCGACGGAGGACGCGTCCCAGATATGGGCGGAGGACAGGTCGATGACGACCTTCTCCGGGTCTCCGGCGTAGTCGAACTGCCCGACGAGGTCGTTGGACGAGGCGAAGAAGAGCGCGCCGGTGACGCAGTAGACGACCTGGCCGCCGTCCGGATCGAGGACGGAGGTGACGTTCGCCAGGTGCGCGACCCGCTTGGCGAAGATGACCATTGCGGTGACGGACCCGGCGACGACGCCGACGGCGAGGTTGTGGGTGGCGACCACGCAGGCGACGGTCAGCACCATGACGGTGATCTCGCCGGCCGGCATGCGCTTCAGCGTCCTGGGCGCGATGGAGTGCCAGTCGAAGGTGGCGAAGCAGACCATCACCATGACGGCGACGAGCGCGGCCATGGGGATCTCGGAGACGACCGGTCCGAAGGCGATGCACAGCACCATCAGGAAGACGCCGGCGAGGAAGGTCGACAGCCGCGTCCGGGCGCCCGAGACCTTCACGTTGATCATCGTCTGGCCGATCATCGCGCAGCCGCCCATGCCGCCGAAGAAGCCGGTGACGATGTTCGCGATGCCCTGGCCCACGGACTCGCGCGTCTTGCTCGACCGCGTGTCGGTGATCTCGTCGACCAGCTTCGCCGTCATCAGCGACTCCATCAGCCCCACCACCGCCATGGCCAGGGCGTACGGGGCGACGAGCGCCAGCGTGTCCAGCGTGAACGGCACGTCCGGAAGGCCGGGAACCGGCAGCGAGGACGGCAGCGCGCCCTTGTCCCCGACGGTCGGCACCGCGATCCCCGCGGCCACGGTGACCGAGGTGAGGACGACGATGGACACGAGCGGTGCCGGGACCACCTTCGTGACCTTCGGGAAGAACACCATCAGCCCGAGCCCGCCGGCGAGCAGCGGGTAGACGGCCCACGGCACGTCCCGCATCTCGGGGACCTGCGCCATGAAGACGAGGATGGCGAGGGAGTTGACGAAGCCGACCATGACCGAACGGGGTATGAAGCGGATCAGCTTCGCGACGCCGAGCGCCCCGAGCGCGATCTGGAAGACACCGGCCAGGATCACCGCCGCGATCATGTAGCCCAGACCGTGTTCCCGGTTGAGCGGCGCGATCACGAGAGCCACGGCGCCCGTGGCGGCGGAGATCATCGCGGGCCGCCCGCCGACGAACGCGATCACGACGGCCATGGTGAACGAGGCGAACAGCCCGATCGCCGGATCCACTCCGGCGATGATCGAGAACGAGATCGCCTCGGGGATCAGCGCGAGCGCGACCACCAGACCGCCCAGCACCTCGGTCCGGAACACCTTGGGCGACAGCCAGGCGGGCGGCCCCGGCCGACGAAGGCCGCGCGGGCGCGAGGGGCTGGAGACAGGGGAGGAAGACAAGACGACACGGACCTCAGGCTCGGGCACGCCCCAACCGGCAGGCGGGCGCGCGGAGAAGACGCGAAGGCGGAGGCCGGCCGGGTTCCTGGAAGAAGCCGACCAAGATCTTCTCCCAGACTTCTCCCAAACGATCCCCATAGACGCAGGAAGGGCCTGACCCGCGATGCGGATCAAGCCCTTGACCTGGTCTTACGAAGTCGGGGTGGCGGGATTTGAACCCACGACCTCTTCGTCCCGAACGAAGCGCGCTGCCAAGCTGCGCTACACCCCGATCGCCGCCCCGGCGGTGTTGCTGCCCTGGCGACATCGATTACTTTAGCGGACCGTCGCCCGGAGACGAAATCCGGTTTTCACGGGGCGCCAGCAGGGGTGGGCGGAAGCGGTCGGCCGTGACCAGGGCCAGTCCCAGGGCGTAGAAGGCGAGGCCGAGGACGAGCCCGTTCACGGCGATCCGGGCGTAGCCGTACTGGGCCACGTCGAGGAAGGGGTAGGTGTACCGGGTCTTGGTGCCCGGCGCCAGCAGGGCGCCGCGGACCAGGGCGAACACCAGGTACGCGAAGGGGAACGCCAGCCACTGCGCCGCGTGCCGCGGGCGCAGGGCGCGCGGGGTCGTGAACACCAGGAAGTCCAGGGCCGCGCCGATCGGGGTGACCGTGTGCAGCAGTTGGTTGGCGACGGCCCGGGCGCCGGTGAGCCGGTCGAGGTCCTCGACCACGTTGAAGGGGCTCGACGGATTGTCCAGCACCAGGTGGAAGACCAGCCCGGTGATCAGGATGAAGAGCAGCACCCCGCCCCGCCACAGCGGGTCGGGCTCCGGGCGACGCTGCCAGGTGCGCACCGCCGCGAGGCCGAAGACCACCGCCACCAGGATGTTCGTCCAGATGGTGAAGAAGCTCAGCACGACGGGAACACTGCCGTAGGCGCACTCGATCACCACGCCCACGGCCGCGGCGAGGGCGATCAGGGCGCGGAGGAGGGCCGTGGCGATCATGCGGTCAGGACGCGGCCGTCAGGGTGAGCAGCGTCGCCTCCGGCGGGCAGGCGAAGCGGACCGGGGTGAACCGGTTGGTGCCGCAGCCCGCCGAGACGTGCAGGTACGAGCGGTGGCCGCCGCTCTCGTGCGTGGAGAGCCCCTTCACCCGCTTGGCGTCCAGGTCGCAGTTGGTGACCAGGGCCCCGTAGAAGGGGACGCACAGCTGCCCGCCGTGCGTGTGCCCCGCGAGGACCAGCGGGTAGCCGTCCGCGGTGAAGGCGTCCAGCGCGCGCAGGTACGGGGCGTGCACGACGGCGAGCGAGAAGTCGGCGTCCGCCTCCGGGCCACCGGCGACCCGCTCGTAGCGGTCCCGCTTGATGTGCGGGTCGTCCAGACCGGTGAAGGCCAGCTCCAGCCCGTCCAGCTTCATCCGCGCCCGGGTGTTGGTCAGGTTCAGCCAGCCGGCCGCGTCGAAGGCGTCCCGCAGGTCCTCCCACGGGTTGTGGACGGCGCCGACGACCGGCTTGTTGCCGTTCAGCCCGTGCCGGCCCTGGACCTTCTCGATCAGGTAGCGCCCCGGATTGCGCAGCCGCGGCCCGTAGTAGTCGTTCGAGCCGAAGACGTACGCGCCCGGGAACTCCATCAGCGGGCCGAGCGCGTCGAGCACCTCCGGCACGCCCTCGGTGTCCGAGAGGTTGTCGCCGGTGTTGACCACGAAGTCGGGCCGCAGCCCCGCCAGGGACTGGAGCCAGGCGCGCTTCTTGCCCTGCCCGCCCACCATGTGGATGTCCGACACCTGGAGGACCCGCAAGGGCCGCATCCCCTGGGGAAGTACCGGGACGGTCACCCGGCGCAGCCGGAAGGACCGTGCTTCGAAACCGGCGGCGTAGGCCACTCCGGCGACTCCGGCCGCGGCGATGCCGGCGGTGACCTTCAGGGGGATTCCGTAACGCGCGTGCATGGGCCCATCGTCGCAGACCGGGAAAACCGAAGGGCGCCAGCGCCCCCGCACCTGGCAGACTCGACCCATGACCACGCTCAAGGCCACGCTCAGGGAAGACCTCACCACTGCCATCAAGGCGCGCGACGAACTCCGCTCGTCCACGCTGCGACTGACCCTCACCGCCATCACCAAGGAGGAGGTCGCGGGCAAGGAAGCGCGCGAGCTCTCCGACGAAGACGTCCTCAAGGTGATCGCCAAGGAAGCGAAGAAGCGCCGCGAAGCCGCCGAGGCCTTCGCGCAGGGTGGTCGGACCGAGCAGGCCGCGCGCGAACTCGCCGAGGGCGAGCTGCTCGACGCCTACCTGCCCAAGCAGCTCAGCGACGACGAGTTGACCGCGATCGTGGCGTCGGCCGTCGAGGAGGCCAAGGCGGCGGGTGCCGAGGGCCCGCGCGCGATGGGCGCCGTCATGAAGATCGTGAACCCGAAGGTCGCCGGGCTGGCGGAGGGCGGGCGCGTCGCCGCCACCGTCAAGAAGCTCCTCTCCTGACCCACGGACGACATGAAGGAGGGGGGACGGGGGGGGGGGGGGGGGGGGGGGGACCCCTCCTCTTTCTTCCTTTCTGGTCGTCCCATGCGGAAGGCGG
>NZ_JBVHUE010000015.1:0-154933 GCF_055565515.1 Streptomyces sp. NPDC028419 | reverse complement strand
CGCCCTAGAAACGGGCAACCTTTCCCCCTACCAAACCGGGGCAAAGGGAGGGGGCCACCCACGGGGCGACCCCACCCCCCCCCCCCCCTCCTTCATGTCGTCCGTGGGTGCCCCTAGGGGCGGCGGCCCGTCGGCTCGCCCAGGATGCCCGCCGGGATGCTGATGCCGGGGTTGGGGATGCCCGGCGTACCGGCGCCCGGGTCGCCGGTGGCCGCACCCGCGATCGTCTGCCCGCCCGGCGAGCCGTCACCGGGCTTGCCGTCGCCGCCCGGCTTCCCGGGCTTGCCCGGCTTGCCGGGGCGGTTCGGGGTCGGCGGGTTCGCGTTGCCGCGGCTGCCGCCCGAGGGGACCGAGGGCTCCGGGATGCTGACCGTGGCGAAGTTCGCGGACTCGCGGCCGGACAGGGCGCCCGAGACGGCGTCCTTCCAGATCGGACCGGGCAGGCCACCACCGAAGACCTTCGGGTAGAACTGCCCGCCGATGGTGATGTCCTCCATCGAGATCTTCTTCGCACCGCCCGAGCCGACCCACACCGCGCCGGACATGTTCGTGGTGTAGCCGACGAACCAGGCGTTGTAGCGGTTGTCGGTGGTACCCGTCTTGCCCGCGCTGTCGCGGTCGGTCAGGCCGGCCTTCTCACCGGTCCCGGAGTCGACCACTCCGCGCAGCAGGGTGTTGATGGTGTCGGCGGTGGTCTCCGACATCGCCTGGTCGCACTTGGTCTTCGGCACCTGGAGCGCCTTGTTGTGCGAGTCGGTGATCGCCTCGATCGCGATCGGGGTGCAGTAGACGCCGCGGTTGGCGAAGGTGGCGTACGCGTTGGCCATCGTCAGCGGGGACATCTCGGCGGAGCCGAGCGCGATGGACGGGGACTCGGGCAGCTTCTCGCCGCTGGCCGGGACCACGTTCAGCTTCTGCGTCATCTCGGTGACCGGGCAGAGCCCGACGTCGCCGATCATCTGGACGAAGTACGTGTTGATGGACTTCTCCATCGCCGTCCGCAGCGCGTACGGACCGAACTCGTCCTCGGTCTCGTTCTGCGCCTTCTCGTACTTCCTGGTCTTCGGGTCGCGCTGGTTGACGTAGTTCGTGCCGTCGCAGCGCGCGATCGGGCTCGGGTAGTCGACCTCGTACGGCGCCGGGTACACCTTCGTCGGCAGCGTCCCGCGCTCCAGGGCCGCCGCCGCGATGAACGGCTTGAAGGTCGAGCCCGTCTGGAAGCCGAAGTTGGAGCCGCCCATCCGCTTGTCCACGGAGTAGTTGATCTGCGTCTCGTTCTTCCCGAAGCCGTACGGCTTCGACTGACCCATCGCCAGGACCCGCCCGGTGCCCGGCTGGACCATGGTCACGGCCGTCGAGATCGAGTCGTCCGCGTAGACGTGCTCCTTGATCGAGGCGTTGGCCGACTCCTGCGACTGCGGGTCCAGGGTGGTGCGCACGGTCAGGCCGCCCTGGTTCCAGACCTTCGCCCGCTCCTCCCGCGTCTTGCCGAAGACCGGGTCGGTCAGGAAGGTGTTGCGCACGTAGTCGCAGAAGAAGCCGGCGCCCTTGACGGCGGTGATGCAGCCGTTCTTGGGGCGGGTGACCTTCAGGGTGACGGGCTTGGCCTTCGCCGCGTCCGCCTCCGCCTGCGAGACGTCCTTCATGTCGGCCATCCGCTGGAGGACGACATTGCGGCGCTTCATCGACTCCGCGGAGTCGTTGACCGGGTCGAACCGGCTCGGCGACTGGACGATGCCCGCGAGCAGCGCGGCCTCGTCCAGGGTCAGGTCCTTGGCGGGCTTGCTGAAGTAGCGCTGCGCCGCCGACTCGATTCCGTAGGCCTGCTGGCCGAAGTACGTGATGTTGAGGTAGTTCTCGAGGATCTTCTTCTTCCCGAGTTCCTCCTCGACCTGGATCGAGTACTTCAACTCGCGGATCTTGCGGCCGAGGCTCTTCTCCTGCGCCTCGCGCACCTTCGACTCGTCGTCACCGGCCTCTTCGACGAAGACGTTCTTCACGTACTGCTGCGTCAGCGTGGAGGCGCCCTGTGCGGCGCCGCCCTCCTGCGCATTGCGGTTCACGGCGCGCAGGATGCCCTTGAGGTCCACCGCGCCGTGTTCGTAGAAGCGGGAGTCCTCGATCGCGACGATCGCCTTCTGCATGTACGGCGAGATCGCGGTCAGCGGGACGACCTGGCGGTCGCGCGAATAGACAGTGGCGATCAAGCCACCCTCGGAGTCCAGGATCGTGGTGCGCTGGCTCAGCGGCGGTGTCTTGAGATTGGCCGGGATCTCGTCAAATCCTTCGACCGTGCCCTTGGCCGCGAGGCCCAGCGCGCCCGCGCCGGGGATCGCGATGCCGGCGAGCACGACTCCGGAGAGAACGGACACCCCCAGGAACCTGGCGGCCTGTTGGCTCCCCGAGAGCCCTCCGCTTGAGCGCTTCTTTCCCATGAGGGGCAGCCTACGTTCTCATTCGCCGGACACATGCGAATGCCTTGGCCTAAGCTGGCAACAACTGTCACAGCAGTGTGGCGCGACATCAACCCTGCGGCGTGGTTTTCACCCTTCCCGAAAGGGGTGAACTCTTGTCCGAATCTCGCGCCTGTCACTGGGGGTTCACCGTCGATTCACCCGAATTGCCGGAATGGTCGGGCATGTCGTCCGATCACTCCGTCGGGTGATCTGCCGCTTACCCATAGTCCGTTCGGACCATTCAAGATTGGGCCCGACGGGGGTGTTGCACTGTGCCCGCCTTCCGTAACGTCCTCAACTGGCAGCGGTGAATATGCCGCTACCGCCGTGGGGGAGCCTCGATTCGGGAGAGGACGGCGCCGGGATGGGCTGGGTTACCGACTGGAGTGCGCAGGCAGCCTGCCGCACTACCGATCCGGATGAACTGTTCGTTCAAGGAGCGGCACAGAACAGGGCCAAGGCGGTGTGCACCGGATGTCCGGTGCGGACCGAATGCCTGGCCGACGCGCTCGACAATCGCGTCGAGTTCGGCGTGTGGGGCGGAATGACCGAGCGGGAGCGTCGCGCATTGTTGCGCAGGCGCCCCACCGTCACCTCGTGGCGACGGCTGCTCGAAACCGCCCGTACGGAGTACGAGCGCAGTACGGGCATCCTCACCGTGGATGTCGATGCGGAGGTCGATCTTCGGTTCGAGACGTACGCGGCAGCCGGGTAGACCCCCGCGCAGCCCGTCTACGCTCCGGCCGGTACCCCGGCCGCGAGCCGCTCTCCGATGGCCCGTAGCCCGGCGAGGTCGTGTACATCGCCGGGCAGGGCGGCCACTTCGGCCACCGCCACCTCCGGGTGGAGCGAGGTGAAGCGATCACGCGTGCGGCGTTCGCGCGCGATCACCTGCATGCGCTCGGCGTGCAGGCGCAGCAGACCCGCGGTGATCTCGTCCGCGGTGATCTCATCCGCAGTGATCTCGTCCGCGCTGGTTTCGGCGGCCGCGACCTGCTCGGTCTCGGGCGTTCCGGCCGTGGGGGTGTCGGCCGTGAAGTCGTGCGGAGCCGTGCCGTTGCTCGGGGCGGGGCCGGTGGAGGCGGGGGAGCCGTCCTCGGCGGAGCCACGATGTCCAGCTTTCCCGGACTCCTGATCGACAATGCCGCCCTCTTCAAGATTCTCTGCGGCGGCCAACGCCCGCTCCGCGGACAGCTGGTCGGCCCCGCTGCCGTGCACCCGGTTCAGCACCAGCCCGGCCAGCGGCATCCGTTCCGCGGCCAGCCGCTCCACGAAGTACGCCGCCTCGCGCACCGCGTCCGCTTCGGGCGCCGCGACCACGAGGAAGGCCGTACCGGGAGCCTGCAGCAGCCGGTACGTCGCGTCCGCGCGGGTCCGGAAGCCGCCGAACATCGTGTCCATCGCGGCCACGAAGGTCTGGACGTCCTTCAGCAGCGAGGCGCCCATCAGCTTGCTCAACGTGCCGGTCATCATCGACATGCCGACATTGAGGAACTTCATCCCGGCCCGGCCGCCGACCTTCGCCGGAGCCATCAGCACCCGGATGAACTTCCCGTCCAGGAAGGACCCCAGCCGCTTCGGCGCGTCCAGGAAGTCCAGCGCGGAACGGCTCGGCGGGGTGTCGACGATGATCAGGTCCCAGTCGTCCCGGGCGCGCAGCTGCCCGAGCTTCTCCATCGCCATGTACTCCTGCGTGCCCGCGAAACCGGCCGACAGGGACTGGTAGAAGGGGTTCTCCAGGATCGCCTGCGCCCGCTCGCCGTCCGCGTGCCCCTCGACGATCTCGTCGAAGGTCCGCTTCATGTCCAGCATCATGGCGTGCAGTTCGCCGCCGCCCTGCGCGTCATCGGCCCCGCCCACCCCGGCGACCCGCCGCGGGGTGTTGTCGAGGGAGTCGATGCCCAGCGACTGGGCGAGGCGGCGCGCCGGGTCGATGGTCAGGACGACCACCGTGCGCCCGCGTTCCGCCGCGCGCACGCCCAGCGCCGCGGCCGTGGTGGTCTTGCCGACGCCGCCGGATCCGCAGCACACGATGATCCGCGTGCTCGCGTCGTCGAGCAGCGCGTCGACCGCCAGTCGCGGCGGAGTGTCCAGGCCCATGGTCGCCGTGCTCCCCAGCTTGTCGCTCATTCGGTCCCCACCTGCTTGCGGAGTTCCGTCGCCAGCTCGTACAGCCCGGCCAGGTCCATCCCCGCGCCCAGCTGCGGGAGTTCGTACGCCGCCACGTCGAGCCCCGCCAGGACCGCCCGCTGCTCCCGCTCCAGCTCCACCCGGCCCGCGTGCTCCGCGGCCTGTTCCAGCAGCGGGTCCAGCAGCCGCTCCGCCAGGCCCCCGCGGTGCGCGCCGCCCAGGCCCGCCCGGGACAGGGACCGCGCCAGCTCGGTGCGGCGGCCCCCGGCGGCCGCTCGCAGGGTTCCCTCGTCCAGGTGGTGCGGTCGCATCATGTTGACGATGACCCGGCCGACCGGCAGCCCGGCCGCCCGCAGCTCGGCGATGCCGTCCACGGTCTCCTGGACCGGCATCTCCTCCAGCAGCGTCACCAGGTGCACGGCCGTCTCGGGGGACTTGAGCACCTTCATGACGGCCTGCGCCTGATTGTGGATCGGACCGAAGCGGGCCAGCCCCGCCACCTCGTCGTTGACGTTCAGGAACCGGGTGATCCGCCCGGTGGGCGGCGCGTCCATCACCACGTGGTCGTAGACGAACCGGCCCGCCTTGTCCTTGCGCCGCACCGCCTCGCACGCCTTGCCGGTCAGCAGCACGTCCCGCAGGCCCGGCGCGATCGTCGTCGCGAAGTCGATGGCGCCCAGCTTCTTCAGGGCGCGCCCCGCCGAGCCGAGCTTGTAGAACATCTGGAGGTAGTCCAGCAGGGCCCGCTCCGCGTCGATCGCGAGCCCGAACACCTCACCGCCGCCCGGTGCGACGGCGATCTTGCGCTCCTCGTACGGGAGCGCCTCCGCGCCGAAGAGCTGCGCGATCCCCTGCCTGCCCTCCACCTCCACCAGAAGCGTGCGTCGGCCCTCGCGTGCGAGGGCGAGCGCGAGTGCCGCGGCGACCGTGGTCTTTCCGGTGCCGCCCTTGCCGCTGATCACCTGGAGCCTGCTCACAGCGACCGAGCCTAATTCCTCGGTGGCGCGGGCGTGGGCGGTGGGGGCAGGACGGGTCGCGCATCACGTCCCGGGACAGGCACTACGCTCGCTCCCATGACCAAGAAGTTCGAATACGCGACCGTTCCGCTGCTGGTCCATGCCACCAAGCAGATCCTGGACACCTGGGGCGAGGACGGCTGGGAGCTGGTCCAGGTGGTGCCCGGACCGAACAACCCCGAGCAGCTCGTGGCCTACCTCAAGCGGGAGAAGGCATGAGCGCCGGCGCCGTGGAGGCGAGGCTGGCCGAGCTCGGCCTGACGCTGCCCGACGTCGTCCCGCCGCTGGCCTCGTACCAGCCCGCCGTGCGCACGGGTTCGTACGTGTACACCGCGGGCCAGCTCCCGATGGTGAAGGGCAGCATGCCGGTCACCGGCAAGGTCGGTGCGGAGGTCTCGCCCGAGCAGGCGAAGGAACTGGCCGCCGTGTGCGCGCTGAACGCCCTGGCCGCCGTGAAGTCCGTCGTGGGTGACCTCGACCGGATCGCGCGCGTCGTCAAGGTCGTCGGCTTCGTGGCCTCGGCCCCCGACTTCACCGGGCAGCCGGGCGTGCTGAACGGCGCGAGCGAGCTGCTGGGCGAGGTGCTCGGCGAGCGCGGCGTGCACGCGCGCAGCGCGGTCGGCGTCGCGGTGCTCCCGCTGGACGCCCCCGTCGAGGTCGAGATCCTGGTCGAGCTGACCCCCGACGAGGTCTAGGTCGTCCGAGCCCCTTGGCGTCGCTCCCTCCCGGGGGCGGCGGCAGGGGGCTCTCGAACATCCCGCCGGATACCCGTAGCATCCCGCCATGCCGAATGATCCGCACGGCCGGTCGCCCGGCGAGCCCACCGCCCCCGGCGGCCAGTGGTACCCGCCCGAGTGGCCCGACCGCATCCGCGCCCTCGCCGACGGGTCGCTGACCCCCGTGGCGCCCAAGCGCGCGGCCACCGTCATGCTGCTGCGCGACGGGGCGGGCGGCGGCGGTCCCGCCGTGCACATGCTCCGCCGGCGCGCCTCCATGGCCTTCGCCGGAGGCGCGTACGCCTATCCCGGCGGCGGCGTCGACCCGCGCGACGAGGACCACCGCATCGGGTGGGCGGGTCCGGCCCTCGCGACCTGGGCCGCGCGCATGGGCACGGACACCGCGAGCGCCCAGGCCATCATCTGCGGCGCGGTCCGCGAGACCTTCGAGGAGGCCGGGGTCCTGCTCGCCGGCGAGAGCCCCGACACGGTCGTCGGCGACACCACCGGTGACGACTGGGAGGCCGACCGGCGGGCGCTGGTCGCGCGCGAGCTGTCCTTCGCCGACTTCCTGGACCGCCGGGGCCTGCTGCTGCGCTCCGACCTGCTCGGCGCCTGGGCCCGCTGGATCACCCCGGAGTTCGAGCCGCGCCGCTACGACACCTGGTTCTTCGTGGCCGCCCTGCCGGCCGGCCAGCGCACCCGCAACGCCTCCACGGAGGCGGACCGGACCGTGTGGATCCGCCCGAGCGAGGCCGCCGCGGGCTACGACGGGGGCGAGCTGCTGATGATGCCGCCGACCATTTCCACCCTGCGCTCGCTGGAGCCGTACGGGAGCGCCGCCGAGGCGCTCGCGGCGGCCGCGGGGCAGGACCTGGCCCCGGTACTGGCCCGGGCGACGCTGGAGGACGGCGAGGTGGTGCTCAGCTGGCCGGGCCACGACGAGTTCACCAAGCGGGTCCGCCAGGGAGGCACACCGTGACCGACGCCGCCGCACTGCCGGGCCAGCCGCGCGGGACCGTCACCTCCGGTCCGGCCACTGCCCGCGCGGTGAACGTACTGGCCCCCAACCCCTCCGCGATGACGCTGGACGGCACCAACACCTGGCTGGTCAGCGAACCGGACTCCGACCTCGCCGTGGTCATCGACCCGGGCCCGCTGGACGAGGGCCACCTGCGGAACGTGGTCGACACGGCCGAGCGGGCGGGCAAGCGGATCGCGCTGACCCTGCTCACGCACGGCCACCCCGACCACGCCGAGGGCGCGGGCCGCTTCGCCGAGCTGACCGGCACCACGGTGCGCGCGCTGGACCCGGCGCTGCGCCTGGGGGACGAGGGCCTCGCGGGCGGCGACGTCATCCGGGTCGGTGGGCTGGAGCTGCTGGTGGTGCCCACCCCGGGCCACACCGGCGACTCGCTGTGCTTCCACCTCCCGGCCGACGGGGCCGTCCTGACCGGGGACACCGTCCTCGGCCGCGGCACCACGCTGGTCGCGCATCCCGACGGCCGGCTCGGGGACTACCTCGACTCGCTGCGCCGGCTGCGCTCCCTGACCGTCGACGACGGGGTGCGCACCGTCCTGCCGGGCCACGGGCCGGTCCTGGAGGACGCGCAGGGCGCGGTGGAGTTCTACCTGGCGCACCGCGCGCACCGGCTCGCCCAGATCGAGACGGCGGTGGAGAACGGCTTCGCCACCGCCGAGCAGGTCGTCGCCCACGTCTACGCCGACGTGGACCGCTCGCTGTGGCCGGCCGCCGAATGGTCCGTACGCGCCCAGCTGGAGTACCTGCGCGAGCACGGCCTGATCCCGGGCGGCCCCGAGACGGACGGCACGACCTAACGCGCGGACCTGCGGCCCAGCCGGGCGGTGTACTCCGCGGCGAGCCACGGCCCGAGGTCGTCGAGGTGCGTGCGCAGGATCTCCCGGTCGGGGCCGGGGTCGAGGCCCTCGGCGGCGGCCGCGCGCATCTGGTCCGCGCGGTCCGGGTAGTAGCCGGCGAAGACCCGCGCGGACTCGGCCAGGTCGCTGGTCCAGCCGCCCCAGCGGGGCATGACCAGGGTGAAGCCGGTGCGCACGAGCCGTCGCGCGAGGAAACGGTTCAGCTTGCGCAGCTCCGCGTCCGTCCGCGCCGCCGCGGCCCGCTCGCGCGCGGTGGCCAGTACGTCGTCCAGGTCGCCGTTGGTCTCCCGGGCGAGCAGCGCGTCCGGGCGGTAGCGCGGCAGGTGCTCGGCCAGGTCCGCACCGAGCAGCGGGGTGCACAGGCAGGCGAGGAACCACCCCAGGTCGTGCCGCTCCGCCTCGCTGAGCAGGGTCTCCTTGCCGTAGAGGAGGATGCCGGCGCCGTCCGTCTGCGCGAAGTCCAGGTCGAGCCCGCGCGCGAGCACCTCGGCGGTGTCCCGGTCCTCGCCCGTGGGCTCGCGGTGCAGGGCGAGCAGCAGGTCCAGGTCGGAGCGGCCGGGCCGGGCGGTGCCGCGCGGCACGGACCCGTACAGGTAGGCGCTGTGCAGCCGCTGCCCGTACGCCTCGGCGATCCGCGTCCGCGCGGCGGCGACCACGTCCCGGAAGGGCGCGGGCACCCGCCCGAGGGAGCCCTCGCGCTCGATGAACCCCTCGGAGTCCAGCCCTCTGTGTGCCATGCGGATCACTGTGGCACCCCGGCCCCGGGTACCGGCGGAGGCCGGGACGCGCGAAAGGGGGCCCCGCCCTGAACGGGCGGGACCCCCTCACGGGTGTCGCGGTGCGGCGGACGGCGTCAGCGCGAGCGCTTCGCCAGCCGCTCCACGTCGAGCAGGATCACGGCGCGCGCTTCGAGGCGGAGCCAGCCGCGCCCGGCGAAGTCGGCCAGGGCCTTGTTCACGGTCTCGCGGGAGGCGCCGACGAGCTGCGCCAGCTCTTCCTGCGTCAGGTCGTGCACGACGTGGATGCCCTCTTCGGACTGCACGCCGAAGCGGCGCGACAGGTCCAGGAGCGCCCGGGCCACGCGGCCGGGAACGTCGGAGAAGACCAGGTCGGACATCTGGTCGTTGGTCTTGCGCAGGCGGCGGGCCACCGCGCGCAGCAGCGCGGTCGCGACCTCGGGCCGGGCGTTGAGCCAGGGCTGGAGGTCGCCGTGGCCGAGGCCGAGCAGCTTGACCTCGGTCAGCGCGGTCGCCGTGGCGGTGCGCGGGCCGGGATCGAAGAGCGAGAGCTCGCCGATCAGCTCGCCGGGGCCGAGCACGGCCAGCATGTTCTCGCGGCCGTCGGGCGAGGTGCGGTGGAGCTTCACCTTGCCCTCGGTCACCACATACAGGCGGTCGCCGGGGTCGCCCTCGTGGAACAGGGCGTCACCGCGGGCGAGGGTCACCTCGCCCATGGATGCGCGGAGCTCCGCGGCCTGCTCGTCATCGAGCGCCGCGAAGAGCGGGGCGCGCCGCAGAACGTCGTCCACGAGTCTCTCTCCTATGTCGACCGGCGTCAGGGGACCTTCGTCCCCTATTTTGCCGGACGCCTTAAACAGTGCGATCAGTCACTCAAGTCACAAGGATGCCGGACATACGGGTGTGCTGTGCGGCGAGAGGCCAATCGGAGTGGTGTTACCAGAGGTCCGGGCGGGTGTCAGCGCCCGGCCTTAGGCTGGCCGGGTGTCCAATAAGCCGGTGAGAGCACAGGCCAAGGGGTCCGCGGGTGTGACCGCGGCCCGTAATTCAGCTGTGGGCGAACATGCCACTTCCGGGTCGGCTCCGGAGGGGTCGCCGCCCGCGAAGAGCAAAGTTTCGGCCAAGAAACCCGCGGTGAAGAAAGCCGGAACGGCGCCGGCCGCGAAGGAAGCGAAGACGGCGAAGGAAGTGAAGACGGCGAAGACGGCGGCCGGGGAGGCGAAGGGGGTGCGGCCCGTGAAGACGGCGAAGGCGGAGACCCACCTCGGCATGGTCCGGCGCGCCCGCCGGATCAACCGCGAACTGGCCGAGGTCTATCCGTACGCCCACCCGGAGCTGGACTTCCGCAACCCCTTCGAGCTGCTCGTCGCCACGGTCCTGTCCGCGCAGACCACCGACCTGCGGGTGAACCAGACGACCCCGGCCCTCTTCGCGGCCTACCCCACCCCCGAGGACATGGCCGCGGCCGTGCCCGAGGAACTGGAGCAGATCATCCGGCCGACCGGGTTCTTCCGGGCGAAGGCCAAGTCGCTGCTCGGCCTCTCGGCCGCCCTGCGGGACCGCTTCGAGGGGGAGGTGCCGGGCCGGATCGAGGACCTGGTCACCCTGCCCGGGGTGGGCCGCAAGACGGCCAACGTGGTCCTCGGCAATGCCTTCGGGGTCCCCGGGATCACGGTCGACACCCATTTCGGGCGCCTGGTGCGCCGGTGGAAGCTGACCGAGCAGGAGGACCCGGAGAAGGTCGAGGCGGAGATCTGCGCGATCTTCCCGAAGAGCGAGTGGACGATGCTCTCGCACCGGGTCGTCTTCCACGGCCGCCGGATCTGCCACTCCCGCAAGCCCGCCTGCGGCGCCTGCCCGATCGCGCCGCTCTGCCCGGCGTACGGCGAGGGCGAGACCGATCCGGAGAAGGCGAAGCTGCTCCTGAAGTACGAGATGGGCGGGCATCCGGGTCAGCGGCTGACCCCGCCCGCCGACTATCCGGGCCGTCCGGCGGCCCCGCTCGGCGCGGGGTCGTGAGCAGCGGCCCACGACGGTTCACGTTGGTGTCTTGAGGAACGAATCCGGCCAGGGACCGCGTTGTCCCGGTGTCGGAAGTACAGGGAGCAAGGGTGCCTATGACGCGCGGGACGCAGGACGACAGCGTGACCACCGAGACCCGGGCCCGCACCGGGCACGGACCCGTGGCCGGAGCCGTACCCGGGCCCGCGCCCGGTGACGGGGTCGAGGTCAGCACGCGCGGGCTGCCCGGCTGGCTCGACCCCGTGGTCACGGCCGCCCGGACCGTCCGGCCGACACAGCTGAGCCGCTTCCTGCCCCCCGAGGACGGCGCGGGCCGCCAGTCCGCCGTCCTGGTCCTCTTCGGCGAGGGCCCGCGCGGCCCCGAGCTGCTGCTGATGGAGCGCGCGGGCACCCTGCGCTCCCACGCGGGCCAGCCGTCCTTCCCCGGCGGCGCCCTGGACCCGCAGGACGGCGATCCCCACACCACCGGCCCGCTGCGGGCCGCCCTGCGCGAGGCCGAGGAGGAGACCGGCCTGGACCCGGCGGGCGTACAGCTCTTCGGCGTGCTGCCCCGGCTCTACATCCCGGTGAGCGAGTTCGTCGTGACCCCCGTCCTCGGCTGGTGGCGCGAGCCCAGCCCGGTCGGGGCCGTGGACCTCGCGGAGACCGCCCGCGTCTTCACGGTTCCCGTGGCGGATCTCACGGACCCCGCCCATCGGGTCACCGTCGTGCATCCCGGCGGCTTCCAAGGCCCCGCCTTCCAGGTCGAATCGGCTCTGGTCTGGGGTTTTACCGCCGGTGTGATCGACCGGCTGCTGCATTTCGCCGGCTGGGAGCAGCCGTGGGACCGCTCGCGCGAGGTCCCCCTCGACTGGCGCGCATGAGACGGTGGCCCACGTGAACGTGCTGGACATCCTGTTGCTGGTCGCCGCCGTGTGGTTCGCGATCGTGGGCTACCGCCAGGGCTTCGTCGTCGGCATCCTGTCGGTGACCGGCTTCCTCGGCGGTGGTCTCATCGCCGTGTCCCTGCTCCCGCTCGTCTGGGACCAGGTGACGGACGACAAGGCCAAGGTGTCCACCACCATGGCCGTCGTCGCGGTGGTCATCGTCATCGTCTGCGCCTCGATCGGCCAGGCCTTCACCACGCACCTGGGCAACCGGCTGCGCCGCTACATCACCTGGTCACCGGCCCGCGTGGTCGACGCGACCGGCGGCGCCCTGGTGAACGTCATGGCGATGCTGCTCGTGGCGTGGCTGATCGGCTCCGCGCTGGCGGGGACCTCGCTGCCCACGCTGGGCAAGGAGGTCCGTAACTCCAAGGTGCTCCTCGGCGTCTCGCGGGTCCTGCCCGACCAGGCCAACACCTGGTTCTCGGACTTCAGTTCCGTGCTCGCGCAGAACGGTTTCCCACAGGTCTTCAGCCCGTTCTCGAACGAACCGATCACCGCGGTCAAGCCGCCGGACCCCGCGCTGGCCAGTAGCCCCGTCGTCGAGCGCGCCAAGCGCTCGATCGTCAAGGTCGTCGGTACCGCGCCCAGTTGCAGCAAGGTGCTGGAGGGCTCGGGCTTCGTCTTCGCGCCCGGCAAGGTCATGACGAACGCGCACGTCGTCGGGGGCGTCGGCGAGCCGACCGTGCAGATCGGCGGCGAGGGCAGGCTGTACGACGGCAAGGTCGTGCTCTACGACTGGGAGCGCGACATCGCCGTCCTGGACGTGCCCAAGCTGAAGGCGCCGCCGCTCGAATTCGCCGAGAAGGACGCGGCGAGCGGGTTCGACGCGATCGTCGCCGGCTTCCCGGAGAACGGCGCGTACGACGTCCGCCCGGCCCGCGTCCGCGGTCGGATCAACGCGAACGGCCCGGACATCTACCACCGCGGCACCGTCCGCCGCGACGTCTACTCGCTCTACGCGACGGTCCGCCAGGGCAACTCCGGCGGCCCGCTCCTGACGCCCGACGGCAAGGTGTACGGGGTCGTCTTCGCGAAGTCCCTCGACGACGCGAACACCGGGTACGCCCTGACGGCGGACGAGGTCCGCGACGACATCAGGAACGGGAGGACGGCCCAGCGCCGGGTCGACAGCCAGGGCTGCGCCCTGTGAGCCCCCGCGCCGCGCGTCCCGCTTGAGCGAGCCCCGTTCGAGCGAGCCGCGCGCCGCGAGGTGCCGTCCCGTCCCGCCTACGTGCGTTGATGGCGCAGGCGGGCCGAGACCCAGCGGGCCCGGCGGCGCAGGATCAGCGGAATTCCGAGTCGGGGGTCGCGGCCGAGGCCTTGTCGACCGCCCCTCTCGTGGGTGCCCGGCGCGGCGGCCGAGCGTCGTTCGCGTGCGGAGTCACCGTAGTCGTGCGTCCAGCCCATACTTCGACCTCTGCCCGTGCCCCAAGGTCCGTAATCGCTTCGGAGTCGGCCAATTGGCCTATGCGGCGGGCAAGTGAACGTGCGTAGGACACCTGTTCTGGCGGGAGGGCCTTGCCGGTCCTCCGGCCGCCCCGCTCCCGGCGGTCCGTCAACGGACCCGCACGGCAACGCTGGTGGGCGGCGAACGGGAGGTCAGCGGTCCGGTTCGGGGTCCTTCAGCCAGTTCACCAGCTCGGTCGAGAAGAGGTCCGGCGCTTCCTCGTGCGGGAAGTGTCCGAGCCCGTCGAACAGCCGCCACCGGTAGGGGGCTTCGACGTACTGCCCGGAGCCGGCGGCGCTGCGCGTGCGCATCACCGGGTCGAGCGAGCCGTGCACGTGCAGCGTGGGCACGCGCACCGGCCGCTTCATCCGGCGGTTGAACTGGAGGCCGTCCGGCCGGGCCATCGACCGCATCATCCAGCGGTAGGGCTCGATCGAGCAGTGCGCGGTGGACGGGATGCACATCGCGCGCCGGTAGGCGTCGATCGCCTCGTCGTCCACGACGGCGCCGGCGCCCTCGCGCGGCAGCGGGCCGGACCACTCGCGGATCAGCTCGCCGACCAGCGCGCCCCCGTCGGCGACGAGCTGGCGCTCGGGGACGAACGGGCGCTGGAAGCCCCAGATGTGCGAACTGGCGCGGGTCTGCCCGAAGTCGGACAGCATCGCCGAGCGCCAGCGGCGCGGGTGCGGCATCGAGGAGACGACGAGCCGGCGCACCAGCTTGGGCCGCATGACGGCGGCGGTCCAGGCGAGGTACCCGCCCAGGTCGTGCCCGACGAGCGCGGCGTCGGGCTCGCCGAGCGAGCGGATGACGCCGGTGACGTCCAGCGCGAGGTTGGCGGGATCGTAACCGCGCGGGGTGCGGTCGCTGCCGCCCACCCCGCGCAGGTCCATCGCCACCGCGCGGTAGCCGGCGTCGGCGAGCGCCACCATCTGGTGGCGCCAGGTCCACCAGAACTGCGGGAAGCCGTGCAGCAGCAGGACCAGCGGCCCCTCGCCCAGCTCGGCGACGTGGAACCGGGCGCCGTTGGCGGCGACGTCCCGGTGGGTCCAGGGGCCGTCGATCCGCACCGGCGAGGCAGCCGGGGGCGGGGTGCTGCTGGGGTCCGGTGTGGGCGCTGTCATGAAGAGGAGCGTGCCACACCCACCGCGGTGTCACTGACCGGCCGCGGGTGCGGCTTGACGGTGCCGACGAGCGCCGCGGTCTGCTTGACGGAGGCGATGGAGCGCTCCGGCGGCTTGACCTTCTTGAACTTCGACACGGCGAGCAGCGCGAGCAGGCCCGCGAGCAGCAGGAACGCTCCGCCGACGATCAGGAACGACCAGGCGAGGCCGAGGCCGAGGGCGTGGATCCCGTACGCGGCCGCGAAACTCAGCACCGGCAGCGAGAAGATTCCGAGCACTCCGGCGATACCGATGGCGGTGCCACCGATGCCCACGCGCTTGACGTCCTGGCGCAGCTCCGCCTTCGCGAGGGCGATCTCGTCGTGCACCAGGGCGGACATCTCGGCGGTGGCCGAGGCGACCAGCTGACCGAGTGTGCGCTCGGCTCCTTGCGCCCCTTGGTCCACTGCGCTCATCGCTCTCTCCCTCATTCGTCTGCCGGCGACGGCTGTCCTCCGTCAGTCAGATCATGCCGGACGGTCGCCTCCGGCGGGGGACCCGGTGGCCCCGGCGGTGGCCGCTTGCGCTCCCTCGGCTCCGGTGGCGGCGCCGGCGGCCGCGGCCGCCGTGGCCCTGCGGCGGTGTTCGGCGGCCTTGTCCTCGTAGATCTTCGCCATCCGCAGGTGGTACTCGGGCTTGTCCTCCTCGTAGATGTCCGGGATGCCGTCGAGGTCCTCGTCGCGCTCCTCGGCGTCGGTCAGGGCCCGGTACTTGCGGTTGCGGAGCTTGAGCATCACGCCCGCGCAGATGGCGGCGATCAGCGAGCCGATCAGGACGGCGGCCTTCACCTCGTCGGTGAGGGCCTGGTCGCCGGTGAAGGCGAGTTCGCCGATCAGCAGGGAGACGGTGAATCCGATGCCCGCGAGCGAGGCGACCGCGAAGACGTCGGGCCAGGCGAGGTCGTCGTTCAGCTCGGCCTTGGTGAAGCGGGCGGCCAACCAGGTGCCGCCGAAGATGCCGATGGTCTTGCCGACGACCAGGCCGAGCACCACGCCGAGCGTCTCGGGCCGGGTGAAGACCTGCGCGATCGCGTCGTCGGAGAGCGAGACGCCCGCCGAGAAGAGGGCGAAGAGCGGCACGGCGAGACCGGCGGACACGGGCCGGACCAGGTGCTCGATGTGCTCGCCGGGGGAGTGCTCCTCGCCGTCCTTGACGCTGCACCGGAGCATCAGGCCCATGGCGACGCCGGCGATGGTGGCGTGCACGCCGCTGTTGTACATCAGGCCCCAGATGACCAGGGCGAGCGGGACGTAGACGTACCAGCCGCGGACGTTCTTGCGCAGCAGGAACCAGAAGAGGACGAGGCCGACGAACGCGCCGCCGAGGGCCAGGAAGTTGATGTCGCTGGTGAAGAACACCGCGATGATCAGGATGGCGAACAGGTCGTCGACGACGGCGAGGGTCAGCAGGAAGGCGCGCAGGGCGGAGGGCAGCGAGGTCCCGATGACCGCGAGCACGGCGAGCGCGAAGGCGATGTCGGTGGCGGTGGGGACCGCCCAGCCGTCCGTCGAGCCGTTGCCGAAGGTGGTGACCAGTACGTAGACCAGCGCGGGCACGGCCATGCCGCAGACGGCGGCGATCACCGGCAGCGCGGCCGCCTTGGCGTCGCGCAGGTCACCGGCGACCAGCTCGCGCTTGAGCTCGATGCCGGCCACGAAGAAGAAGATGGCGAGCAGGCCGTCGGCCGCCCAGTGCTGGAGCGAGAGGTCCAGGCCGAGGGAGGCGGGGCCGATGTGGAAGCCGCGGACGCTGTCGTAGCTGTCGGCGAGGGCGGGGATGTTCGCCCACATCAGGGCGGCGATGGCGGCCACCAGGAGCAGCACGCCGCCGACGGTCTCGGCGCGCAGCGCATTGGCCACGAACCGCCGCTCGGGCAGGGAGAGCCTGCCGAGGAGCTTGCGGCTGGACGGGTCGCTGGGCTGGGGCGCGGCCACGTGGGGACCTCCGGGTCGGTTGGACGGCATGACGAAGCACGTTGCCGACCAGACTTCCCGGCGCACCCTGTGGATCAACTATTTACGCTCTTAATACTTTACAGGGGGTACGCAAGGGATGTATCCGGCGATCATCACCTTAAGTGCGAAAGGGGCGCCCGGCGCGTTGTGCGCCGAACGCCCCTCTCGCCGGGTCGCCTACCGGGCCGGCGTCAGTCCTCGTTGCCCGCGGTGGGCAGCTGGGTCTGGATCAGGTCCATGACCGAGGAGTCCGCGAGCGTGGTGACGTCACCGACCGCCCGGTTCTCCGCCACGTCGCGCAGCAGGCGGCGCATGATCTTGCCGGAGCGGGTCTTCGGCAGCTCCTGGACGGGCAGGATGCGCTTCGGCTTGGCGATCGGGCCGAGCGTGGCGCCCACGTGGTTGCGCAGTTCCGCCACCAGGGTGTCGCTCTCGGCGGCGCTGCCGCGCAGGATGACGAAGGCCACGATGGCCTGACCGGTGGTCTCGTCCGCCGCGCCGACCACGGCCGCCTCGGCGACCGCGGGGTGCGAGACGAGGGCCGACTCGACCTCGGTGGTCGAGATGTTGTGGCCGGAGACCAGCATCACGTCGTCGACCCGGCCGAGCAGCCAGATGTCGCCGTCGTCGTCCTTCTTGGCGCCGTCGCCGGCGAAGTACTTGCCCTGGAAACGGGACCAGTAGGTGTCGATGAACCGCTGGTCGTCGCCCCAGATGGTGCGCAGCATCGAGGGCCACGGCTCGGTGAGGACCAGGTAGCCGCCACCGCCGTTGGGGACCTCGTTGCCCTCGTCGTCCACGACGGTGGCGCCGATGCCGGGCAGTGCGCGCTGGGCCGAGCCGGGCTTGGTCTCGGTGACACCGGGCAGCGGGGAGATCATCATCGCGCCGGTCTCGGTCTGCCACCACGTGTCGACGATCGGGCAGCGGTCGCCGCCGATGTTCTTGCGGTACCAGATCCACGCCTCGGGGTTGATCGGCTCGCCGACCGAACCCAGCACGCGCAGGCTCGACAGGTCGAACTTCGCGGGGATGTCGTCGCCCCACTTCATGAACGTCCGGATGGCCGTCGGCGCGGTGTAGAGGATGGTGACGCCGTACTTCTGCACGACCTCCCAGAAGCGCCCCTGGTGCGGGGTGTCCGGGGTGCCCTCGTACATCACCTGGGTGGCGCCGTTGGCGAGCGGACCGTAGACGATGTAGGAGTGTCCGGTCACCCAGCCGATGTCGGCGGTGCACCAGTAGACGTCGGTCTCCGGCTTGAGGTCGAAGACGGCGTGGTGGGTGTACGCGGCCTGCGTGAGGTAGCCGCCCGAGGTGTGCAGGATGCCCTTCGGCTTCCCCGTGGTGCCCGAGGTGTAGAGGATGAAGAGCGGGTGCTCCGCGTCGAAGGCCTCGGGGGTGTGCTCGGCGGACTGGCGACCGACGATCTCGTGCCACCAGACGTCCCGGCCCTCGGCGAAGGCGGTGTCCTGGCCGGTGCGCCGTACGACGAGCACGTGCTCGACCTGCGGACACTTGGTCACGGCTTCGTCGATGGCGGGCTTGAGCGCGGTGGCCTTGCCGCGGCGGTAGCCGCCGTCGGCCGTGATGACGACCTTGGCGTCGGCGTCCTGGATGCGGGAGGCGACGGCGTCGGCGGAGAAGCCGCCGAAGACCACGGAGTGGGCCGCGCCGACCCGGGCGCACGCGAGCATCGCGACGACGGCCTCGGGGATCATCGGCAGGTAGACGGCGACCCGGTCGCCGGTGCGCACGCCCAGCTCGGTCAGGGCGTTGGCGGCCCGGGAGACCTCGTCCTTGAGCTCGGCGTAGGTGATCGAGCGGCTGTCGCCGGGCTCGCCCTCGAAGTGGATCGCGACCCGGTCGCCGTTGCCGGCCTCGACGTGGCGGTCGACGCAGTTGTAGGCGACGTTCAGCTTGCCGTCCGCGAACCACTTCGCGAAGGGGGGGTTGCTCCAGTCGAGCGTCTCGGTGGGCTCCACGGCCCAGCTCAGACGACGTGCCTGCTCGGCCCAGAAGCCCAGCCTGTCCGCGTCGGCCTGTTCGTACGCCGCGGCGCCCACATTGGCGGCGGTGGCCAGATCGGCGGGCGGTGCGAACCGCCGCTCCTCCTTGAGCAGGTTGGCCAGGCTGTCATTGCTCACGACATCTCCCTTTCCCAGGGTGTCCGTTGTGTCCCCGGGCATAGCTCATCAGGTCAGACACCCAGGTGACAAGACCTTGCCGCAAATTGGTTTAGACCTATACCACGGCGGGCCGGGTGCACCGACCCCTGGGCGGGCAGGCGCCGATGGCCCCTTCCCGCGACGGATCGCGGAAAGGGGCCACCGGGGACGTTCGAGGAGGGAGCGTATCGGGTCAGGCGTGCGTGGCCGCCCTGGGCAGCGCGGGAGCATCCCGCTTGGCCGTTTTTGCCCCCTTGGTGTCCGGCAGGACACTGTCGAAGACCCGGCAGTCGAAGAAGTCCTCACCCGGAGAGAGCAGATAGGCCTGCGCCTCGCCCACGTGGAAGTACATGCCGTGCAGCTCCAAGGTGCCCTCGGCGAGCCTGCGCGCCACCGATTCGTGCGCCCGCAGGTGCTCCAACTGCTGCACCACATTGGTCAGGCAGAGCTGCTCCACCGCGTCCGCGGGCAGCCGACCGGAGATCCGCACCCAGGGGTGGTGGCGACTGCCCATCCGCGCCAGGCTCGGCAGCCCGTGCCGCAGCCAGCGGCGCAGCGGGGTCATCGGCGCGCCCGGAGTCGCGTTGAGCAGCGCCTGCATCGCCCCGCAGCCCGAGTGCCCGCACACGGTGATGCTGTCCACCCGGAGCACGTCCACCGCGTACTCGATGGCGGCCGCGACGGAGTCGTCCGTGGACTCGGCGCCCGGCAGCGGGACCAGATTGCCGACGTTGCGCACGGTGAAGAGGTCGCCCGGGCCGCTGGCCGTGATCATGCTGGTGACCAGACGGGAGTCCGCGCAGGTCAGGAAGAGCTGCGAAGGGCTCTGGCCCTCGCGCGCCAGGCGGGCCAACTCGTCGCGCACGTGCGGTGCGGTGTCGCGTTGGAAGGCGCCGATCCCGTTGGCCAGTTGACCGGCGCCGCGCCGCCGAGGCTCGGGAGCGGTCCGGGCGGTCCCCGCCTGCTCGGGGGCGGAGGCGTCCGCTGCCGCCGCGGGCTCCGGCTGCGCCCGGTGGTCGCAGTGGTTCTGCCAGGGGGTCCAGGGGCGGCAGCAGTGGTGCGCCCCGCGCTGGGCGCGGTCGGTCTCGCCGATCCGGGCTCCGGAGCGGCCGGTGATCTCCACCGAACCCCCGTGCGCCAGGTGGGAGTCCTGCCAGTCCTGGAGGATCTCGTACGCCGCGTGGTCGATGAAGGAACCGTCCAGCTCGATCACGACGTGCCCGTGATGCGGGACCTGGCTCAGCACCCGGCTGAGCCGGGGCACGGCGAGGAAGGTCAACTGGCCCCGCGCCCACACCCGGTGGACCGAGCCGTCCTGCCGCACCTCCAGGGTGATCCGGGTGCGCGCCAGCCGGTGCAGGGCGATGGCGACGGCCACCGCGATGCCGATGGCCACGCCTTCGAGCACGCCCCCGAGCACCACGGCCGTGATGGTCGTGAGGTAGACGACGAACTCGCGGTGCCGGGTGACGTTGCGCAGCCGCGCGATGCTCGCCATCTGTACGCCCACGGCCATGACGAGCGCGGCCAGCGCGGCGAGCGGGATCAGGTCCAGTACGGGCACGAGCAGCGCGGCCGCGAGCAGCACCCAGAGGCCGTGCAGCATCGACGCCCTCCGGCTGACCGCGCCGGACTTGACGTTGGCCACGCTGCGGGCGGCCCCGCCGGCGACGGGCAGACCGCCCAGCGCGCCGGAGACCATGTTCGCCAGGCCCTGGCCGCGCAGTTCGCGGTTCAGGTCGGCGCGCGCGGGGCGGTCGCCCGTGGCGCGGTCGGAGGCGATCAGCTTGTCGGTGGCCACCGCGGAGAGCAGCGACTCCACACTGCCGACCAGGGTGACGGTCAGGACCGCCGCGAGGATGCCGAGGACGGGCCCCTCGGGCAGCTCCGGCAGGGCGTGGCCGCTCCAGGAGGGCAGGTCCACCCGGGGCAGGCTCAGCCCGCCGAGTGCCGCGAAGGCGGTGGCCGAGGCGACGGCCATGAGCGCTGCCGGGACCTTGCGCAGCGCCCGACCGGCCCTGCCGGGCAGCCGCGGCCAGGTGAGCAGCACGGTCAGGGTGAGCGCGCTGACGGCGAGGGCCCCCGGATGGAGGTCGGCCAACTGGGCCGGCAGTCCCCGGACGTTGGCCACGGCGGAGCTCTGCGGGGTGCCGCCGAGCACGATGTGGAGCTGGGCGATCGCGATCGTCACGCCGACGCCCGCGAGCATGCCGTGGACGACGGCCGGGCTGACCATGAGGGCCGAGCGGGCGGTGCGCAGCAGGGCGAGGCCCACCTGGCACAGACCCGCGAGCACGGTGATGGCGCAGGTGGTGCGCCAGCCGTAGCGCTGGATCAACTCGGCGGTGACGACGGTGAGTCCGGTGGCGGCTCCGCTCACTTGGAGCGGGGCCCCGCCGAACCGTCCGGCGACGATCCCGCCCGCCACCGCGGCCACGAGTCCGGCCTGGAGCGGGGCGCCGGTGGCGAGGGCGATGCCCAGGGAGAGGGGCAGCGCGATCAGGAAGACGGCGGCGGAGGCGGACAGGTCGGCGGTGAAGCCGGGCCGGAACCGGGGCGGAATCCCGGGTGGCGCCGCGGGCGGGGCGCCGTGCTGGTCGGGGCGCGTGGGGGCGCTGGCGGTCATGTCCCGTCTCCTCTGGGGGCAGGGGTGAAGCGGCGGGAGTTTCAATGGCGGCGTCTCGACACCGGTGTTTCGACATCGGCGTTTCGACGCCGGTGTTTCGGCTGGAGTCTCAACACTCGGTAAATGGATGGTAATGGAGAGTAAAGGCCATGCCCAGACATAGGGGTTGAATGGGCTACGAATTAACTCGCAAGGGTGATTAAGTATTTTGTCGGGCTTGTCATACCTATCCCAGGGTGGGGTGCGTGCGACGTTTCGGTCGGAACGTGCGGAACACCGAAACGGGCAAGGGATGAGGTGGGCGGATGATGGCCGCCACGAAGAAGATCGCCGGCGGCCTGGTCGCCACGGCACTGGCCCTGGGGGCGACCGGGTGCGGCGCCTCGGAGCCCGTCAAGCCCACCGGCTCCGCCGGTGGGCAGGTCAGGAAGGGTGCGGCGGCGCCGGAGGCCCCCGGCAGCGTGCTCCGGATGATCGGCGACGGCTCGACCTCGTACACGGGCCCGCAGCCGCATGTGACCAAGCCCGAAAAGCTCAAGCCCGGCGAGAAGCCGCCGCAATTCGTGGTCTTCTCCTGGGACGGGGCCGGCGAGGACAGTCAGAAGCTCTTCTCGCACTTCCGCGAGGTCGGCAAGCAGTACAACGCGCGGATGACGTACTTCCTCAGCGGCGTCTACATGCTCCCCGAGGAGAAGCGTTCCCTCTACACCGCTCCCCAGCACTCGTCCGGCCGCTCGGACATCGGTTTCGGTGATCTCCAGGGCATCAAGGACACCGCCGAGCAGGTCCGCGGCGCCTGGCTGGAGGGCAATGAGATCGGAACCCACTTCAACGGCCACTTCTGCGGTCCCGAGGGCGGCGTCGGCACCTGGTCGGTGGAGGAGTGGAAGAGCGAGATCAACCAGGCCAAGTCCTTCGTCAAGTCCTGGAAGACGAACACCCCGGCCCTCAAGCAGGAGAAGGCGCTCCCCTTCGACTACGACAAGGAGCTGATCGGCGCCCGGACGCCCTGCCTCGAGGGCCAGAAGAACTTCATGCTGGCGGCCAAGGACATGGGCTTCCGCTACGACTCGAGCGGCATCAGCAAGCAGATCTGGCCGAAGAAGAAGGACGGCCTGTGGGACCTGCCGCTCCAACTGGTGCCGATGCCGGGCCGTGCGTTCGAGACGCTCAGCATGGACTACAACTACCTGGTCAACCAGTCCGGTACGACCACCCAGGGCGACCCCTCGCAGCACGCCTACTGGGGTGAGCAGATGCGCGACGGCCTGATGAAGGCCTTCAGCCGCGTCCACGACGGCAACCGGGCGCCGCTGATCATCGGCAACCACTTCGAGTCCTGGAACGGCGGCACCTACATGCGCGCCGTGGAGGACTCCATCAAGGGCATGTGCACGCAGAAGGACGTCCGCTGCGTCACCTTCCGCGAGCTGGCCGACTGGCTGGACGCGCAGGACCCCAAGACCCTGGAGTGGATGCGCACGCTCGACGTCGGCCAGGCGCCGAAGGAGGGCTGGACGAAGTTCCTGACGGCGGGCCCGCCGGCCACCCCGCCCTCCGCTCCCGCGGCGCCCGCGGGCGTCAAGCCGGCTGCGGAGTCGGCAGAGGAGAGCTGAGCGGCCCGCCGGGCACCCCGGTCCGCTGCTGACCCAGCCGCTCGTGCAGCACGAAGTCGGGGTCGATCTGGTCCGCCAGGTCGATCCCGGTCTTCGCGTTGCCCCAGCTCTCGGCGTTCTTCCGGTGGAAGTGCACCATCTGCTCGGTGTACCGGGCCCAGTCGCGTCCCGCGTAGGAGTCGTCGGCCGCGTCCTGCAGCACTTGCAGGGCCACCCGGTTGCTCGCCTCCAGCAGGTCGAAGGGGGCCGGACGGCCCTTCTCCATCGACCGCACCCAGTCGGAGTGCCCGACGGTGACGAGCAGGTCGTCCCCCACCTCGGCGCGCAGGAAGTCCACGTCGTCCTGGCCCTGCACCTTGTTCCCGACCACCTTGAGCGTGATCCCGAAGTTCCGCGCGTACTCCTTGTACTGGCGGTAGACGGAGACGCCCTTGAGGGTCGGCTCGGCGACCAGGAAGGTCATGTCGAAGCGGGTGAACATGCCGGAGGCGAAGGAGTCCGAACCGGCCGTCATGTCGACGACGACGTACTCGTCGGGCCCGTCCACGAGGTGGTTCAGGCAGAGTTCGACCGCGCCGACCTTCGAGTGGTAGCAGGCCACGCCCAGATCGGACTCGGTGAACGGCCCGGTCGCCATGAGTCGGACGTACTCGACGTCGCCCTCCTCGTGGCCGTCGAGCGTGACCGTACGGGCGCACGCGTCGTAGACGGGGTTGTCCTCGGCGACGCGCAGCAGACGCGAGCCGGTGCCGGGCGGGGTGGTCTTGATCATCGCCTCGGCGGAGGTGATGCGGGGGTTGGAGCCGCGCAGGTACTCCTTGATCAGCGGCAGGTGCGCGCCCATGGCGGGCATCGCGGCGGCCTCGTCCTCGGTGAGGCCGAGCGCGGCGCCCAGATGCTGGTTGATGTCGGCGTCCACCGCGACGACGGGGGCCTCATTGGCTGCGAGGTGGCGGATGAAGAGGGAGGACAGCGTGCTCTTGCCGCTGCCACCCTTTCCCACGAAAGCGATCTTCATGTTCACCAAGCGTAGTCGGTTGATCGCACGTGGTGGTCGGTGTGAGTGAAGAAGACCACTCCAAGGAGGGGTCGGTGCTATGGGTGAGCAGTGCGTAGGCTCCCTACTTATGAGTAGCGCTTCTGACCCGCTGGCCGCCCTGACGTCGCTCCCCGGCGTCCCGGACGCGGTGGACTCCGTACGCAAGGCCGTGGACCGGGTCTACGGGCACCGGGTGATGCGCCGACGGGCCGGGGAGATCACCTCGGAGGCCGCACTGCGCGCAGCCCGCGGTAGCGCCGCGCTGTCCGGAGCGGACTGGGCGCTGGAGGAGGTCCGGCGGCGCAGCGACTTCGGTTCGGAGGAACAGGCGCGGACCGTGGGAGCGGCGCTGCGGCTCACCGCCGAGGCCGGGCAGCTGCTGAGCATCTGGCGCCAGTCGCCGATGCGGGTGCTCGCGCGGCTGCACCTGGTGGCGGTGGGGCAGGTCAAGGCGGGGTCGGCGGGGTCGGAGCGGGGTTCCGGTGTCGATCCGCACGCCGGGGACACCGTGGGGCGGCCGAGGTTGGCCGGTGAGCCGGTGGACGAGCCGCTGGTGACGCTCGCGCTGCCGGACGCGCAGGAGGTCGCGGGGCGGCTCGAAGGGCTGTCCGGCCTGATCATCGGCGGGAGTTCGGCGCCGGCCCTGGTCACGGCCGCGGTGGTGCACGGCGAGCTGCTGGCCCTGCGGCCGTTCGGTTCGTACAACGGCCTGGTCGCGCGGGCGGCCGAGCGGATCGTGCTCATCAACAGCGGCCTCGACCCGAAGGCGATCTGCCCCGCGGAGGTCGGCCACGCCGAGCAGGGGTCGGCGGCCTACCTGGCGGCCTTCGAGGGCTACGTGTCCGGGACCGCGGAGGGGATGGCCGCCTGGATCGCGCACTGCGGGCGGGCGGTCGAGCTGGGTGTCCGCGAGTCGACGGCGGTGTGCGAGGCGCTTCAGCGCGGGGCGGCCTGAGGGCGCGCGGTCCGGGGGCGCGCGGTCCGAGAGGCGCGCGGCCGGAGAGGCGCGCGGTCCAAGAGGCGCGCGCGGCCCGAGAGGCCGACAAAGGGATGCGGCGACACCGTCTTGCTTTGGTGTCGCCGCTGGCATTTACGCCCAGTTACCAAGCGTCCTCGAAGTATGCCCATCAGGTCGGGAACTCTGCCCGTCACCTGGTGCGGCTGGCCCGTAATCGACGGGTCGACGTCGCGTGGGTGCTCGGCGTTCATGCGTTCTGCTCGGTCCGTGGGCCTTACTGCGGTTAAAGATGATCCTCTCGGATGTTCTTTGGTCTCGCGGGCCGTTGACTCATTTGTACCCCGCTTCCGAGGTAAGTGGAACCCCTAGCCTCACTTCTTTACTTTCCTGGGCGTAGCGGTGTGAATCGGACAGGCCGTGTCCGTGCTGGTCAGGGCCTTCGTCGGCGGGTGCGGGGTGGGGTCGGTTTCGGGCTGGGTCAGGCCGAACCGGTCACCGCGGCGAGGGCGTTCGCCCGGCGGCGGCTGGCGTACCAGACCAGGCCCGCCGTGGCCGCGGCGGCGCCGACGGCCGCGGCGGCGATCAGCGCGGGCCGGGCGGGCATGGAGAGCCCGGGCAGTCGCTGCTTGAGTCGGACCGGGCGGTTGAAGACCAGGACCGGCCACTCCCGGGCGATCGCCTCGCGCCGCAACGTCCGATCGGGATTGACCACGTGCGGGTGGCCCACCGCCTCCAGCATCGGGATGTCCGTCACCGAGTCGCTGTAGGCGTAGCAGCGCGCGAGGTCGTAGCCTTCGGACTCGGCCAACTCCCGTACCGCTTCCGCCTTGGTGGGGCCGTAGGCGTAGTACTCGATCTCGCCGGTGAAGCAGCCGTCCTCGCCGACCACCATGCGCGTGGCGACCACCCGGTCGGCGCCGAGCATCGCGCCGATCGGCTCGACCACCTCCGCGCCGGAGGTGGACACGATCACCACGTCGCGGCCCGCGGTGTGATGGGCCTCGATGAGCGAGGCGGCCTCGTCGTAGATGATCGGGTCGATGAGGTCGTGCAGGGCTTCGGCGACGATCTCCCGGACCTGCTGCACGTTCCACCCCTTGCAGAGCGCTGAGAGGTACTCCCGCATCCGCTCCATCTGATCGTGGTCGGCGCCGCCGGCCAGGAAGATGAACTGGGTGTACGCGGTGCGCAGCACCGCTCGCCTGTTGATCAGGCCGCCTTGGTAGAAGGACTTGCCGAACGTCAGAGCGCTCGACTTCGCAATGACGGTCTTGTCCAGGTCGAAGAAGGCGGCGGTGCGAGGCAAGGAGTGCGGCAAGGGCTGATTTTCCACGCCCCGAGCATATGCGCCCACCATTCGGCGTAAGGTGTGGCGCGTGGGTTTGCCTAAGAAGGCTCTCGGGTACACCATGGAAGTCACGGATCGTTCGCGACCGTGCTAACCCGGTCTGGCTCCTCCCCCCCCGAGTCGGACCGTGGGGACGACCCCCGCTCTCCCCCCCGGCGGGGGTCGTCGCATGTCCGGACGCGGTTCGCGTCCCTGCCTTCGGCCCCAAGTGATCATTCCTCTGGCCCCCTTCGCTCGGTGGGCCTGCGTGGCGAAGGCCCACATCTCCCCAGACGTGTGACGGTGCGTAGTCGTTCCGCGCCGCTCTGAACTCACTCGTGTGGGTGTCGGAGTTATTCACAGGCGAGTTCCTGTCCACAGTTTTCGAGCAAGATCCACTTGATTTCCCCTCATCGCTGCACGGTGATTCCGGGCGTGAAGTCCACGACCCGGGATTTGCGGTGAGAAATGGGTGGAG
The DNA here is from genome assembly GCF_055565515.1 of Streptomyces sp. NPDC028419. Taxonomy (NCBI): domain Bacteria; kingdom Bacillati; phylum Actinomycetota; class Actinomycetes; order Kitasatosporales; family Streptomycetaceae; genus Streptomyces; species Streptomyces sp. NPDC028419. The sequence continues at coordinate 128,251 of NZ_JBVHUE010000015.1, read as the reverse complement.
ATCATGGCTGGATCGTTCGCCGGATCGACGGCGGGTACGTCGGTCGGCACTTCGTCCGGTTCCTCGTCCGGTGCGTCGGCGGCGCCGGTGGTGGACCCGGTCGCCGGGGCGAGGTGCCGGGGGCAGCGGGGCGGCTCCGGGATCGGTGCGAGGGCACGGCCGGGGCGGGCCCCGTCGGCTTCCGCCGGTGGTCGGCCGGGGTGGCGGGCAGACGCTCCGCGGTCCGGGGCCCTCGCTGGCGGCGGCCGACCACTGATCATCACGGAGGACCCGCTGCTGCTCGACGACCTGCTGCGGCTGTGCGCCGCCGCGGGGGCCGAGCCGCATGTGGCGCACTCGGTGCCCGAGCAAAGCGGAACCGCGTGGGCCCCGGGGCTTGGTGGAGCCGATGAAGCCGTCGGAGCCATCGGAGGCGTCGGATCCGGTGGGAGCGTCGGATCCGGCGGGGGCGATCGTGGTGGCGCGGGCGGTCGGGCGGAGCGTGGAGCGAGTCCCGGCGGCGCCGCGGGGGTCGGTTGGGAGGCCGCGCCGCTCGTCCTGGTGGGAGACGACGCCGCCCGGCGGGTGCGCGGGGCGCCCCGCAGGGACGGGGTGTTCCTCGTCGGTCGGGATCTGGACGATCCCCTGGTGTGGCAGCGGGCGGTGGAGATCGGGGCCGAGGAGGTCCTGTGGCTGCCGGACGCGGAGGGCCGGCTCGTCGACCGCATCGCCGATGTGGTGGAGGGCGCCGGACGGCCCGCCCTCACGGTCGGGGTGATCGGCGGGAGCGGTGGCGCCGGGGCGTCCACGCTCGCCTGCGCCCTGGCGGTGCGGGCCGCCGCCTCCGGGGAGCGGACCCTCCTGATCGATGGCGACCCGCTGGGCGGCGGGATGGACGTGCTGCTCGGGGGTGAGGGCGCGGAAGGGCTGCGCTGGCCGGACTTCGCCGGCTCGCGCGGTCGGGTCGGCGCTGACGCGCTGGCCGAATCGCTGCCGGAACTGCACGCGTTGCGGGTGCTCAGCTGGGACCGGGGAGACCGGGTGGTGGTGCCGCCCGCCGCGATGCGGTCCGTGGTGGCCGCCGCGCGCCGTCGGGGCGGGGTGGTGGTGGTCGACCTGCCGCGCCGCGTGGACGAGGGGGTGGCCGAGGTGCTGGCCCAGCTGGACCTGGTGCTGCTCGTGGTGCCGGGCGAGCTGCGGGCGGTGGCCGCCGCCGGGCGGGTGGCGGCCGGGGTGCGGATGGTGGCCCGGGACGTGCGGGTGGTGGTCCGGGGGCGGCTCCCGGGCGGGCTGGACGCCGAGGCGGTGGCCGAGCTGCTGCGGGTGCCGCTGGCCGGTGAGGTGCCGCTGGAGGTGGGGCTGCCGGGGCGGGTGGCCGAGGGGGAGACGCCCGGGGCGCGCTCCCGGGGTGCGCTGGCGCGGTTCTGCGACGGCTTCTGGGAGCGGGTGTCCGCCTCCGGCGGTCAGGGGGTGACGGGATGAGCGCGGGGTTGCTGGACGCGGTGCGCCAGCGGCTCGCGGAGAGCGGTGCGGAGCCGACCCCGGCCCGGGTGGCGGCGGCGCTGCGGGCCCAGGGGCGCCTGTTGGGGGACGCGGAAGTGCTGGGGGCCGCCGAGGAGTTGCGGTGCGAGTTGGTCGGCGCGGGGCCGCTGGAGGCGCTGCTGGCCGATCCCGGAGTGACGGACGTCCTGGTGGCCGCGCCCGACCGGGTGTGGGTGGATCGGGGCGGAGGGCTGGAGTTGACCTCCGTGACCTTCACGGACGCCGAGGCGGTGCGCAGGCTCGCGCAGCGGCTGGCCGCCGTCGCGGGACGCCGGCTCGACGATGCGCGGCCCTGGGTGGACGCGCGGCTGCCGGACGGGACGCGGCTGCATGCGGTGCTGCCGCCGGTCTCGGTGGGGTCGGCCTGTCTGTCGCTGCGCGTGGTGCGGCCGCGGGCCTTCACCCTGGACGAGCTGGTGGCCGCGGGGACGCTGCCGCCGGGTGGGCAGCGGCTGCTCCGGGCCATGGTCGAGGCCCGGCTCTCGTTCCTGGTCTCCGGGGGCACCGGGACCGGGAAGACCACCCTGCTCTCCGGGCTGCTGGGGTTGGTCGGGCCGGGCGAGCGGATCGTCCTGGCCGAGGATTCGGCAGAGCTGCGCCCGGACCATCCCCACGTGGTGCGGTTGGAGGCCAGACCGGCCAACCAGGAGGGCGCCGGCCTGGTCACCTTGGCGGACCTGGTCCGCCAGGCGTTGCGGATGCGCCCGGACCGATTGGTCGTGGGCGAGGTGCGCGGGCCCGAAGTGGCGGATCTGCTCGCCGCGTTGAACACCGGGCACGAGGGCGGCTGCGGGACGGTCCACGCGAATGCCGCCGGGCACGTCCCGGCCCGGATGGAGGCGCTCGGGAGCGCCGCCGGGCTGGACCGGGCGGCCTTGCACAGCCAGTTGGCGTCGGCGCTGTCCTTGGTGATCCATCTCGTCCGGGACCGTGGCGGGCGGCGGCGGGTGGCCGAGGTGCACGTGCTGGAGCGGGACCCCGCCGGACTGGTGGTGACGGTACCGGCGCTGCGTTGGGGACCGCGCGGCTTCGTCCGGGAGGCGGGCTGGGAGCGGCTGCGCCCGCTGCTGGGAGGGGTCCGGTGAGCGCGGGGACGTCGTTGGTGTCGGCTCCGGTGTTCGCCGCGGCACTGTGCGGCGGAGCGGCGGCCTGGTCGTTGGCCGGGGGCGACCGGGGGCCCCGGCGGGCCCGGCTGTTGCTGGCCGGGGCGGGGCCGGTGGTACCCGGTGGGCCGGTGCCGTGGGAGCGGGTGCTCGCCGCGGCGCGGGTACGGGCGGCCCGCCGACCGGAGTGGGGCGCGCTGCTGGTCGGGGTGGTCCTCGCGGTGCTGGGCCGATCGGTGATCCCGCTCGTCCTGGGCGCGGTGGCGGTGCCGTTGGTGCGCGGGCTCCTGAGGGTGCGCCGGCGGGCCCGGGCGCGGGAGGCGCGGGCCGCGGAGGTGGTGGCGCTGTGCGGGGCGGTCGTGGCGGAGCTGCGCTCCGGGGCGCAGCCGGGGCAGGCGCTGACGGCGGCGATGCGCCGCACGGTGGCCGGGCCGGGAGGTCCGGGCGCGGCGGAGGCGGGGTTGTTGGCCGCGGCGGCCTTCGGCGGGGACGTGGCCGGTGCGCTGCGGTCGGCGGCCCGGGAGCCGGGCGCGGAAGGGCTCGCCGGGATGGCCGCCTGCTGGCGGGTGTCGTTGGACGGCGGAGCGGGGCTGGCGGCCGGGCTGGAGCGGCTGGAGGGGGCGTTGCGGGCGGAGCGGGACCAGGAGGAGTCGCTGCGGGCCCAGCTGGCCGGGGCGCGGTCCACAGCCGTCGTGCTCGCGCTGTTGCCGTTGGTCGGTCTGCTGATGGGGACCGCGATGGGCGCCGATCCCCTGCGGGTGCTGCTCCACACGCCGCTGGGCCTGGGGTGTCTGGCGGTGGGCGGGGTCCTGGAGGCGCTGGGGCTGCTGTGGTGCCGGCGGCTGATGCGGGCGGGGGAGCGGTGATGGGCGGCGTCGCGGCCCAGCTCTCCGTCCACTCCCACCTCTCCGTCCACTCCCCGCTCTCCGTCCACAGGCTGGGGACGGCGCTCGCGCTCGCGGGAGCGGTGATGTGCCTGGGGGCGGTGCTGGGCGCGCGCGTCCGGGGGCGGGCGGCCCGGCGCAGGCTCGCGGTGCTCCTCGGGGTGGAGCGGGTGAGCCGCGGGCCCCGGTTCGGGACCCGGGTCCGGGGCGTCGCGGGGGTGTGGGCGGGGCCGCTCGGCGCGCTGCTGGCCGGCTGGGTCCTGGTCGGCGGGGCGGCGGGTGGGGCGGTCGGGTGCGCGGCGGCCTTCGGAGTGCGCAGGTGGCAGCTGCGGGCGCGGGCGCGGGCGTCGCCCGGGGAGGGGGAGGAGCTGAGGGAGGCGGCGCGTCAGCTGCCCCTTGCCGCGGATCTGCTGGCCGCGTGCCTGGCGGCCGGCGCCGGGCCGGTGGAGGCCGCCGAGGTGGTCGGGGAGTCGTTGGGCGGGCCGGTGGGCGAGCGGTTGGCCCTGGCCGGGGCGGAGCTGCGGCTCGGCGGTGAACCGGGCGGGACGTGGGGGAGGTTGGCCCGGCTGCCGGACGCCCGGGAGCTCGCCGAGTACCTGGACCGGGCCGCGCGGACCGGGGCGCCGGCGGCGGAGCAGGTGTCCCGGCTGGCGGCGCGGGTCCGGGAGGACCGGGCCCGGCGGTCGGGGGCCAGGGCGCAGCGGGTCTCGGTGCTCATCACCGCTCCGGTCGGGCTGTGTTTCCTCCCCGCCTTTCTCGCCGTAGGGGTGGCTCCGGTGGTGATCGGAATGGCTTCCGGTCTCCTCTCGGGCAACTGAAATCACATCAGTTACGAAAATTCACAGGAGGTTGTCGTGAGGATCATGTGGGTGCGTGTTCGGTCGGCTCTGCGGGGCCGCTGCGGGGACGCTGGAATGTCGACTTCGGAATACGCCATGGGCACGATCGCGGCGTGTGCGTTCGCCGCCGTTCTGTACAAGGTGGTCACGAGTGACGTCGTCGCGGCGGCGCTCCAGTCGACCATCGGGAAGGCACTCGATGCGCCTTTCTGATCACCGTTCCGGAGGCTCTTCCGGAGGCACTCCCGGAGGACCTCCTGGCGGCCCTTCCGGCGGGGTTTCTGACAGATCTTCTGATCCGTTTCGGGTCGGCTTTTCTGACGGTGCGTCCGGGGAGGCTGGGCGGTCGGGCGAATGGGGTGACCGGGGATATGTGACGGCGGAGGCGTCCTTGGTGATCCCGGCCCTGGTCCTCTTCGCGGCGCTGTTGGTGTGGGCGCTGATGGCGGCGGCCGCGCAGATCCGGTGCGTGGACGCGGCGCGGGCCGGGGCGCGCGTGGCGGCCCGTACCGAACCGGTCGAGGTGGCGCTCGCCGCGGCGCGGGAGGCCGCCCCGGCGGGGGCGCGGGTGGAGCTGGAGCGGGCGGGTGACCTGTGGCGGGTCAGGGTGAGTGCGCCCGCGCCGGGTCCGCGGGCCCTGTCGGTGCGGCTGGGGGCCCAGGCGGTGGCGCTGGCCGAGGACAGCGTGGGGGCGCCGCCGTGAGCCGGGAGCGGGGTTCGGCCACGGTGTGGGCGGCCGTGGTGGCCACGGCGCTCGTGGCGGTCTTCGGGGGCGTGCTGCTGCTGGGCCAGGCGGTGGTGGCCCGGCACCGGGCCGCGGCCGCCGCCGACCTGGCGGCCCTGGCCGCGGCCGCCAGCTGGACCCACGGCCCCGCGGCCGCGTGCGCCGCGGCGCTGCGGGTGGCGGTGGCCCAGGGGGCCCGGATGGCCGCCTGCACGGTCTCGGGCGAGGTCGCGGAGGTGACGGCCCTCGCCCCGACGGGCCCCTACGCCCCGCGGTCCACCTCGCGCGCGGGCCCCGGGCCGGACACCGGGGCGGGCCTGGCTAGGGCGGCGGCGGGGCCGCTGAGAGGAGGTGGGTGAGGAGACGGATGGCGCCGCGCTTGTGGAGGGGGTCGTTGCCGTTGCCGCACTTGGGGGACTGGATGCAGGACGGGCAGCCGGCCTCGCACTCGCAGGCGGCGATCGCGTCGCGGGTCGCGGTCAGCCAGGCGCGGGCCGTGTGGAAGGCCCGCTCCGCGAACCCGGCACCGCCGGGGTGGCCGTCGTAGACGAAGACCGTCGGAAGGAGGGTGTCCGGGTGGAGCGGCACGGAGACGCCGCCGATGTCCCAGCGGTCGCAGGTGGCGAAGAGCGGGAGCAGCCCGATGGAGGCGTGCTCGGCGGCGTGCAGGGCGCCGCCGAGGATCTCCGGATTGATCCGGGCCTCGTCGAGCTGGTCCTCGGTGACCGTCCACCACACGGCCCGGGTGCGCAGGGTGCGCGGGGGCAGGTCGAGCTTGGCCTCGCCGAGCACCTCGCCGGTGATCAGTTTGCGCCGTAGGTAGGAGACCACCTGGTTGGTGACCTCGACCGACCCGAAGCAGAGCGTGGCCGGGCCCCAGGGGATCGAGGTCTCGGTGTCCAGGACGGAGAGGGAGGTGATGTCGCGGGCGGTGGTGGAGAAGGGCGGGGAGGCCTCCTCGACGAGGGCGACCGAGTCCTCCAGGTCCAGGTGTTTCACCAGGTAGGTGCGGCCCTGGTGGAGGTGGACGGCGCCCTCGTGGACGGCGGTGTGGGCGGCCGCCTCGTCCACGGTGCCGAGCAGCCGGCCGGTGGCCGCCTCGACGATCTGCACCGGGCGCCCGCCGCCGCCCCGGATGTCGGTCAGGTCCGAGGCGCGCTCCCGGCGGGTCCAGTGCCAGGCCGTGGCCCGGCGGCGCAGCAGCTTCGCCGCTTCGAGCTGGGGCAGCAGGTCGCGGGCGGCCGGGCCGAAGAGGGCCAGGTCGGGCTCGGTCAGGGGCAGCTCGGCCGCCGCCGCGCACAGGTGGGGGGCGAGGACGTACGGGTTGTCGGGGTCCAGGACGGTGGCCTCCACCGGCTGCTGGAACAGGGCCTCGGGGTGGTGGACGAGGTAGGTGTCCAGCGGGTCGTCCCGGGCGACCAGGATCGCCAGGGCGCCGTGGCCGGAGCGCCCGGCCCGACCCGCCTGCTGCCACAGGGAGGCCCGGGTGCCCGGGTAGCCGGTGATCAGGACGGCGTCCAGGCCGGAGACGTCCACGCCCAGCTCCAGGGCGGTCGTGGCGGCGAGTCCGAGCAGCTCGCCGGAGTGCAGGGCCCGCTCCAGGGCCCGGCGCTCCTCGGGCAGGTAGCCGCCCCGGTAGGCGGCCACCCGGGGCGGTAGCGAGCGGTCGACGGAGGCGAGCCGCTCCTGGGCGATCAGGGCGATCAGCTCGGCTCCGCGCCGGGAGCGCACGAAGGCGACCGTACGGACCCCCTGGACGACCAGGTCGGTCAGCAGGTCGGCGGTCTCCGCGGTGGCCGTGCGGCGCACCGGGGCGCCCTTCTCGCCCCGCAGCTCGGTGAGCGGCGGCTCCCACAGGGCGAAGACGACCTCGCCGCGCGGAGAGGCGTCGTCCGTGATCTCGGTCACGCTCACGCCCGTCAGGCGGCTCGCCGAGGCGGCCGGATCGGTGGCGGTGGCCGAGGCGAGGAGGAAGACCGGATCGGAGCCGTAACGGGCGCACAGCCGTCGCAGGCGGCGCAGCACCTGGGCGACGTGGGAGCCGAAGACCCCGCGGTAGGTGTGGCACTCGTCGATGACCACGTAGCGCAGGGCCCGCAGGAAGGAGGACCAGCGCGGGTGGGCCGGGAGTATCCCACGGTGCAGCATGTCGGGATTGGTGAGCACCAGGTTGGCGTACTGGCGGACCCATTCGCGCTCCTCGACGGGGGTGTCCCCGTCGTAGACGGCGGGCCGGACCGCGTTTCCCAGGGGCCGGGCCAGCTCCCGCACGGCGCGCCGCTGGTCGGCCGCCAGGGCCTTGGTGGGGGCGAGGTACAGGGCGGTGGCGCCCCGACCGTTGGGCGCCTCGGCGCCGTCGGCGAGGGCGCTGAGCACCGGGGCGAGGTAGGCCAGGGACTTGCCGGAGGCGGTACCGGTGGCGACGATCACGGATTCGCCGTCGAGGGCGAGCTCGGCCGCGGCGGCCTGGTGTTCCCACGGGTGTTCGATGCCCGCCGCCTGGATCGCGGCTACGACGTCAGTTCGGATGCGATCGGGCCAGACCGCATGACGGCCCTCCCGAGGGGGCAAGTGCTCCGTATGGGTGATGCGCGCAGCTCGGGAAGGCCCCCGTGACAGGCGGTCCAGGACCGTGTCGGGGCCGGGTCGTGAGTCCGTGGCAGCCGTGGGCCGACCGGGACGGGGAGTATGGGACATCCGAAGTGAGTGTGTCACCGGTGTGCGGGACAATGGTCCCAAGGCGTCGTGCGCGCCTGCCGGTAAGTGATTGAATGCCATCGCGGCAGCCAATCCCTCCTCTACCTTCGGGTGAGGAGGCCCCTGGGGGGCGCCGCTCGATAGCAAGGTGCTGGAGGATCCGTGGACCTGTCCCTGTCGACTCGCACAGTTGGCGACCGCACAGTCGTCGAGGTCGGTGGCGAGATTGATGTGTATACCGCGCCCAAGCTGCGCGAGCAGTTGGTCGAGTTGGTGAACGACGGCAGCTACCACTTGGTTGTCGACATGGAGCGAGTGGACTTCCTCGACTCCACCGGCCTCGGTGTGCTCGTGGGAGGCCTCAAGCGCGTTCGCGCGCACGAGGGCTCGCTGCGCCTGGTGTGCAACCAGGAGCGCATCCTCAAGATTTTCCGCATCACCGGTCTCACCAAGGTGTTCCCGATCCACACCACGGTGGAAGACGCCGTCAACGCCACCGACTGACGGATCCCGCCAGTAGGAGCGGGGGGTTCCGGGCCATACGGCCCGGGCCCCTGCAAGGCACGCCCGTAGTCCGAGGGGGACGCGCATGGCCACCGTTGAACTCCGCTTCAGCGCTCAACCCGAACACGTCCGGACCGCCCGTCTGGTCGCGGCCGCCGTGGCGCGCCGGGCCGGCGTGGAAGAGGCCGTCCTCGACGAGGTCAGACTCGCCGTGGGCGAGGCCTGTTCGCGCGCCGTCGGGCTGCACCGCGGCAACGGGCTGACCGCTCCCGTGCGCGTCGTGCTGACCGAAGAGGAGAAGGTCTTCTCCATCGAGGTCGGTGACGAGGTGCCCGGGCCGCCCGGTGGCTCCGCCACGCCCTCTTCGGCCGACGCGGACGCCGGCCCGGACTCCGCCGCGGCGGTGGACGAGGTCGATGTCAGCGATACCGAGGACGAGATGAGCCTCGCGGTGATCAGCGGGCTCGTCGACGACGTCGAAGTGACCAGTGGGGAATCGGGCGGTGTCATCAGGATGAGCTGGCCGACGTCCGGAGCTTCCGAACTCCCCTAGTCCGCCCGTGTTTCTCGCATAGACCTCCCATAGATCTTTAATCCCATCTTCCGATATTTTTTCAAGGCCCTGCTGAGCAGGGCCTTTTTTGTTTTTCTAGATCGAATAGCGGCGATCCGGGAACGACGCGCGACCGGTCAATGGGTTTGCCCCATTACCACTTTCGAGGGTATTGGCGTGACGCGATCTATTGGTGAGGAGCAAGTGCAGGCCAATTCCGTTTCCCGCCCACTGTTTTGATCAGGTCGCGCTCCCTACAATCCGTCCACATCTTGGGCTCATCACGTCAAGGAGGACGAATGACGGGGCTCTTCACCCCTCTCGCGCAAGAAGGCACCGCTCCGCTGGCAGCGGCGGTGCTTACCGATGACAATCGGCTTATCGTGATCGTCATCGCCGCGGTGGCACTCGCGGCACTCGTGGTCGCGCAGATCCTGGTCCGCCAGGTCCTCGCCGCCGACGAGGGAACCGACCGGATGAAGGAGATCGCGGCGGCCGTCCAGGAAGGCGCCAACGCCTACCTGGGGCGGCAGTTGCGCACCCTCGGCATCTTCGCCGTCGTCGTGTTCTTCCTGCTCTTCATGCTCCCCGCGGAGAACTGGACCCAGCGGGCCGGACGTTCCGCCTTCTTCCTCGTCGGCGCGCTCTTCTCGGCCGCCACCGGCTACATCGGCATGCGCCTGGCCGTCCGCGCCAACGTCCGCGTCGCCGCGGCCGCCCGCGAGGCCACCCCCGCCGAGGGCGAGGCCGCCAAGGACCTCACCGAGGTCTCCCACAAGGCCATGCGGATCGCCTTCCGCACCGGCGGCGTGGTGGGCATGTTCACCGTGGGCCTCGGCCTGCTCGGCGCCTCCTGCGTCGTGCTCGTCTACGCCGCCGACGCCCCCAAGGTCCTGGAGGGCTTCGGGCTCGGCGCCGCGCTCATCGCGATGTTCATGCGTGTCGGCGGCGGCATCTTCACCAAGGCCGCCGACGTCGGCGCCGACCTGGTCGGCAAGGTCGAACAGGGCATTCCGGAGGACGATCCGCGCAATGCCGCGACCATCGCCGACAACGTGGGCGACAACGTCGGAGACTGCGCCGGAATGGCCGCCGACCTCTTCGAGTCCTACGCCGTCACGCTCGTCGCGGCGCTCATCCTGGGCAAGGCCGCCTTCGGCGACCTGGGCCTGGCCTTCCCGCTGATCGTCCCGGCGATCGGCGTGGTCACCGCCATGATCGGCATCTTCGCGGTCTCCCCGCGTCGCACCGACCGCAGCGGCATGAGCGCCATCAACCGCGGATTCTTCATCTCGGCGGTCATCTCGCTGGTGCTCGTCGCCGTCGCGGTCCTCGTCTACCTGCCCTCCAGCTTCAAGGACCTGGTCGGCGTCGAGGACGCGGGCATCACCGGCCACTCCGGCGACCCGCGCGTCTTCGCGCTCGTCTCCGTGGCCATCGGCATCGTGCTCGCGGCCCTGATCCAGCAGCTCACGGGCTACTTCACCGAGACCAACCGCCGTCCGGTCCAGGACATCGGCAAGTCCTCGCTCACCGGCGCGGCCACCGTCGTCCTCGCCGGCATCTCCATCGGCCTGGAATCCGCCGTCTACACCGCGCTGCTCATCGGCCTCGGTGTCTACGGCGCCTTCCTGCTCGGCGGCACCTCGATCATGCTGGCGCTCTTCGCGGTGGCCCTGGCCGGCACCGGCCTGCTGACCACCGTCGGCGTCATCGTCGCCATGGACACCTTCGGCCCGGTCTCCGACAACGCCCAGGGCATCGCGGAGATGTCCGGCGACGTCGAGGGCGCGGGCGCCCAGGTCCTGACCGACCTGGACGCGGTGGGCAACACCACGAAGGCGATCACCAAGGGCATCGCCATCGCCACGGCCGTACTGGCCGCCGCCGCGCTCTTCGGCTCGTACCGCGACGCGATCGCCACGGCCGTCAAGGACGTCGGTGCCAAGGCCGGGGACATGGGCCTGAGCCTGGACATCTCGCAGCCCAACAACCTCGTCGGGCTGATCCTCGGCGCGGCCGTCGTGTTCCTCTTCTCGGGCCTGGCCATCAACGCCGTGTCCCGCTCGGCCGGCGCCGTGGTCTACGAGGTGCGCCGCCAGTTCCGCGAGCACCCCGGGATCATGGACTACACGGAGAAGCCCGAGTACGGGCGCGTCGTGGACATCTGCACCAAGGACGCGCTGCGCGAGCTCGCCACGCCCGGACTGCTCGCCGTGATGGCCCCCATCGCGGTCGGCTTCAGCCTCGGCGTCGGGGCGCTCGGCTCGTACCTGGCCGGCGCGATCGCCACGGGCACGCTGATGGCGGTCTTCCTCGCCAACTCCGGTGGCGCGTGGGACAACGCGAAGAAGCTCGTCGAGGACGGCCACTACGGCGGCAAGGGCAGTGACGCGCACGCCGCGACCGTCATCGGCGACACCGTCGGCGACCCGTTCAAGGACACCGCCGGTCCCGCGATCAACCCGCTGCTCAAGGTGATGAACCTGGTCGCGCTGCTGATCGCCCCCGCCGTCGTGCAGTTCAGCTACGGCGCGGACGCCAGCGCGACCGTCCGCGCGGTGGTCGCCGTCCTGGCGATCATCGTGATCATCGGCGCGGTGTACGTGTCCAAGCGGCGCGGCATCGCGGTCGGCGACGACACCGGCAGCGACGTCGCCGAGCGGGTGGCCAAGCCGGCCGACCCCGCGGTGGTGAACTGACGGTACGCCGAAGGGCCCTCGCGGGGGCCGTGACGCGGGACCGAATGGCGGACGGGCGGCGCGTACTGACGCGCCGTCTGTCCGTCTTTCCGCTTATCCGGATGCAGACGTGTATCTTCCGGGCCGAGAGCCTTGGAAGGGACCGATCCGGTGAACAAGAAGTTTGCGGCCGCCTTGTCCGGCGGCGCGGTACTGATGCTCGTGCTGTCCGGTTGCGGTGACGACGGCGACAAGAAGACCGACGACTGGGCCAAGAAGGTCTGCGACAAGTGGCAGCCCGAGCTCAAGAAGATCGAAGCCGCCAACGCCGACATCAAGCGCGTGGCGACCGAGAGCAGCAAGCCCGAGGACGTGCAGAAGACCGACGCGGGCGCGTTCCAGACCATGTCCACCTCGTACAAGGCCATGGGTACGGCCCTGACGAGCGCGGGAGTTCCTCCGGTCAAGGACGGTGATGCGACCCAGAAGGCCGCCGTCAAGGGCTTCGAGGACACCTCCAAGGGCTATGCGGACCTCAAGACGAAGATGGACGCCCTCGATCCCAAGGACCAGGGCAAGTTCGCCGAGGGCCTCAAGACCATCGCGAGCGGCCTCGACCAGACGACCCAGGGCGGCAAGGCGGCCCTGGAGAAGCTGAAGGCGGGCGGCCTCGACAAGTCCATGAACGGCCAGAAGGGCTGCCAGGTGGCGGCGGCCCCGGAGCCGTCCAAGAGCTGACCGCCCGCCTCCTGACGGGGCGTACGTCGACCAGGGCGGCCGGGACCGGAAACGGACCCGGCCGCCCTGGCGCGCGCCGGGCCGCCGCCCGTGTCCGCCGCGTCGCACGCAATGTCGGCGACAGCGGCCACAATGGGCGGGTGAGTACCACCAGCCTTCCCCGCCTCCCCTCGCCCGCCCGCGCCGCCGCCCTGCGCGCGGCCCTGCTCGCCGCCGGCTTCACCGCCGACGGCCTGCTCGACCTGCTCGGCGCCCCCGCCTACGCCGCGCTGGCCCGCAGCGAGACGGTCCCCGCCCTGCGCGCCACCCGCGGAGACGGTCCGCTGGAGGGCTTGGTGCGGCTCTTCCTGCTCCAACGGCCCGTGCCCTACGACCGGGCCGCGGCCGCGCTGCCCGTCGAGGAGGCGCTGGCCGACGGCTGGCTGCGCCGCGCGGGGGACGACGTACACGCCGTGGTGGACGTGCGGCCGTACGGCGGCCCGGACGGCGAGGACTGGTTCATCGTCTCGGACCTGGGCTGCGCGGTCGGCGGGGCCGGCGGGATCGGCAGCCGGGAGGAGGGCGTGGTCCTGGGCGTCGGCGGGGCCTCCACCACCCTGGCCGGGATCACCGTGCGCACCCCGGTCGGCTCGGCCCTCGACGTCGGCACCGGATCCGGCATCCAGGCCCTGCACGCGGCGCAGCACGCGACCCGGGTCACGGCCACGGACGTCAACCCGCGCGCCCTGGACTTCACCCGTCTGACGCTCGCGCTGTCGGGGGCCCCGGAGGCCGAGCTGCTCACCGGTTCGCTCTTCGAGCCGGTCGGCGACGCGACCTACGACCTGATCGTCTCCAACCCGCCCTTCGTGATCTCGCCCGGGGCCCGGTTGACCTACCGGGACGGCGGAATGGGCGGCGACGACCTGTGCCGCGCGCTGGTCCGGCAGGCCGGCGACCGATTGAATCCGGGCGGATATGCGCAGTTCTTGGCCAACTGGCAGCACGTCGAGGGCGAGGACTGGCACGACCGGCTGCGCTCCTGGGTGCCGGCGGGCTGCGACGCGTGGATCGTGCAGCGTGACGTGCAGGACGTGACGCAGTACGCGGAGCTGTGGCTGCGGGACGCGGGCGACCACCGCGAGGACCCCGAGGCGTACGCCCGGCGCTACGAGGCCTGGCTGGACGAGTTCGAGGCCCGCAAGACCAAGTCGATCGGCTTCGGCTGGATCACCCTGCGCCGGACGGACGCGGCGGTCCCGTCGATCGTGGTCGAAGAATGGCCGCACTCGGTGGAACAGCCGCTCGGCGACACCGTCCGGGCCCATTTCGCCCGCCAGGACTACCTGCGCGAGCACGACGACGCGGCGCTGCTGGAGGGGTACTTCCGGCTCGCCGTGGAGGTCGTCCAGGAGCAGGTCGGCGCGCCCGGCGCGGAGGACCCGGAGCACGTCGTGCTCCGCCAGAACCGCGGGATGCGGCGCGCGACCAAGGTGGACACGGTCGGCGCGGGCTTCGCCGGAGTGTGCGACGGCTCACTGAGCGCCGGGCGCATCCTCGACGCGATCGCCCACCTGGTCGAGGAGGATCCGGTGGTGCTGCGGGACCGCACGCCGGAGGCGATCCGGCTGCTCGTGGAGCAGGGGTTCCTGGAGCCGGCGGAGCCCGCGGAGCCCTCGCAGCCGTGAGTTAACCCGGGGTTCGCCCGCCGTACGCCCGGGGCTGGAAGGGTCCGCACCGGGGGAGTCCGGGGGGACTTCGGCGGCGGCGCGCGGGGCGGGGGAATCGGCGTGGAAAGTGGTCCGGCGGTCTTCGCGGCGACCGTGTTCCTGCTGTTCGGCGCGGCCCTGCTGACCTGGACGGGGGCGCGCGCATGGCGCCGCGCGCCGGTCGCCGAGGGCGTGCGCCACGCCGTGGCCGTACCGGTCGCCGTCCTGGCCGGCGCGGTCTCGCTCGCGCTCGGCGCGTGGTGCCTCGGCCGGATCTGAAACCGGCGCGGGGGCGGGGCGCCGCAGGCCCGTGGGGCGGGCGGAGCGGCGGGCGCGAGCCCGTTCGCCAGGCCCGTTCGCAGATCGCCCGGGGAGGGCTCCGGGGGCGGGGCCAGACGGCCCCCAGGACCCCCCGCACGGTGATCGGGAGGGGGCCGCCGCGGCATCCGGGCGGCAGAAGTGGCACTTGTCGGGTTACCGTTCGAGTGGCCGTTGCGGGCTTGTGCCGTTTGACACGGGGGCGGGTTGTACCGTCACACTCCGCAGCGTCGCCGTACTGCGACCGAGTGCCGACCGGAGAGAAGAGCCAAGTTGTCCCCGACTAGCGAGACCGCAAAGGGCGGCCGCCGACTCGTCATCGTCGAGTCTCCTGCCAAGGCGAAGACGATCAAGGGCTACCTCGGCCCGGGATACGTCGTCGAGGCGAGCGTCGGGCACATCCGCGACCTCCCCAGCGGCGCGGCCGAGGTTCCCGACAAGTACACGGGCGAGGTCCGTCGTCTCGGTGTGGACGTCGAGCACGACTTCGCGCCGATCTACGTCGTCAACGCGGACAAGAAGGCGCAGGTCAGGAAGCTCAAGGAGCTGCTGGCCGAGTCCGACGAACTTTTCCTCGCCACCGATGAGGACCGCGAGGGCGAAGCCATCGCGTGGCACCTGCAGGAAGTCCTCAAGCCCAAGGTCCCCGTCCACCGGATGGTCTTCCACGAGATCACCAAGGACGCGATCCGCGACGCCGTCGCCAACCCGCGCGAGCTCAACCAGCGCATGGTCGACGCCCAGGAGACCCGCCGCATCCTCGACCGCCTCTACGGCTACGAGGTCTCGCCGGTCCTGTGGAAGAAGGTCATGCCGAAGCTGTCGGCGGGCCGCGTCCAGTCGGTGGCCACCCGCATGGTCGTCGAGAAGGAGCGCGAGCGCATCGCCTTCCGCTCGGCCGAGTACTGGGACCTGACCGGCACCTTCGCCACCGGCCGCGCCGGTGACGCCTCCGACCCGTCCTCGCTGGTCGCCCGGCTGAACACGGTCGACGGAAAGCGCGTGGCCCAGGGTCGCGACTTCGGTTCCACCGGCCAGCTCAAGAGCGAGGTGCTGCACCTCGACGAGGCGAACGCGCGCTCGCTGGCCGCCGCCCTCGCCGAGACGGCCTTCGCGGTCCGCTCGGTCGAGTCGAAGCCCTACCGCCGTTCCCCGTACGCGCCCTTCCGCACGACCACGCTCCAGCAGGAGGCCTCGCGCAAGCTCGGCTTCGGTGCGAAGGCGACCATGCAGGTGGCGCAGAAGCTGTACGAGAACGGCTTCATCACCTACATGCGTACGGACTCCACGACACTGTCCGACACCGCCGTCACGGCGGCCCGGGCGCAGGTCACGCAGCTCTACGGGGCCGAGTACCTGCCGGAGAAGCCCCGCGTCTACGCGGGCAAGGTCAAGAACGCGCAGGAGGCGCACGAGGCGATCCGTCCCTCGGGTGATCGTTTCCGCACGCCCGCCGAGACGGGTCTGACCGGCGACCAGTTCCGCCTGTACGAGCTGATCTGGAAGCGGACCGTCGCCTCCCAGATGAAGGACGCGGTCGGCAACTCGGTCACCGTCAAGATCGGCGGCCGGGCGAGCGACGGCCGCGACGCCGAATTCTCCGCCTCCGGCAAGACGATCACCTTCCACGGCTTCATGAAGGCCTACGTCGAAGGCGCCGACGACCCGAACGCCGAGCTGGACGACCGCGAGAAGCGGCTGCCGCAGGTCGCCGAGGGCGACGCGCTGACCGGCGAGGACATCACGGCCGACGGTCACTCGACCAAGCCCCCGGCCCGTTACACCGAGGCCTCGCTGGTCAAGGAGCTGGAAGAGCGCGAGATCGGCCGTCCGTCGACCTACGCGTCGATCATCGGCACGATCCTCGACCGCGGCTACGTCTTCAAGAAGGGCACGGCCCTCGTGCCGTCCTTCCTGTCCTTCGCCGTGGTGAACCTGCTGGAGACGCACTTCGGGCGGCTCGTCGACTACGACTTCACCGCCAAGATGGAGGACGACCTCGACCGCATCGCGCGGGGCGAGGCCCAGTCCGTGCCGTGGCTCAAGCGGTTCTACTTCGGCTCCGAGGACGCCTCCGAGGTGGTCCCGGCCAACGGCGACCACCTGGGCGGCCTGAAGGAACTGGTCACGGACCTGGGCGCGATCGACGCCCGGGAGATCTCCTCCTTCCCGGTCGGCGAGGGCATCGTGCTGCGCGTGGGCCGCTACGGTCCCTACGTCGAGCGCGGCGAGAAGGACTCCGAGGGCCACCAGCGGGCCGACGTACCGGACGACATGGCTCCGGACGAGCTGACGATCGAGTACGCGGAGGAGCTCTTCGCGAAGCCGAGCGGCGAGTTCGCCCTGGGCAAGGACCCGATCAGCGGGAACGAGATCGTCGCGAAGGACGGCCGCTACGGGCCGTACGTGACGGAGATCCTTCCCGAGGGCACGCCGAAGACGGGCAAGAACGCGGTCAAGCCGCGGACGGCCTCGCTCTTCCAGTCGATGAGCCTCGACACGGTGACGCTGGAGGAAGCGCTCAAGCTGATGTCGCTGCCGCGCGTCGTCGGCGTGGACGCCGAAGGCGTCGAGATCACCGCGCAGAACGGCAGGTACGGCCCGTACCTGAAGAAGGGGACGGACTCGCGCTCCCTGGAGACCGAGGACCAGCTCTTCTCGATCACGCTGGAAGCGGCGCTGGCGATCTACGCCCAGCCGAAGCAGCGCGGCCGGGCCGCGGCCAAGCCGCCGCTGAAGGAGCTGGGCACCGACCCGGTCAGCGAGAAGCCGGTGGTGGTCAAGGACGGCCGCTTCGGTCCGTACGTGACGGACGGCGAGACGAACGCGACGCTGCGGCGGGACGACGACGTCGAGACGATCACGCCGGAGCGGGGCTACGAACTGCTCGCGGAGAAGCGCGCGAAGGGCCCGGCGAAGAAGACCGCCAAGAAGGCCCCGGCCAAGAAGGCGACCGCGGCGAAGAAGACGACGACGGCCAAGAAGACGGCCGCCAAGAAGACGACGGCGAAGAAGACGACGGCGAAGAAGACCGCCGCCGCCACCCCGTCGACGGACGAGTAACCCGCCCCCGACACCCGAAGGGCCCCGCACACCGCGGGGCCCTTCGGTCGTCCAGGCCCCGGGCCGGACGGGCCGCTGTCCCCCCACTCCCACGGACGGGACGAACTCCGACGGGGCCGGGGCGGGGCCGGGCAGGAGGGTCCCCGCAGGCCGAGCGAGCCACCCCCGCCGCACCCTCCGACCCCCCGAGCGCTCGCGAGCCGAGGAGACCCTCCTGCACGGCCCCGCCCCGAGGTGACACCCCCGCGGTCCCGGCCCGCCGGTGTCCCGCGCCGCGCGCGTCCCCCGCCCCGCGGTGCCGGCCCGGCCCCGCCCCGCGGAACTGGGTCCGGCCCCGCCCCGCGGAAGTGGGTCCGGGCTCACAGCCCGAGCCCGTCCACAGCCCTCCGCACCCGCCAAGCGCAGCGGATAGGCTGGGCGGATGACGCGAGCCGAGCAGCCGACGGTCGTCACGGCCCCCGAGACCTCCCCTTCCGCCCCCACCTACGACGAAGCCCTCGCGGCCGACTCCCGCGAACGCGCGGTGCGCGCCCTGCTGCGCACCCCCAGGCTCCGCCGCCTGTGGAGCGCCCAGCTGGTGAGCGGCATCGGCGACATGCTCGCGCTGCTGGTCCTGGTGCTACTGGCGCTCCAGGCCGCCGTGTCGGAGGGCTCCTTCGGCGGCGGCCCGCGCGGCCCCGCGCTCGCCGTCGCGGCCGTCCTCGGCGTGCGCGTCCTGGCCACCGTGCTGTGCGGCGCGGTGCTGCTCGGCCCGCTGACCAAGCTCACCGCGCCGGGCGGCAAGCTCGACCGCCGCTGGACCATGCTCGGCGCCGACGGCGTCCGCATCGCGCTGTTCGTCGTGGCCCCGCTCTGGCTCGACTGGATCCCGGAGCACGCGCTGACCGTGCTGCTCGCGACCGTCTTCGTCTCCGGCGCAGCCGAGCGCCTGTGGACGCTGGCCAAGGAGAGTGCCGCCCCGGCCCTGTTGCCCGGGCCGCCGCCGGAGGGCGCGACCGTGCGCCCGCTGCCGGACCACCTCGACACCCTGCGGCGCCTGACCCTGCGCACGGCGTTCGCCGCGCTGCCGCTCGCCGCCACCGCGCTGCTCGCGGCCACCCTGGTCGGCCGCGCGATCGGCCTCGGCGTGGACTGGTTCGCGCAGAACCAGGCCGCGCTCGGCTCGTACGTCGCCGCGGGGCTCTTCGCCGCCTCCGTGTCGCTCCTGTTCCCGCTGGTGCTCCCCGAGTCGAAGACCCCGCGTCCGCGCTCCCCGCTGGAGGGGCTGCGCGCCCCGAAGGCCGGTGACCGTCCGGAGCAGGGGCGCACGGGCGCCATCCGGCTGCTCGTGCTCGCCTGCGCCGCGGTCGCCGGAGCCGTGGCCTGCGCCGTCGGCGTGGCCGCTCTGCACGCGTACGACCTGGCCGGCGGCCCCGCCACCTTCGCGCTGCTGGTGCTCGCGCTGGCCGGTGGCACCGCGGCCGGGATCCGGCTCACCCAGGCGGGCAAGGTGCTGCCGGCGCTCTCGCGGCGCCGCCTGCTGGCCCTGGCGGTGGCCGTCACGGGCCTCGCGCTGCTGCTGACCGGCCTGGTCGCGGACACCGCGACCGTGCTCTTCCTGACCCTGCTCGCCGGGACCGCCGCGGGCGTCGCGGCCAACACCGGGCACACCCTGCTCGACCAGGAGACCGAGGAGTTCCGCCGGGTCCGGGTCACCGAGCACCTGCACGCGGCCGTCCGGGTCGCGGTCGGCCTCGGCGCCGTCGGCGCCCCGGCGCTGGCCGCCCTGATCGGTGCGCACCGGCTGGTGGCGGGCCGGGTCGTCTTCGAGCACGGCGGTGCGGCCTTCGTCCTCATGCTGGTCGGCGCGCTGCTGCTGCCGGTGGCCGTCGTCGTGCTGATCAAGGCGGACGACCGCCGGGGCGTTCCGCTCCGCCGTGACCTGCGCGAGGCGCTGCGCGGCGGCGAGCCGGTGCAGGCCGCTTCCGGCACCGGGTTCTTCATCGCCCTGGAGGGCGGCGACGGCGCCGGCAAGTCCACCCAGGTGCAGAAGCTCGCCGACTGGATACGGAGCAAGGGCCACGAGGTCGTCGTCACGCGCGAACCGGGGGCGACCCCGGTCGGCAAGCGACTGCGCTCGATCCTGCTGGACGTCTCCTCGGCCGGGCTCTCGAACCGCGCCGAGGCACTGCTGTACGCCGCCGACCGGGCGGAGCACGTGGACACGGTGGTCCGGCCGGCGCTGGAGCGCGGTGCGGTCGTGATCTCCGACCGGTACATCGACTCCTCCGTCGCCTACCAGGGGGCGGGCCGCGACCTGTCGCCGACCGAGATCGCCCGGATCTCGCGCTGGGCCACCGACGGGCTGGTCCCGAACCTGACGATCCTGCTGGACGTCTCCCCGGAGACGGCCCGGGAGCGCTTCACGGAGGCGCCGGACCGGCTGGAGTCGGAGCCCCAGGAGTTCCACCAGCGGGTGCGGTCCGGGTTCCTGACGCTGGCCGCGGCCGACCCCGGCCGCTACCTGGTGGTGGACGCGGGCCAGGACCCGGAGTCGGTGGCCACCGTCGTCCGGCACCGGATGGACCGGATGCTCCCGCTGTCCGAGGCCGAGGTGGCGGCGCAGATCGAGGCGCGCCGGCTGGCCCAGGAAGAGGCGCGGCGGGCCGCCGAGGCGGAGGCCGCGCGCAAGGCGGAAGAGGCCCGGCTGCGGGCCGAGGAAGAGGCGCGCAAGGCCCGTGAGGCGGAGGCGGCCCGGCTCGAAGCCGAGGCGGAGGCCGCCCGCAAGGCGCAGGAGGAGCGGCTGCGCGCCGAGGAGGAGGCCCGGGCCCGGGCCGAGGCCGAGCGGCTGCGCGCGGAGGCCGAGGAGAAGGCCCGCGCGCTGGAGCAGGAGCGGTTGCGGGCGCAGGCGCAGGAGGAGGCCCGGCTGCGGGCCGAGGCCGAGGAGCGGCGCCTGGAGAAGCAGCGGCGTGCCGAGGAGGCCCTGCTGAAGGCGGAGGAGGCGCGCCGGCTGGCCGAGGCCTCGGCCGCGGCCGTCGCCGCCGAAACCGCGAAGGCCGCGGCGGCCAAGGCCGCCGCGGATGCCGCTGCCAAGGCCTCGGCCGAAGCCGCCGCCAAGGCCTCGGCCGAAGCCGCCGCCAAGGCCGCGACCGAAGCCGCGGCCAAGGCCTCGGCCGAAGCCGCTGCGAAGAAGTCGGCCGAGGCGGTCACGGCGCCCGTGCCGCGGGTCGACATGGCCAAGGAGCCGCTGCCGGACCGGCCCTCGGCCGCCCATCCGGCGGAGGGCGCCCATCCGGCGGACGCGATCACGGTGGTCACGCCGGTCGTGAAGCCGGACGACATCACCCAGACGGTCCCGGTTCCGAAGTTCTCGCCGCCGCAGGCCTCCACGCCGCCGGCCTCCCCGAACGAGGAGACGGCCGTGCTGCCGCCGGTCCGCGCCTCCGACCCGACGGCCCGGGTGCCGCAGCGGATCTTCCGGGATTCAGCGGGCGGCCAGGGCGGCGGATCCGACCGCCCCGGCGACGACCACGCCGGCAACGGCAACGACGTCACCCGGGAGCTGCCGGTCCTCGACGAGTCGGGGCGCCCGCGCCACCGGCCCGCGTGGGCGCAGGAGACCCCGATGGACGACCAGCCGACCCTCGCGGACGAACTGCTCGGCCCGCGCGGGCGCTACGAGGACGGCGACGAGGGCGACGGCGACGGCGCCGGGGGCCGGCCGCGCCGCCGCTGACGGCGGCCGGCCGGGATTGTCAGTGCACCCCGCCACACTGGGGGCACGTAGGGACACGTAGAGACACGTAGCGAGAGAGGTGGTGGGCGGCATGCCCGTATGGGACGACCTGGTGGGCCAGGAGCGCGTTCAGGCACAGCTGGCCGCCGCCGCCCGCGACGCCGACGCGCTGGTCACGGCCGATGCCGAGGGCATCGAATCGGCGACCGCGTCGAAGATGACCCACGCCTGGCTCTTCACGGGCCCGCCCGGATCCGGCCGGTCCACCGCGGCCCGCGCCTTCGCCGCGGCCCTGCAGTGCACGAGCCCGGACCGGGCGCTCGGCGGTGAACCGGGCTGCGGGTTCTGCGACGGCTGCCACACGACCGTGGTCGGCACCCACGCCGACGTCGAGATCGTCCGCACAGACCTGCTGTCCATCGGCGTGAAGGACACCCGGGACCTGGTCCGCCGGGCCCAGCTCTCCCCGGCCGTGGGCCGCTGGCAGGTCATCGTCCTGGAGGACGCCGACCGGCTCACCGAGGGCGCGGGGAACGTCCTGCTGAAGGCCGTCGAGGAGCCCGCCCCGCGCACGGTGTGGCTGCTGTGCGCGCCCTCGCTGGAGGACGTGCTGCCCACCATCCGCTCCCGCTGCCGCCACCTGACGCTGCGCACCCCGTCGGTCGCCGCCGTCGCCGACGTACTGGTCCGGCGGGACGGCATCGAGCCGGGGGCCGCCGCCGCGGCCGCCCGGGCCACCCAGGGACACATCGGCCGGGCCCGCCGGCTGGCCACGGACGAGCGGGCCCGTAGCCGCCGGGCCGCCGTGCTGAAGCTGCCGCTGCGGGTGGACGACGTGGGGGCGTGCCTGAAGGCCGCCCAGGAGCTGGTGGACGCCGCCGCCGAGGACGCCAAGCAGGTGGCCGAGGAGGTGGACGTCAAGGAGACCGAGGAGCTGCGCGCCGCGATGGGCGCCGGCGCGGGCACCGGCGGCCGGATGCCCCGCGGTACCGCCGGGGTGATGAAGGACCTGGAGGACCGGCAGAAGCGCCGCCGCACCAGGACCCAGCGCGACACCCTCGACCTGGCGCTCACCGACCTGATCGGCTTCTACCGGGACGTGCTCGCGCTCCAGCTCGGCTCCGGACTGGCCATCGCCAATGAGGAAGTGCGTCCGGACCTCGACCGGGTCGCCCGCGCCTCGGGCCCGGAGCGGACCCTGCGCCGCATCGAGGGCATCATCGCCTGCCGGGAGGCGCTGGACCGCAACGTGTCCCCGCTCCTCGCGGTGGAGGCGATGACGATGGCCCTGCGCGCCGGCTGAGGGGCGCGGCGGGACGCCGGTTGACCGGCTCACCCGTACGGGCAGGGCGCGGCCCGGCCGCGGCGGGCCCCGGTGCGCCGCGCGTCCCCCGGTGTCACCCCGCGGACCGGGCGCGGCCTCCACCTCGGGGGCGCCGGGCAGGCCGTACGCTCCGGAGATGGACACGAGTCGCCTGCTGCGCACCACCGGAACCGTGATCGCCGCCGCCGGGCTCCTGCTCTCCGGATGCACGTCGGGCAGCTCGGCCCCCCGAGCGGCCGCGTCACCCTCCGGAGCGGCCTCCCCGGCCGGGACCGGGGCGAGCGCCGGGGCGAGCCGGGGCGCGAGCGTGCAGGCACCCGAGCCCACGGCGATCCCGGCCGCCCTGGCCCCGTACTACGCCCAGAAGCTGAAGTGGCGCGACTGCGGCGCGCCCGGCTTCCAGTGCTCGACCATGAAGGCCCCGCTGGACTACGCGCACCCCGGCAACGGCCAGGACATCGACATCGCCGTCTCCCGCAAGGTGGCCACCGGTCCCGGCAAGCGGCTCGGTTCGCTGCTGGTCAATCCGGGCGGCCCGGGCGGCTCCGGCATCGGGTACCTCCAGGCGTACGCGGGCATCGGCTACCCGGCGCCCGTGCGCGCCCAGTACGACATGGTGTCCTTCGACCCGCGCGGCGTGGCCCGCAGCGCCCCGGTGGACTGTTTGAGCGGCCCCCGGATGGACGCCTTCACCCAGGTGGACCAGACCCCGGACGACCCGGCCGAGCGGGCCAAGCTGGTCACGGCCTTCAAGGAGTTCGCCGCGGGCTGCGCCGAGAAGTCCAGCCGGATGCTGCCGCACGTCTCCACGGTCGAGGCGGCCCGGGACATGGACGTGCTGCGCGCGGTCCTCGGGGACGCGAAGCTGACGTACGTCGGGGCCTCGTACGGGACCTTCCTCGGGGCGACGTACGCGGACCTCTTCCCGAGCCGGGTGGGCCGGCTGGTCCTGGACGGCGCGATGGACCCCGCGCGCCCGGCGCTGGAGCTGAACCGGGATCAGACGGAGGGCTTCGAGACGGCGTTCCGTTCCTTCGCCCAGGACTGCGCGAAGCAGCCCGACTGCCCGCTCGGCCAGGGCGGTCCGCAGGAGGTGGCGGCGCAGCTGAAGGAGTTCTTCCGCAAGGTCGACGCCCAGCCGGTGCCCAGCGGGGACGCGGCGCGCCCGCTGGGCGAGTCGCTCGCGACGACCGGGGTGATCGCGGCGCTGTACGACCAGGCGGCCTGGCCCCAGCTGCGCGAGGCGATCAAGGACGCCAAGAACGGCGAGGGACAGGGGCTGCTCGGGCTCGCGGACAGCTATTACGAGCGGGACGCCAAGGGCACGTACGCCAATCTGATGTTCGCCAACGCCGCGGTGAACTGCCTGGACCAGCCCGCCGCCTTCACCACCCCGGAGGACGTCGACAAGGCCCTGCCGTCCTTCGAGAAGGCCTCCCCGGTCTTCGGCGCGGGCCTCGCCTGGGCCTCGCTGAACTGCGCGTACTGGCCGGTCAAGGCTTCCGGCACGGCGCACCGCGCGGAGGCGAAGGGCGCGGCCCCGATCGTCGTCGTCGGCACCGTCCGGGACCCGGCGACCCCGTACAAGTGGGCCCAGGCCCTCGCGGAGCAGCTCGACTCCGGCGTCCTGCTCACCTACGACGGCGACGGCCACACGGCCTACGGCCGCGGCAGCGACTGCATCGACACGGCGATCAACCAGTACCTCCTGGAGGGCACCCCTCCGCAGGCCGGCAAGAAGTGCTGACCCCCCTCCCGACAGCCCCCCGCCGACCTGGTGCGGGGCACCCGGTTTAACCCTGTAGACTTGGCGCCGCTGCTGATGAGAGCCTCCCTCCAGGGAAATTCTCGTCATCCCAGCGGTGCCGCCTTAGCTCAGTTGGCCAGAGCAACGCACTCGTAATGCGTAGGTCTCGGGTTCGAATCCCGAAGGCGGCTCTGTAGAACCCCCAGGACTCACTCGCCGTGACCTGGGGGTTTTGCTGTTTTTCAGGGCGTTACGGCAGGTCGATGTCGAAGCCCTGGGGGGTCGGGGTGGTTTTGAAGCCCAGGGACTCCACGGCCGGGCGGAGTTTGCCCTGGCCGTGGTTCTTGCGGAACGTGCGGTAGGGCTCCATGCCGAACAGCTTCTGGAGGGCGCCGCCGAGTTCCAGGGAGGTCAGTTGTCGGTCGGCGGCGCGGGCCTGTTGGAGCAGGGTGAGGACGGCTTGGGTGAAGGCCTCCGGGCCGTCGGGGTGGGGCGGGGTGCCGGGAGCGGTGCGCGGGGCGGTGGCCCGTAGGCGGGCGGAGAGGGCTTGGATCACCGCCGGTTCGACCCGGTAGGGCTGCGGGGCCGCGGGGACCGGGACGGCTGCCTCCGGTTCCGGCTCCGGCGTCGGCTCCGGTGCGGGGTCGGGGGGCTGCGGGGCCGTCCGGGGGGTCGGGAAGGGCGTCGGGAGGGCGACCGGCTGGAGCGGTTCCGCGTAGGCCAGGGCGTCGGGGGTCTCGCCCGGGTACGTGGGCTCCCAGGCGCGCAGGCCCTCGTAGCTGAAGCCGAGGTAGAACTCGACGGAGGCGTTGACGTCGCGGGTCTGCCAGAACTGGTTGCGCGGGGTGAAGAAGGCCGGCATCTGGCCGTTCGTGATCCGCAGGCGGCCCGACTGGGGGCTCTTGATCTCCTCGATGATCCCGCTCACGCGCTTGAGCTGTTGCGGCCGGCTCCAGAAGCCGGCCGGGCCGTAGCGCTGCCGCCCCATCTCGCTGAAGTGCACCAGGGGGTGCGGGCGCGGCCCGTGGCCCAGCCACTCGAAGCTCCACTGCCGCCGGTGCTGACGGCTCAGGCGCCGCGTCTCCTCCAGGTAGTAGCGGGTGCGGTCCTGGTCGCGGGCGTCCCCCCGGTACCAGATCAGGAAGTGCAGGATGTAGAGGTAGTAGTTCGCGTCCAGGCTGCTCTTCTCCGAGGCGAACCAGGCCAGTCGCTCCAGGGCGTTGGTCTCGGTGTACTCGGGGAGCCTGCGGTAGGACTGGAACCACAGGCGCAGGTCGGCGTCGGTGGCCCGGCCGCTGTTGACCGATCCCTCGGCCATCTCGGCTATGAGGCGCGCGTTGTCCTCGGACAGGCTCGACCAGTCCCGCCCGGCCTTGGCGTACAGGGTGCGGGCGATCGCGAGGTTCACCTCCGGGTTGTCGTTGCCGCGGCGCCGCAGTTCCTGCCACTGCTCGACCAGCCGCTCGACGTCGCCGTACAGGCCGGTGAGCCGGTTGTTGAGCTTCTGGTAGTACGTGCCCTCGGCGTTGAGGTTGCGGAGGTTGTCCAGGAGTTCCTCGGCGCGGCCGATCTGCTCGGTCACCCACATCGCGGACGGGTCGTTGCCCTCCATGAACTCGACGAGGCTGCCGACCCCGGAGGCCTTCCACAGGCGTTCCACCACGGTCGCGATGAGTTGGATCGGGGTGGACCAGGTGTAGTCGGTGTTGGTGTACTTCCCGGCGTTGGTGAACGCCTCCATCGCGCCGTCGAACAGTTCCTGGATCGCGGCGAGGAGTTGTTCAGGGGTGTGTTCCTCGCCGCCCCGGGTCAGGCTGGCCAGCTCGTTCTCGATCCAGAAGCGACGGACCAGGCCGAGGGTGTGCAGGTGCGTCGCGTCGTGGCCGTGGGACTTCTCCACGGCCTTGAGCACGAAGGACTCGGCCTGGCGGAAGTCCGCCTTGACCTTGTAGATGTCGTAGCGGCCGCGGTGGTTCCAGAAATGCGCGTTGTCCGGGCAGCGGACGGTGAGTTGCTCGAAGACGCGGGCGCCGGCCTCGACCGACATGCTCTCGATGAGTTCCGCGAAGTTGTCCGGCTTCTGCCCGTTCGGGGACCAGCTGGTGCGCCGGATGAACAGCTCGTTGAGGAGGCGGGCGGTGGTGCTGTTCTCGGGGCCGAGGTACTCGGTGGTCTTCTTGATGAACTCGACCGAGATCTGGGCGAGTCCGTACTGCTCGCCGTCGGCCTCGCCCTTCAGGACGTGTTCCGCGATCAGCGGGTGCAGCAGCCGCAGCGCGCCCCGCTCGGCCACCACCAGGTGGCGCAGGTCCGGGCCGAGCAGCTCACTGAGGTCGCTGTCGCTCAGGGCGCTGGCGCGGGTGCGCTCGCGGCCCATCCAGGACTCGACCATGTTGACCGGGAGGCCCAGTTCCTGGCCGTAGCGGGTGATGAGGGCGAGGTGGCGGGCCAGTTCCTTCTGGCTGCGGCTCAGCCCGGCGAGGTGGTTGCGCACGTAGGAGGCGACCCCCTCGAACTGCTCCTCGTAGACGCACAGGCCGAAGAAGAAGGGGGAGAGCTTCTGCGCGGCCACCACGTCGGTGACGCCCTCGGCCAGCGCGTCGAGGAGCCGGTGGGCGCGGGGGGTCCGCGCGCGGTTGCGGTACTCCCGCAGGAACAGGTCGCGCTCGTCGCCCTGGAGCGGGTCGACCAGCTTGTGCTTGATCCGGGGGCGTTTGACGTTGGTGCGGTTCACCCACAGCAGGACGGCCCGGGTGTTGCGCTGGGCGAGGGAGTGGATCAGTTCGTCGCGGTCGTACTCCGGCAGGATCGCGGATTCGCAGATGACCAGGGCGGGGTGGCCGGTCTGCTGGTAGATCTCGTCGATGCGGTCGGCCGTCTTGTCCGAGAAGTGGCGCAGGAGCACCGTCGGATAGCTGCGGTGCATGTTCCAGGCGACGCGGCGGGCGAGCGTGGTGCCCCCGGCGCCCGGCGAGTGGTCGAGGCGGACCATGTCGAGCTTGTGGTCGCCGAGGCGCTGTTGGACCTCCTTCATCAGCTCCGGGCAGGCGTCGCGTTGTACGTCGACCCACGCCTCCAGCTCCTGCCAGGTGGGCGGGCGGCCGCGCCAGAAGGCGTCCGTCGTCGGCTGGGGCGCGGCCTGGCCGTGGGAGAGGATCTCGGAGTGCAGCACCTCCAGGTCGACCGAGAGCCGGTGCAGGTCGGCCCGCTTGAGCTCCCAGGGGCGGCCGCCCAGGCCGGGCAGTGCGGGCGCGGCCTTGCTGCCCGCCGGGGGCAGCGACTCGGCCACCACGGTGAGGAAGGCGTCGATGTCTATGCCGTCGACGGCCGGGGCCTGGGCGAGGTCGAGGCTCTCGGTGATCCCGTCGTACTTCTCGTCGATGTAGTCGATGACGTCGTCGATCTCGCGGCCGCGCCGTCCGGAGCGCAGGCACAGCACCGCCGCCGCCTGGTGCGGGGTGCCCTCGTGCGTCTCGTCGATCAGTTGTCGCACCCGCTGGAGGTAGCCCCGCCGGCGCCATTCGGCGGCGGCCGCGGCCGACGGTTCGTCGTGGGTGCTCCAGCCGTTCGCCATCAGCCAGCTCGTCGCACCGGTGGGCGGGACCGGCGTGCGGATTCCGCCGAAGACGCTCACGTGCCGGTGCTCTTCGAGCTCGGGGACGACGACGCTGGACAGCCCGTTCTGGTCGCTCGCGGGGTCGAGGTCGATGACGGTCGCCCAGCCGCAGTGCGCGAGCGCGGCCAACTCGGGCCGTGCGCGGACCTCGTCGGCGACGAGGAACAGGTCCATCCCGCCGCCCACCCGCTGGAAGGGCTGCCAGCGGCGCAGCGCCTCCTGCGCCGTGACCGGGGTGGCGCTCGTGCTCGTGGCGATGCCGGTCGTGCCGATCCGGTCCTGCGCCGCGACGTCGACCCAGACCTTCGGGTGGTGTTCGCGCAGCAGCAGCCGGGCCGCCCAGCCCGCGCTGACCAGGGCCGCGCGGCGCAGGGAGAGGTCGTCGAGCGGCTTCGCGGCCCAGTTGAGGCCGGCGGCGATCCGGGCGAAGAGCAGCTGGCGCTGCCAGACGTCGACGCGGTTGGACTCGGCGTCCATGAGGACGTCCCGCACCTCTTTGCGGATGCCGCGGAGCAGGTTGACGAGCCCGGCGTCATTGATGTCCAACTCGACGGGGACCGTCAGCTTCTCGTCGTCGAGCCGGGCGAGCAGGGGCAGCACCCGGCCGCTCGTGGAATTGCCGAGGCCGAAGAGGAGCGCCGAGAGTTCCAGGTAGGCGTGGTCGTACAGCAGGGGGCGGGACACTCCCCAGTTGACGTCGATCAGCCAGTACGCGAGGTCCCGGGTGGGCAGCGAGCCGCGCACCAGGACGTTGCGCAGGTGCAGGTCGCCGTGGGTGGGGCCGCGGAAGTGGGACAGCTCCCCGTCGACCAGGCCGAGTTCGTGGTCGAGCAGGACGAGCGGGTCCGGGAGCAACTCGCCCTCGTGGCGCAACGCGCGCCCGCTGCCGGTGCCGCGCAGCTGGGCCGTCACCTCGCGCACGCGGGCCCCGCGCTGGTCCTGCGGGAAGCCCGGCCCCAGCCAGGAGCGGATCACGGATCCCACCGTGCCCCGGTAGTCCGGTGGCCCCGCGGCGGCGAGCTGCGCGGCGAGCAGGTCCCGGGAGGCGCGCGCCAGGACCTCCTGGCGGTCCTCGGCGTCGACGTGTTCGGCCGAGCGGACCCGGTCGAGGCTGGATCCGGCGATGTCGTAGAGGTCGACGCTGGTGCCCGCGTCCTGTGACGCGTGCAGCAGCCGCGGGACGTGGCCCGTGCCGAAGTGCGGGAGGCCCTCGATGAAGGCGTTGTGGGCGGCGGACTGCGGGCGTCCGCTGGCGATGCCGGCCTTCAGCACGTACTGGCCGTTCAGGGAGCCGTCCGCGGGGTGGCCGGGGGTCCGGCCGATGTCGCACAGGACGACGCGGGCGTCCGTATAACCGCCCGCGAGCGACTTCACGTACTGGACGCTACTGGCGCGCGGCAGCTGGCTGCGCAGCAGGTTCAAGCCGGATTCCAACAGGTCACGGCCGGGTTCACCGTCGCTCTTCGTCGAGTCGCGGGTCATCCCAGCAGGCTACCGATCGGGGCGCCCGCGCTGGCCGGAAGTGCGGAGATTGGCGGCCGAATCCGTGGGGTTCTTCCCGCCGACGGCGAAGCGTTGTGACGTGGGGGGAACGCGATAATGGGAGTGGCACGAGGGGCGGACGAGAAGGAGTGCACATGGACCAGCAGGTAGTGGTGCGGGAGGCCGGCGACGGCGACGTCGAGGTGGCCGCCGGGCTGTTCCGGGGGTACCTCGACTTCTACCGGGTGGAGGTCGAGGACCCGGGGGCGCCGCGGGAGTTCCTCGCGGAGCGGATCCGCAAGGGGGAGTCGCTCGTGCTGCTCGCGGACGTCGACGCGGACGCCGGCGGGGCGGTGACCGTGGGGCTCGCGCAGGTGTACCGGACCTTCTCGTCGCTGGCACTGCGCCCCGCCTGGGTGCTGAGCGACCTCTACGTCGCCCCGGACGGGCGGCGGACCGGGGCGGGCCGGGCCCTGCTGCGGGAGGTCCTGCGGAGGGCGCGGGAGGCGGGGGTGTCCGGGGTGCAGCTGGAGACGGCGTACGACAACCACGTCGCCCAGGGGCTGTACGAGGCCGAGGGCTTCGTGCGCGACGAGTTCCACGTCTACGTCCACGACCTGGGCTGACCCGGAGCGGCGCGCGCCAGCGGGTCGGCCCGGGTCCCGGTCGGGACCCGGTGGGGTCCCGAAGGGCTCACTCCCTGACGTAGAGGCGGTACATCACGGCCCAGGCGGCGGCCGCGAGGACCAGGCCGAGGGGCCACTGGCCGAGCAGGGGCGGGGCGCTCGCGAGGAGGGCCGCCAGGCCGTAGGCACTGACCAGCGTGCCCAGCGTGGCCTGGAGGCCCTCCGGCAGGCGGCCCACCCGGACCAGCAGGTAGAGGACCACCGCGCAGGCCGGGAAGAGCCACGGGTACTCCCGCCCCGGCCCCTGGAAGAGCACCAGCTCGCGCAGGTCGGGGTACCAGCTGGCGCCGATCTCCTTCAGCGCCAGCTGGTGCGGTTCGGTCCAGCGCGGGGCGTACCGCGCCGACAGCGTCAGCGGCGCCGTCCAGTCGCTGAGGAGCAGCAGCCGCCACATGAGCAGGACGAGCGCCGCTCCCTGGCCGAAGGCCGCGAGCCCGCCCAGACCCGCGACCGGGCGCTGCGGCACGGCCACCGGCCGGGGCCGCGGCGTGGGCGTGGGTGTCGGCCTCGGTGTCGGTGCCGGGGTCGGGGTGGGCTTCGGGGCGGGTTTCGGGGTCGGCGGCGGGGTCGGCGCCGCCGTGCCCTCGGCGAACTTACGACGGGCCTCGTGGGCTTCGCGCATCCGCTTGGTGGTCTCGTCCACCATGGATCTCCCTCCCTCCTCTTTCAGTGCCGGTGGTGCTGCTGGCGTCTGCGTTCCTGGTAGGCACGCTTTTGGACGCGGGTGAGTTCGGCGTCGTCCTTCGACCGGCCGGTGTACTCGCCGGGGTCGCTGCGCAGCGACAGCTCGCCGCAGACCGGGCAGTCGGGCCGCCGCCCGGTGCGCAGCCAGATGCTCTGGAACGCGTGCTGGCCCGGTGCCTCGCCGAGCACGCGCGGGAAGAACCAGTGGTCGGGCTCCATCGCGAACAGGGCCATGGACAGGTCCTTGCGGAGCGGTGTGGTCAGGAACCCGCCGACCCGGTCCGGTCCGTCGCTCGGGTGCAGCAGGGCCAGGACGACCTTCGCGGCGGCCGAGGTCAGGTAGTGGATGTCCGTGAGCAGCCCGGGTACGGCGAACAGGCGGCCGGTGCCGTAGTCGGTGCGCGGCTGGTGGCCCAGCTCGCCCAGGGACTCGCGGACCCCGCCGGTCGCGCACGACCAGCAGGGCGAGCCGGGGGTGGTGAAGACGATCTCGCCGCCCGCGGCGCCGTCGTAGAGGCCGATGAAGACGGCCGGGCGGCGCAGGTAGTAGGCGAGGTGGTTGAGGCGTTGCTGCGCGTGGTTGTCGTCGGTGGCGGCGACGACGAGCTGGGCGTCGGAGATCCGCTGGTACCACTGGTGGTAGTCGAGGGCGGAGACGTCGCGCTTGAGCACGGTGACCTTGAGCCGCGGGTTCACCTTGCGCAGCCGCCGGGCGGTGGCCTTGGCCTTGTTGCGGCCGATGTCGCGCACCCCGAACAAGGAGCGGCCCAGGTTGGCGGGTTCGACCCGGTCGGGGTCGACCAGGGTGAGGTGGCCGACCCCGGAGCGGACCAGCACCTCGGCGAGGTAGCTGCCGACCGAGCCGACCCCGACCAGCAGGACGTGGGCGTCCTTGAGGGCGGGGGAGAGCAAACCCTGGGTCCGGGCGAAGAGACCGGCGCGCGCGGCCCGCCGCCTGCCGATCCCGACCCGGTAGACGAGCCGCCGCAGCCTGCCCGGCGGCGGTGCGGAGGGGGTCGGGGGTGCGTCCGGGGCGGGCGGGGCGAGCGGCCCGGGTGCGGGGGAGTCCGCGGTCCGGGTGTCTTGGATCCGGGTGTCCCCGGGCCGGGTGTCGGGCGTTAGGTAGCTCGGGGCGCGGGTGTCCGGCACGGGGAGTTCCCGGGTGGCGGACAGTGGTTCCGGACCGGGCGCGGGCGTGTGTCGTACGGGCTGCCCCGCGCCGCCCTTGCCGCGGGGTCCGGGCGCGGACGTACGGGCCTCCAGGGCCTCGCGCAGTCGGTCCAGCTCCGGGATCCGCGGGTCCCAGCCCAGCTCCCGCACGATCAGCTCGGGGTGCGGCCCGTCCGCCCCGGCCTCCTCCAGCAGCAGCGGTGGCGCCACCGGGAAGTCGGCGGTGGCGAAGAGGTAGCGCCGGGCGCCGGAGCGGCCCGGGGACAGGGGGACCCGTACCCCGGGCACCGAGCCCACCCGGGTGGTGAGCGGGAAGGAGTCGGACCAGGGCAGCCCGGCGTGGCGGAGCGCGGCGGCCAGCGGCACGACCACCGGACGCATCGCCTCCAGCCGGACCCCGCGCTCGGTCCACATCGCACCGAAGAACGAGATCCGGGCGGCGTCGGTGAACAGCTCGTGGCGCTCGCCCGGGGTGGTGACGTCGTGCGTGACGATCGGCGCGATGTAGCGCCCGAGGTCGGGCACGGCCTCCAGGGCGCGCCCGTACTCCCGGTGGTCCTGCTGGGAGGGTCGGGGCATGCGCGCCGGGTGCGAGTGGACGATGCCCTTGAACCGGATCGGGCCGGCCTCCTCCATCCGGCCTATCTCGGCCAGCAGCCACGGGGTGTTGTTGTACTCCACCCGGGTCACCTGGGCGCGCGCGTCGTGCACGAAGGCGGTGAGCACGTCGCGTCCGTGCAGCCCGAGCAGGGCGCCGCCCTGCTCGGGCCGGGTGCGCCCGATGTCCCGCCCCACCTGGTCGATCACATAGTCGAAGACATGTACGGGCAGCACGGCATCGGTCCCTACTGCTTGCGGTTGAACGGGAACGGGCGTCCCATGCGGACGAAGTCGACGCCGAGCGCCCAGGTCGCCGAGCGGGCGTACGCCTCCTCCAGGGTGGGCTGGCCCGAGCCGGAGCGCTCGGACAGGCAGATCAGTCCGCTGTGGTAGAGGTGGAAGCCGTGCTGGTCGTGGCTGGGCAGCGACTCCAACTCCGGTTCGATCAGGCGGACCTGGTACTCGACCCCGTCGAAGCGCGCGCACATCACGTAGCGGTGCTCGAACATCGTGCTGATCTCGTAGACCCAGCCCTCGGCGCCGGGGGCGTCCTCGTAGTAGGTGTTGGCGGGCATCTTGGCCGCCGCCACGCGGCGTTCGCGCTCCAGGCGGGCCGCGTCGACGCCCGCGGCGAAGGTGCTCTGCGGGACTCTGGAGAGCGGCGCGTCGTCCTGGCCGCCGGTGCCGAGGCGGACCTTGCCCTCGCGGTCGACGTACACCTCCGACTGGGCCGTGCCCTTCTTGGACTGGCTGGCGAAGAAGCTGTCGCGGATCGCGTTCAGGTCGTACATGTCTGCCATGGTCCCCATCCCCTCCCTGATGATTCGGTCGTGCGTCGTGCGTCGTGCGTCGTGCGTCGTGCGTGATGTGGTGTGCGGCGTGCGTCGTGCCGCGCGAGGACCCGCGCGGCACGGCCCACGGGTCAGGCCCGGGTGCGGGCTATCAGCTCGCGCAGCCGGACGGTCTGCGGGTGGTCCGGGCCGTACGCCGTCCAGTGGTCGGCGTACAGGGCCTCGAACTCGGCCGCCGCG
Source organism: Streptomyces sp. NPDC028419 (assembly GCF_055565515.1). Taxonomy (NCBI): domain Bacteria; kingdom Bacillati; phylum Actinomycetota; class Actinomycetes; order Kitasatosporales; family Streptomycetaceae; genus Streptomyces; species Streptomyces sp. NPDC028419. The sequence goes on along the minus strand of NZ_JBVHUE010000015.1, from coordinate 94,883 downwards.
CGCCGGGTCTCGCCGGCGGCGGCCAGCCAGTGGGCCTGGTCGTAGCGGATCTCCGAGAGCTTGGGGTCGGTGGCGGACAGGACCCCGGAGACGGCGGCGCGCAGTTCGAGCAGGTGTTGGGCGGCCGGGCGCGGATGGCCGGACTCGCCGATGTAGCGGGCGAGGTTGAGCGCGCACACGACGGCCAACTGGTCGTCGGCGCCCAGCACCTGGCGGGCCCGGGCGGCCACCGGCGCGAGCAGCTCGGCGGCGGCCGCGGGGCGCCCGGCCCGGGCCGTGGCCTGGGCGAGGTGCAGGACGACCAGCCAGCTGCCCCGGTGGTCGGCGGGGAGCGTGGCGTGCGCGAAGTCCAGTACGTCGCGCAGCAGCCGCACCCGCTCGCCCACCGCGCCCTCCGGATCCCGCTCGGTGGCCTCCAGCACGGCGTTGCAGCGGGCCTCGACCTCCCGGGCGGGGTCGGCCGGGGGTCCGGGCGGCGGGCCGGGCGGCGGCGGGGTGGGCGGGGTGACGACGAGGGTGGGGCGCGGTACGACCGCGAGGGCGAGCCCGCGCAGCAGCCCGGCGACCTCGCGGGCGTCGGCGGGGCGCTCGCCGGGGTTCTTGGTGAGCAGCCGGGTGACCAGGTGGTCCACGGCGGGCGGCACCTCCGGGCGCAGGGAGCGGACGGAGGGGATCGGGGCCCGGCAGTGGAGGTTGACCAGTGCGCCGTAGTCGTCGGGGGCGGAGTAGGGCTGGCGGCCGGTGAGCATCTCGAAGAGGACGCAGCCGACGGCGTAGAGGTCGGTGGCCGGTCCGATGGGGTCCTGGAAGAAGCACTCGGGGGCCATGTACTCCGGCGTGCCCACGAGTTGGGCGTCGCCGGTGACCCCGGCCGCGAAACCGAGGGCGCCGTAGGCCGTGTAGGTGCGGGCGATGCCGAAGTCCAGCAGGACCAGGCTGCCCGAGGCGTCCGGATCGGCCGTCCGGGCCCCGCGGACCATGACGTTGGTCGGCTTGATGTCCCGGTGGACCAGGTCCCGCGCGTGCACCGGGACGAGCGCCTCGCACAGTTCGGCCGCCCAGCGCAGGGCGTGGTCCACCGCGAGCCGGCGGCCCTTGGGGAGGACGACGCGCAGGGTCTGGCCGTCGATGTACTGGGTGATCAGGTAGAGGTGCCAGAAACCGTCGATCCGGGCCTCGTCCACGTCGTGCACCCGGACGATCCGGGGGTCGTCGATGGCCGCGAGGATCTTCGCCTCGCGCAGGAAGCGGAGGGCCGGATGGGTGCCCCGGTCATTGACCCGGAGGAATTTGGCCACGACCGTTCGGTCGAGCCGCTGGTCGTGCGCTTTCCAGACTTCCGCCATGCCTCCTTGGAAACGCTCAAGCAGTGCGTACCGGTCCAGCACAAGGCGCCGCACGGGCGATGGGCCCGCCCCCCGAATACCCGACATGGGACAAGGGTGGCACTCACCCGGTCATCGGTTCAGCGTATTTCTGAAACATCTCTGAACCTCGTATGGCTCTTTTGCGTCGCTACTTTGCATCGGCATAACACTCCACCACGGCTGTGGTGAAGGGGAAGCGAACCGGAGTCTCGCCGAAGGCGATCCGGCCGGCCCGGTCGCCCGCCGCGCGGATCGCCTCGGCCACGGTCTCGGCCTCCTCGGCCGGGCAGTGCACGATCACCTCGTCGTGCTGGAAGAACACCAGCTCGGCGCGGAGGTGGGCGGTGGCCTGGCGCAGCGCGGCCAACATCAGCAGGGCCCAGTCGGCGGCGCTGCCCTGGACCACGAAGTTGCGCGTGAAGCGGCCGCGGGCCCGGGAGTTGGACGAGGCGTAGCCGGGGGTGAAGCCGTACGTGCCGCCGGCGCCGGTGTCGGGATCCGGGGCGCCGTCGTCGGAGTGCGCGGGCGCGCCGTCCTCCTGGGGGAGGCCCGCCTCCTCCTGGGCGCCGGATCCCGCCGCGGGCGGGCAGGTGCGGCCCAGCCAGGTGCGGACCAGACGGCCCTCCTCACCGGCGCGGGCGGCGTCGTCGACGTACGCCACGGCGCGGGGGAAGCGGCGGCGCAGTGCGGCGAGGTTCTTCAGGCCGTCGCCGGAGGTCTGACCGTATACGGCTCCCAGGACGGCGATCTTGGCCATGTCGCGGTCGCCGGAGAAGCCCTGGCGGGAGATCGAGGTGTAGAGGTCCTCGGGGCGGCCGGCCACCTCCATCAGGCCCGGGTCGCGGGAGATCGCGGCCAGCACGCGGGGTTCCATCTGGTCGGCGTCCGCCACGACGAGCCGCCAGCCGGGGTCGGCGACGACCGCCCGGCGGATCACCTTGGGGATCTGCAGGGCGCCGCCGCCGTTGGTGACCCAGCGGCCGGTGACGGTGCCGCCGGGGACGTACTCGGGGCGGAAGCGGCCGTCGTGCACCCAGTCCTGGAGCCAGCCCCAGCCGTGGGCGGTGTAGATGCGGTACAGCTTCTTGTACTCCAGCAGCGGGGCGATGGCGGGGTGGTCGATCTCCTGGATCTCCCAGCGGCGGGTGGACTTCAGCTTGATCCCGGCGCGGGCGAAGGCCCTGATGACCTCGGCGGGCAGGTCGGGGCGGACCGGGTGGCCGAAGGCGGCGGAGATCTGCTCGGCCAGCTCGGCGAGGCGGCGCGGGGCCCCGCCGCCGGCGTAGCGCTCGCCGAGGAGGTCGGTGAGGAGCGCGCGGTGCACGTCCGCCCGCCAGGGCAGGCCCGCCCGGTTCATCTCGGCGGCGACGAGGAACCCGGCGGACTCGGCGGTGGTGAGCAGGTGCATGCGGTCGGGGTGGGCGGTGGCGCCGTGGCGGCGCATCTGGTCGGCGTAGACCGCGAGCAGGGCGTCGAGGGGGAGCGGGGCCGGGCGGGGGTCGAAGAGGGACGACTGGGTGCCGGGTTCGGCGGCGCGCTGCGGGGGGTCGGGCGGGACGGGGGCGTTCGTGAGGCGGGCCCATGCGGCGGCGGCGGAGCGGGGTTCGCCGAGGCGGCCCTCGTGGCCGAGGAGCAGCAGTTCGGCGTCCTCGACGTCGTAGCAGCGCTCCACGGTGACGCCCTCGGCGAGGAGGCGGGGGTAGACGGCCTGGGTGGAGCGCCAGATCCAGCGGGTGCCGGGTGGGGCGGAGCGGATCGCTTCCGCGGGGGTGGGGGTGGTGGTGCGGGGGCCTTGGCCTTGGCCGTGGCCGTCGGCCGGGGTGGCCTGCCAGTGGCCGTCCGGGGTTTCGGTCAACGCCCACCGGGCGGGGTGGTCGCTCATCGTTCGAGTGTTCCACCGGGGTCTGACATCGGGGTGCGGCGGCGCGTGGTGTCGGCGGGTCGGGGTGGGTCAGGGCGGCGGCGCGGCGCCGGGGTGGGTCAGGGCGGCGGCGCGGCGCCGGGGTGGGTCAGGGCGGCGGCGCGGCGCCGGGGTGGGGTGTCTCCTCGGCTCGCGGGCTCGGCCCGGTCGGAGTCCGTGCCCGGTGGTGACCGCTCGTCCTTGCGGGGACACCCCACCCCGTCGCCACGCCACCGCCCTGACGCGGAACCACCGTGCGGGGACACCCCGCCCTGACGCGGGACCACCGTGCGGGTCGCGGCCGGGACGGGGGCGCGCAGGAGTGTCCCCGCAAGGACGAGCGGTCACCACCGGGCGCAGTGTCCGACGGGGCCGCTGCCGCGAGCCGAGGAGACACTCGTGCGGGTCACCGGCCCGGCCGCGGCCCGCCCGCGCCGACCGGTTCCGCTCGGGTCAGGTGGTGGCCGCGTAGGTCTTCAAGGCGTCGCGGGGTGGGGTGGGGAGGAGGGTGTGGAGGGGGCCCTGGTCGGGGGTGGAGAGGAAGTCCGCCGCGATGGCGGAGTACGTGCCGATCAGCATCGGGACCTGGAAGGGGACCGAGCCGGGGCCCGAGAGGGCGGTGCGGGCGGCGGCCAGGGTGGAGGGGGCGTACGTCGTGCCCGTCGCGGCGGCCAGGTCGGCGCCGCCGATCGAGCGGGCGCCGACGAGCTCGTAGGTCCGGCCCGCGTGCGCCCCGGGGTCGAGGGCGACCCGTACGGCCACGTCGGCCAGGTCCTCGCGGGCCACGGCGGCGACGGTGCCGGTGCCCAGCGGGGCGGTGATCCGGCCGTCGGGTCCGGGGGCGGCGAGGGCGGCCAGGAGTTCGGCGTACAGGCCGTTGCGCAGGACGGTCACGTCGAGGGGGGAGTCGCGCAGGCGGCGTTCGGTCCAGCGGTGGGCGAGGGCGTAGGGGAGGTGGTCGCCCTGCGCCGTCAGGCTCGTGTAGACGATGTGGCGCACCCCCGCGCGTTCGGCCGCGCCGATCGCCGCCTCGTGGCGGGCGATGACCGTGTCGTCCTCGCCGTAGCCCGCCGAGATCAGCAGGAGGGTCTCGACCGAGGTGAAGTCGAGGGTGCGGGGGACGTCGAGGTCGATCTCGCGCTGGTTCGCGGTCGGGGTCCGGGTGCCGATCAGGGTCCGGGGGTGGTGCGCCAGCTTCTGGGCGATGAGGGAGCCCAGGGCGCCCGAGGCGCCGGTGATTAACAGCATGGACTGGTCAACGAAGGGACGGGTCCGGGGGCACTCGGCAGGGGCGTGCCAAGCTGTTGGTGTGAAACATGTTGTCGACCGTGCCTTCGCCGCCGCCCTCTACGCCCAGGACGACACCGGGCTCGACACCGGCGCGTCGGTGCTGGCCGCCGCCGCGTGGGGCGAGGTGGGGCGGGAGCTGCTGGCGCGCGGCGAGGGGTTCGTGCGCCAGGCCTGGGAGCGTGGTTGGCAGCCCGCCGACGTGGTGCGGCTGGTGCGCCGGGACCTGGACGAGCGGCACGTGCGGCTCGTCGGGGACCTGATCGCCGCGGAGGCGCGGCGCTACGCCCGGCTGCCCGTGCGGTGGGGCGCCGCCGAGGCGTGGTGGGGCGCGGACTCCGGGTACGCGGAGCGGGTGGTCGCGCGGGAGAAGTGCGACCGGTTCTCGCTGGCCACCGCGGTGCTGGAAGTGCTGCGGGTGCTGGTCCGGCTGCCGTCGATCGAGCCGGTCGGGCCGCTGCCCGGGGATCCCGCCGGGGAGCTGGAGGCGGCCGGGCACATAGAGCCGCGGATGCTCGGGCGGATCCGGGCGCTGTTGGCGAAGGCCGAGGCCACGACCTTCCCCGAGGAGGCGGAGGCGCTGAGCGCGAAGGCGCAGGAGCTGATGGCCCGGCACACCGTCGACGAGGCGTTGCTGGCCGTGCGCGGTGGCGGGTCCGGGCAGCTGCCGGGGGCCTGCCGGATCGGGGTGGAGCCGCCGTACGAGGAGGCCAAGGCGGTGCTGTTGGACGCGGTCGCGCGGGCGAACCGGTGCCAGGCCGTGTGGAACGCGTCCTTCGAGTTCTCGACGGTGGTGGGGTTCGAGGGTGATCTGGAGTCGGTGGAGCTGCTCTACACCTCGCTGCTCGTGCAGGGGACGGCGGCGATGACGCGCGCCGAGGCCGGCCAGCGGGCCGGCGGGCGCAAGCGGACCAAGACCTTCCGGCAGTCGTTCCTGCTGGCCTACGCGAGCCGGTTGGGCCAGCGGCTCGCGGAGACCGCCGAGCACACGGCGGCCGAGGTGCCGGACAACCTGCCCGCCCTGGTGGCCCGTGACGTGGCCGTCAGCTCCCGGGCCGAGGAGATGTTCCCGAAGACGACCACGACCCGGCTGCGCGGGGCCACCGACCTCGCCGGCTGGACCGACGGCACCGAGGCGGCCGACCGCGCCCACGTGGGCAACGCGGGGCGACCGGACCGGCAGGCGCTGCGGCGGTAACAGGTCCTGCCGGTCGGCGGCCGTCAGCGGGGCGTGACCTCGCCCGGGGCGACCGGGTGGGCCGGCGCTCCCGGGGCGACCTGGTCGTCGGCCCGCATGGCCTTGGCCTCGCTCTTGAGGATGCGGGCGGACTTGCCCAGCGAGCGGGCCATGTCGGGGAGCTTCTTCGAACCGAACACGAGGAGACAGACGACCAGGAGGACGACGAGGTGCCAGGGTTCCATGGCGTTCCTGAGCATGCGCGTACCCATCTTTCGGACGTGCGGTGACCGGTGGTGGACGGCCTTGGACCGCCTCATGGAAGCGCCACCGATCGGGTCCGTACAAATCTGAAGAAGTCCTGAAAGCGGCTACGCTCGCGGCATGAGCTGGCTCCGGGCCCTGAAGGACACCGCGCGCGCGGGACTGACGGTCGAGCGGACCCGGCTGGAGCCGCTCATCGCCATCCGTGCGGGCGTCGGTCTGGCCCTCGTCGTCGGGCTGAGCCTGGCCTTCCTGGGGCCCGGTTCGGCCGCGAGTTCCGCCTTCGGCGCCTTCATGGCCGCCGTCGCCTCCTTCCAGCGCAGCTGGCGCCCGCGTCCGGTGCTCGCGCTCGCCTCCGGGCTCACCCTCGCCGTCAGCACCTTCGTCGGCTACCTCGTCGGTTCCTCCCACACCCCGGCCTTCCTCGCCCTGCTGGCGGTGTGGACCTTCGCCTCCGGGATGCTCTGGGCGGCCGGGCCGACCGCCGGGGTGATCGCCTCCGGGAACGTGGCGATCATGCTGGTGACGGTCACCCTGCCGACCTCCGTGGCCCAGGCCGCCGGGCACGCCGCGCTGATCGCCGCGGGCGGGGTGGTGCAGGCGCTGCTGATCGTGCTGTTCCCGGTGCGTCGCTGGGGGGCCCAGCGCGACGCCCTCGCGGACGCGCTCGCCGCCGAGGGCGACTACGCGCGGCGGCTGCGCCAGGACCCGGCCGCGCCCTTCGACCCCGAACCGCTGATGACGGCCCGGTCCGCCGCCATCGTCACCCGGCGCCAGGCCCGCAACCGCCCCGCCGAACTGCACGGGGCGCGGGGGCTCGCCGAGCGGATCCGGCCCGTGCTGGCCTCGCTCGCCGACCCCGCGGTGGGGGCTCCGGCCGAGGGGCCCGCCCGGGACCGGGTGCGGGAACTGTTGGCCGCCGCCGGGTCCGTACTGGACGCCGCCGCGCGCGCCATCCGGCTCGGGGAGCCCGTCCGGCTGCCCGCGCCCGACCTGGCCGTCCTCAACTCGCCCGACACGCCCGATCTGCTCGAGGGGGCGGCGCTGCGGGCCGCGCGCCGGCTCGCGGCCCTGCTGGCGGACGTACTGGAGACCGCCGAGCCGGGATCCGGGCGGACGGCGGACCCCGCGGAATCGATGCTGCGCCCCACCCTGCCGGGGCTGGTCCCGCTGGTGGCGAAGGCGGTGCGTGCGGAGCTTCGGCCCGGATCGCCGATCCTGCGCCACGCGCTGCGCGTCACCGCGGTGACCTCGGCGGGCTACCTGATCGGGCACGCGCTGCCCCTGGGGCACGCCTACTGGGCGCCGATGGCCGCCGTCATGGTGATGCGGCCCGATTTCAGCCAGACCTACTCGCGCGCCGTCGCCCGCTTCGGCGGCACCCTCGTCGGGGTCGCGGTCGCCACCGGCATCGTCCAGCTCGCCCACCCCGGCATGTACCTCTCCGGGCTGCTGGCGGTGGTCAGCGCCTGCCTGATGTACGTCCTGATGCGCACGGGGTACGCCGTCTCCCAGGTCTTCGTATCGGCGTACGTCGTCTTCCTGCTCGGCATGGGCGGGGTGCGCTGGGACCAGACCGTCCGCGACCGGGTCTCCCTCACCCTCGTCGGCGGGCTCCTCGCGATGGTGGCCTACGCGCTCTACCCGGCGTGGGAGACCCCGCGGCTGCGCACCCGGCTCGCCGACTGGGTCGCGGCCGGCGGGCGGTACGCGGCGGCCGTGCTCGGGCAGTACGCCGACCCGGCCGGCGCCCGGCGTGCGGACGTGCGCGAGGCGGTGCTGGCCGCCCGGGACGCCCGGATCGCCTGGCAGGAGGCCCTTTCGCGGGCCGCCGGGGAGCCGGTGCGGCACCGGGGGATCTCCCGGTCGGCCGCCGACGACGCGGCCGAGGCGCTGGCGGCGCTGGGGCGGCGGGCGATGCTCCTGGAGGCGCACCTCCCCGACCGCGACGGGGACCCGGTACCGGGTGCGGCGGCGCTCGCGCACGCCCTGCGGACGGCGACCGAGGAGGGCGCCCGGGCGGTGCGGGAGCGGCGGGTCCCGCGGTGGGAGGCGGTCCGGGGCGTCCTGGACGGGCCGGACGGACCGCCGCCGGGGGTGCTGCGCGATGCCGCCGAGCTGCTGTGGGAGTCGTTGGAGGAGGTCTCGGCGGCGCTCGGGGCGAAACCGGCCGCCCGGCTGTGATCAAAGGACCACGCCCCGTGCACGTGCATCTGCCCATGCAGCTGTTTCTGAACACAGCTATGATCCGGTGCAGTTGACATCTGCACTATCGGGGGCTTCCTGTGGACCACGCGTACAACGGGATGGCGGCCGCGGCACTCGTCGGGGTGATGTGGCAGAAGAGCAGGCACAGCAACTCGCAGGGGTCTTGCGTGGAGTTCGCCAAGCTGCCGGGAGGCAACGTGGCGGTACGGAACTCACGTCACCCGGACGGACCGGCGCTGGTCTACACGCCGGCCGAGATAGAGGCGCTGTTGCTGGGCGTCAAGGACGGGGAATTCGACCACCTCATCGCCTGACGGCATGGGGCCGCGGGCAGCAGGCACAGGGCAGTGGAACGAGCCATGCACGTGCACTGGCCGGGAACGATCGCAGTGATCGTTCCCGGCCAGTGTCGTGTGGATCGGCCGATCGGCGACGGGCGCGCGCCCACCGTCGAGGTGGCGCCGCGGCCCTGTCGCCGCGTCAGTCCTGGAGCATGAACAGGGCCCAGACCACCTTGCCGGTGAGCCGTCCCGCGAGCGGGTGCCAGCCCCAGCTGTCGCTGTAGGAGTCCACGAGGAACAGCCCGCGCCCCGACTCGGCGTCGAAGTTCTCCGCCGTCCGCTCCGGCGAGAAGCAGCCCCCGGGCCGGTCCTCGCTCGGATCGCGCACCGCGCACACCAGCCGGGTGCTCCACCGCATCAAGTGCAGGCGGACCGGCGGGTCCTGCTCCCCGCGCGACCCCGTACAGCCGTGGGAATCCTCGGGAAGCGCGTGCCGCAGCGCGTTGGTGACGAGTTCGGAGACGACCAGGGAGACGTCGTCGAATCGGGCGTCCAGTCCCCACCCCGCCAGTGTCGAGCGGGTGAACGAACGGGCGCCGCGCACCGCCTCGTAGCGGGCGGGCAGAGCGCAGGAGGCGGACCCCGAGACAGCCGTGGGGTCGACCGGGGGTAGCCCCTGCCGTAACGGCTCTAGCACGGTCGATCCATTCGTCCCCATGCGAGGCACTCCCGGGATTCGCGGCCGGGCGGTGGCCCTGACCAGAAAGAACTGCGGGGTGGGTCTCGCGCCGGCGCGAAGAGCACGCAGGTGCGCGGGGACCATGCTTCCGAATGCGGATGTCAGATGCAAGGGCAGATGCACGTGCACGCGCCGGACCTGTCCGATCCCGTCATGGTTCTTGCTCATTTCTTCCTACGCATACTTACGGACTTCTTTTCCGGGACGCAGGATTCCGTTACAGAACGAGTACGGGCCGATGCGTTTTGGTGGCAGACTGCGGCCCCTGGGGTACGGGGGCCCCGCGCAGGCCAAGGCGAAGGGGAGGGCAGGACAAGTGACCGCAGAAGCCAGCGGTTCTGTGGTGCGCCGTATTCTCCTGGGCTCGCAGCTCAGGCGGCTCCGTGAATCCCGTGGGATCACCCGTGAGGCGGCCGGCTACTCGATCCGCGCGTCCGAGTCGAAGATCAGCCGCTTGGAGTTGGGAAGGGTGAGCTTCAAGGCAAGAGACGTCGAGGACCTCCTCACGCTCTACGGAGTCATGGACGGCACCGAGCGGGAGTCGCTCCTCGGGCTCGTCCGCGAGGCCAACGCGGCCGGCTGGTGGCACAGTTACGGCGACGTCCTGCCCGGGTGGTTCCAGACCTACATCGGGCTGGAGGGTGCCGCTTCCCTCATCCGTATCTACGAGGTCCAGTTCGTCCACGGCCTGCTCCAGACCGAGGCGTACGCCCACGCCGTCGTCAGCCGCGGCATGCCCACGGCCACCGCGGCCGAGATCGACCGACGGGTCGCGCTGCGCCTGGAGCGGCAGAAGGTCCTGGTCTCCGAGAACGCCCCCGTCTTCCACGCCGTCCTCGACGAGGCGGCCCTGCGCCGGCCGTACGGCGACCGGGACGTGATGCGGGGTCAGCTGGAGCACCTCATCGAGATCTCCCAGCGCCCGAACGTGCAGCTCCAGGTCATGCCCTTCTCCTTCGGCGGGCACGCGGGCGAGAGCGGCGCGTTCACGCTGCTCCGCTTCCCCGAGTCCGACCTCCAGGACATCGTCTATCTGGAACAGCTCACCAGTGCCCTCTACCTGGACAAGGAAGAGGAAGTGGGTCAGTACAGCCGGGCCATGGAACGGCTCCAGGGCGACTGCCCGGACCCGCGCCAGACTCGGGATCTTCTCCGGGGTCTGCTCCAACTGTCTTGATTCGCACGTACTATGACGACTGATCAGTCTCCGGTGCAGCGCAAGGGTGCGCGCTCGCAGTAAGGGATGGCATGTCCATATTCAGCGACTTGGCCCATCAGTACATCGACGGCGAGTGGCTGGCCGGTATGGGCTCGTGGGACATCATCGACGTGAACCCCTACAACGGGGAGAAGCTCGCGGCCATCACCGTGGCCACCGTCGAGCAGGTCGACCGTGCCTACCGGGCTGCCGAGCGCGCGCAGGCCGAGTGGGCCGCGACCAGCCCGTACTCCAGACGTGCCGTCCTGGAACGCGCCCTGCGGATCACCGAGGAGCGCGAGCCGGAGATCGTCGAGGCGATGATCGACGAGCTGGGCGGCACCCGGCCCAAGGCCGAGTACGAGATCCACTTGGCCAAGGAGTTCATCCGGGAGGCCATCCAGCTCTCCGTCCGCCCCGAGGGCCGCATCCTGCCCTCGCCGGTGGCGGGCAAGGAGAACAGGGTCCAGCGGCTGCCCGTCGGCGTCATAGCCGTCATCAGCCCCTTCAACTTCCCCTTCCTGGTCACCATGAAGTCGGTCGCGCCCGCGCTGGCGCTCGGCAACGCCGTGGTGATCAAGCCGAACCAGAACGCCCCGGTCGTCGGCGGCGGCGTGATCGCGAAGATCTTCGAGGAGGCGGGCCTGCCCGCCGGGCTGCTGAACGTCCTCGTCACCGACATCGCCGAAATAGGGGACGCGATCCTCACCCACCCGGTGCCCAAGGTGATCTCCTTCGCGGGTTCCGACCGGGTCGGCCGGCACGTCGGCGCCGTCGCCGCCCGCCACTTCAAGCGGACCGTCCTGGAACTGAGCGGCAACAGCGCGCTGGTCGTCCTCGACGACGCCGACCTCGACTACGCGGTGGACGCGGCCGTCTTCAGCCGCTTCGTCTACCAGGGCCAGGTCTGCATGGCCGCGAACCGGATCCTGGTGGACCGCTCGATCGCCCCCGAGTTCACCGAGAAGTTCGTCGCGAAGGTGCGCTCCCTGAACACGGGCGACCCGCACGACCCCGAGACCCACATCGGTCCCCTGATCAACTCCTTCCAGGCGGACGCGCTCACCGCGCTCGTGGACCGGGCCGTCGCTTCGGGGGCGCGGGCGCTGGTGCGCGGTTCTACGCGCGGCAACCTGGTCGAACCGACCGTCCTGGCGGACCTGCCCGAGGACTCCCCGCTGCTGGGCCAGGAGATCTTCGGTCCGGTGGCCCTGCTGGTCGTCTTCGACGGCGAGGAGGAGGGCGTACGGCTGGCCAACGCGACCCCGTACGGCCTCAGCGGCGCGGTCCACACGCGGGACGTGGAGCGCGGCGTGCGCTTCGCCCAGCGGATCGAGACGGGCATGATCCACGTGAACGACTCCACCATCGGGGACGAGCCGCTGGCCGCCTTCGGCGGCGAGAAGGCCTCGGGTCTGGGCCGGCTGAACGGCGAGGCGACGGTGGAGGCCTTCACCACGCAGAAGTGGATCTCGGTCCAACACGGTCGGACCCACTTCCCCTTCTAGGACAGCAACTGACCTAGTTGGTCCGTAGATTGTTCCTTGTCGAAGAGCCCCCCAGACAAGAGGCGGTCGTCCACCATGGTCACCCACGTTCCCGCGGAAGCGCACGGCGACGAGCGCGGCGCGCTCCTGACCTTCATCGAGGCCCAGCGCGGCGGGCTGCGGCGCTCGGTCCTCGGTCTCACGGACGAGCAGGCCGCGAGCCGCCCCAGCGCGAGCGAGCTCTCCCTGTCCGGGCTGCTCAAGCACGTGTCCGAGACCGAGCTGGGCTGGCTGCGGATGGCCCAGCAGCAGCCGAACGAGAAGCAGCGCACCCAGGAGACCTGGGCGGACAGCTTCCGGCTGGTCGGCGACGAATCGGTGGCCGCCGTCCTGGAGTTCTGGGACGGGGTGGTGGTCGAGCTGGAGAAGTTCGTCCGCGACCTGCCGAGCCTGGACGACACCTTCCCGCTGCCGGACCAGCCCTGGTTCCCCAAGGAGGGCCGGGTCTCGATGCGCTGGCTGCTCCTGCACCTGATCGAGGAGCACGCCCGGCACGCGGGGCACGCCGACGTCATCCGCGAGTCCCTCGACGGCAAGACCGCCTTCGAGCTGGTGGCCCAGTCCCAGGCGTAGGCCGTTCCCGCCGTACGGGCCCTACGCCGCCAGGGCGTGGGTCAGGCGGGCCGTGACGCGGCGGTGCAGGGCCAGGGTGGTCGCCGCGGTGAGCAGCCCGGCCGTGAGGGCGAGCAGCCACAGGGCGGCCGGCCCGGCGCCCTCGTAGAGGGTGACGCCCAGGGTGAGGGCGGCGAAGCGGGCGACGCCCCAGGTCCAACCGAAGGCGCCCTGGTAGCGGCCGCGGGCGTCCGCCGGGGCGAGGTTGGCGACGACGGAGGCCGCGATGCCGGCCACGACCACCTCGCCCAGCGACCAGACGGCCACCGACACCGTGTAGCCCACGATGCCGTCGGCGAGCCCGGTCAGCGCCACGCCCACGGCGATCAGCGCGCTGCCCGCCGCCTGCACGGGCAACTGGGGCAGCCGGGAGAGCAGGCCGGAGGCGAAGGGCTGCAGGGCGACCACCAGGACCGCGTTGACGGCCGCCGTCGCCCCGTAGGCGGCGGGGGAGAGCCCGCTGTCGCGCATGGCCAGCGGCAGCGCCACCTCGGTCAGCGAGTAGACGAAGAGCTGCACCCCGAAGAGCGGGAGCAGGGCGAGCAGCAGCCGGTCGCGCAGCACCACCCCGTAGCCGAGCCCGGCCCCGGCGTCCGCGGCCTTCGGCGCGTGCCGCGGCTCGCGCAGCCGGGTCGCCACCACCGCGGCGTAGACCAGCAGGGTCCCGGCGTCGACCGCGAAGAGCAGCCAGTAGCCGTGGGCGGCGAGGAACCCGCCCAGCACCCCGGCGACCGCGGTGCCGATGTTGACCCCCCAGCCGAAGAGGGCGTACGCACGCTGCCGGCGCTCCGCGTCCACGGTGTCGGCCAGCAGCGCGTAGGCGGCGGGACTGACGGTGGCCGAGGCGGCGCTCAGCAGCAGGGCCGCCGCGGCCATGGTCAGGGCGCCCGGGGCCAGGAACAGCGCGCCCTGCGCGGCCGCGGCGCCGAGCAGCCCGGTCAGCATGGTGGGCTGGCGGCCGATCCGGTCGGCGAGGAAGCCGCCGAGGACCGGGCCGAGCAGGTTGCCGGCGCCGAGCGCGCCGAGGACGTAGGCGGCCTCGGACCCCGTCACCCCGCGGTCGGCCAGCAGGAACACGAGGAAGGGCGTGACCAGGTGACCGAGCCGGTTGACGATCGTTCCGGCGAAGACGGTCCAGACGGTGGGCGGCAGGCCGCGGAAGGAGGAGGGCATGCGAGGAGCCTGCGCCCCTGCCCCCGCCCGCCGTATTGATTAAGCTCAGGCCGAATCCACCGGGCGCCTGTCCCGGTAGCCCCGGACGACCGGGGACGACGGTGGACACGGAGGCGGGGCTGTGGACTCGGAACTGAGCTTCTCGACGGCGGACCTGGCGCAGACCCGCTTCGCGGTCTCCCCGATGTGGGAGGTCGTCACCAGCTTCCGGCTGCTGGCCGGCGCGGCCGATCCCGTGCCGCACCGCCGCTGGGCCGAGCAGGTGCGCCCCCGGCTGGAGTGCGCGGGCCTGGACCGCGGTTGGCTGGCCGCGCTGGTCCCGGCCGGCGGCTACCTCGCGGACTTCCTCAACCCGACCCCGGCCGGTCCCTTCCCGGAGCTGGCCGCGGAGCTGGCGATGATCCGGGACACCGCTCCCGAGCGGGTACGGGCGGACCTCGCCCGGCTGCGGGCCGAGCGGCCCGGGCCCGCGGGCGCGGGGCCGGCCCGGCTGCGGCTGCTGGAGGAGGCGCCCGGGGCCGCGCTGGAGAAGGTCGCGGCCGAGATCGAGACCTACTGGGAGCTGGCGATCGCGCCCTACTGGGCCAGGATCCGCCAGGTGCTGGAGGCCGACGTCTTCCACCGGGCGCGCCAGGTGGCCGAGTACGGCTCCGCCCACGTGCTGAACGAGCTGCACGAGTCGGTGCGGTGGGACGAGGGCACGCTGCGCCTGGTGCGCAGGCACTGCTCGGTGACCCGGGACCACGCGGGTGCGGGGATGCTGCTGGTGCCCTCGGCCTTCGCCTGGTCGCGGGTGCTGACCCGCTCGGTGGTGCCGGAGCCGCCCCAACTGGCCTACCCCGCGCGCGGGATCGGCACGCTGTGGGAACCCCGTACCCCGGGGGCCGCCGGGGAGGCCGTCGCCGCGGTGCTGGGCCGCTCCCGGGCGCTGCTGCTCGCCGAACTCGACACCCCGGCCTCCACGACCGACCTGGCCGCCCGGTGCGGGCTGTCCGCGCCCGCGGTCTCGCAGCACCTGACGGCCCTGCGGGGCGCCGGGCTGGTCACCGCCCACCGGGCCGGCCGCTCGGTGCTGTACGCCCGTACCGCGGTCGCGGACGCGCTGCTCGCACCGGTGGGGGCGGCCTGAGCCCGGACGGGCCACCGCGCTCGCGCGGGCGGGGGCGCGCGGTCAGGCTGGACGCGTGCCGACGAACGCTCACGATTACCGCGACCTGAACCTGCGCGCCGTCTACGTCAACTGCACGCTCAAACGCTCGCCCGAGCCCAGCAACACCGACGGGCTGATCGACAAGAGCCGGGCCGTGATGGAGGCGAACGGCGTCACCACCGAGCTGATCCGCGCGGTCGACCGGGACATCGCCACCGGGGTCTGGCCCGACATGACCGAGCACGGCTGGGAGAGCGACGACTGGCCGGTCCTCTACTCGCAGATCATGGCGGCGGACATCCTCGTCCTGGCGGGCCCGATCTGGCTCGGCGACAACAGCTCCGTGACGAAGCGGGTCATCGAGCGGCTCTACGCCTGCTCCTCGGTCCTGAACGAGGAGGGCCAGTACGCCTACTACGGGCGGGTCGGCGGCTGTCTGATCACCGGCAACGAGGACGGGGTCAAGCACTGCGCGATGAACGTCCTCTACAGCCTCCAGCACCTGGGCTACACGGTCCCGCCGCAGGCGGACGCCGGCTGGATCGGCGAGGCCGGTCCCGGGCCCTCCTACATGGACCCGGGCTCCGGCGGCCCCGAGAACGACTTCACCAACCGCAACACCGCCTTCATGTCCTGGAACCTGATGCACCTGGCCGCCCTGCTCCGGCGCTCGGGCGGGATCCCGGCGCACGGCAACCAGCGTTCGCAGTGGGACGCGGGCTGCCGCTTCGACTTCCCGAACCCCGAGCACCGCTGAGCACCCCTTGCGGCCCCTCCGGCCCGCGCTTGCACCTCACGCGACGTGAGGCAGCACAGTGGGGCGCGTACCCGAGCAGAGGAGGGGCGGAGGCCATGGGCTACTCCGTGGGACAGGTCGCCGGTTTCGCGAGGACCACGGTGCGCACGCTGCACCACTACGACGAGATCGGGCTGCTCTCCCCGAGCGGCCGCAGCGGTGCGGGGCACCGGCGCTACGACGACGGCGACCTCGACCGCTTGCAGCGGATCCTGTTCTACCGGGAGCTCGGCTTTCCGCTCGACGAGGTGGCGGCCCTGCTGGACGACCCGCGGACCGATCCCCAGGAGCACCTGCGCAGGCAGCACGCGCTCCTGTCGGACCGGATCGGGACCCTCCAGCGGATGGCGGCGGCCGTGGAGCGCGCGATGGAGGCACGCACGATGAGCATCAACCTGACGCCCGAGGAGAAGTTCGAGGTCTTCGGGGACCACGATCCCGACCAGTACGCGGCGGAGGCCGAGCGACGCTGGGGCGCGACCGACGCCTACGCCGAGTCGCGGCGCAGGGCCGCGGCGGCCACGAAGGAGGACTGGCAGCGGATCATGGGCGAGGCCGACGACATCAACCGGCGGCTGGCCGCGCTGATGGACACGGGCGCGTCCGCGGAGTCGGTCGGCGCCATGGACCTGGCCGAGGAGCACCACGCCTGGATCGACGGGAACTGCTACGCCTGCTCGTACGAGATGCACACCTCGCTGGGCGAGATGTACGTCGCGGACGAGCGGTTCACGGCGTACTACGACAAGGTCCGCCCGGGCCTGGCGCTGTACCTGCGCGACGCGATCATGGCGAACGCGGTGCGCCGGGCGTAGGCGGGCGAGCGCACCCGTGAGCCCCCGCCGGGGTCTGGAACCCGGTGGGGGCCGTGTGCGTTCATACTTGAAACCACCGCCATGTGTTCCCACCCGGCGCAGGTCCTGCCCGCATCCCCCCGATCCAGGAGACTCCGGAACTCGTGAACATGCTCGCACTCGGCCCTGAGTGGATCTCTCCGGAGTACCTGATCGGGCAATTCGGCCTGATCGGCATCTTGGTCATCGTCTTCGCGGAATCGGGTCTCTTCGCGTTCCTGCCCGGCGACTCGCTGCTCTTCACGGCCGGCCTGTTCGTCGCGGCCGGCACGATCGAGGAGCCGCTGTGGGTGGTCTGCGCCCTGATCGTGGGCGCCGCGATCCTCGGTGACCAGGTCGGTTACATGATCGGCAAGGTCTTCGGGCCGAAGCTCTTCAACAAGCCCAATTCGAGGCTCTTCAAGCGCGAGAACCTCGACTCGGCGCAGGATTTCATGGTCAAGCACGGCCCCAAGGCCATCGTGCTCGCCCGCTTCGTGCCGATCATCCGCACCTTCGCGCCGATGGTCGCGGGCGCGACCGCGATGAAGTACCGCACCTTCCTCGCCTTCAACGTCATCGGTGGCGTGCTGTGGGGCGCGGGGGTCACGATCCTGGGCTACCAGCTCGGCCAGTTCGAGTTCATCAAGAACAACGTCGAGCCGATCTTCATCGGCATCGTCCTGATCTCCGTCATCCCGGTGATCTTCGAGGTCATGAAGTCCCGCAAGGAGAAGAAGGCGAACCCCGGCGCCACGGCCGAGCCCGGCACCGGCGGCCAGGAGGGCTTCCCGCCCGCCCCGGGGCAGCGCGGGCGGCACGCCAAGCGCTGACGGCCCCGCGCGCAGGCACCGACGCCCCGGGAGCACCTCGTGCCCCGGGGCGTCGGCGTACGGGTCAGAATCCTCGGGTCCGCTTGGCCGCGCGGCGCTTGGCGGCGCTCGCGGAGCCGGGGATCCGCATGAAGAGCCGCGAGGCCTCCGAGCCCAGGTTGACCCCGATGGCGATGGCGAAGGCGATCGCCGCGGCGTTGGTCAGCGAGGCGAAGCCCATGCTCAGCCGGTTCTCGGCGATCAGCAGCAGCCCGTAGTACGTCGCCGAGCCCGGCAGCAGCGGCCCGATGGCCGCGGTCACGAAGGGCAGGGCGGAGGCGAAGCGGTAGCGGGAGAAGAGCTGCCCGAACAGGCCCACCAGGCCGGCCGCGATCGCGGTGGAGGGCACGGGGGGCAGGTGGGCCGCGTAGTGCAGGGCGCCGTAGGTCACCCAGGCGACCCCGCCGTTGAGGGTCACGATCAGCACGGTGGAGCGTTCCTGTTGCAGCAGGATCGCGAAGGTGAAGACCAGCACCATCGAGGCCAGGATCTGCGTGACCGGCTGCGAGGTGATCTGGAGCGCCTCCTCCGGATTGGGCTCGGCATGCAGCTGGAGGCCGATGTAGATGACCACCAGCACGCCCATGATGATCCCGATGAAGAGGTACATGACCTCCAGCAGCCGGGCCGAGGCGGTGATGTAGTAGCCGGTCAGACCGTCCTGCACGGCTGCCACCAGGGCCCGCCCGGGCAGCAGCGCGAAGAGCCCGCCGGTGATCACGGCCGAGGCCCGCACGTCGATCTGCGCGAGTTTGAGGGCCACCCCGAGTGCGGCGGGCGGCATTCCGGCCACCACGAACTGGTAGAACTCCGGCAGCCCGCGCCCCGCGCACAGCCAGGCGAGGCGGTCGCCGAGCACGGCCCCGATCGCGGCCGCGAAGAAGACCAGGACGCCACCGCCGACGAGGGTGGAGGCGGCCCCGGCGAGCACCCCGGCGGCCAGGGTGAGCACCCAGCCGGGGTACGGGTGGCGGTTGCGGCGGATCTCGGCGAGGCGGCGGTAGGCCTCCTCCAGGGAGATCTCCCCTTCGTGCTCGTTGATGTCGTCGACGAGCCGGAAGACGGCGGCCAGCCGGGTGTAGTCGGTGCCCCGGCGGCGTACGGTCCGGCTCGCCGAGACGGGATCGTCCACCAGCGAGGGCTGGTGGGTGATCGAGAGCATGGTGAAGGTGACCGTGGGCTCGCAGCGGTCGAGCCCGTAGGCGCGGGCCACGGCGAACATGGCGGCCTCGACGTCCTCGGCGCCCTCGCCGCCCGCGAGCAGCAGCTCGCCGATGCGCAGGGTGAGGTCGAGGACGCGGCCGACGGCGGGCCCGGAGTCCTCGCTCACGCGCTGCACGGCCTCGGGGACCGGGCGGTCGCCCACGGGCATGCGCAGCATGGTGCGCATCCGGTCCTGCCAGGGGGATTCCTTCATCCGGGAGACCGGATACCCCTGGCCGGGGGTGTAGGCGGGCGGGGAGTGCCGGCCGCTGTAGGTGGCGGGCAGGGCGAAGGCGGAGCCCTCGGGTTCGATCGGTACGGCCGCGGTGCCCGCGGGGGCGGCGAACTCGGAGGTGGGCTGCTCGTCCTCGAAGACCGCCGCGTCGGCCACCCCGACGGGCTGGCTGAAGGCGCTGTGCGCCTCGTCCGAGGCGGGCTTGCGCCGGTCGCGGTCCTCTGAATCGGCCTCTGCAGCCACGCGCGCTCCTGTGTCCCTGGGCCGGATCCCCAACCGGTGATCCAATTATGCGGAATCGTTTCGTCCGTGGCGGCCCGGGATACGCCGACGGGCGGCGCCCCCGGTGACCGGGGGCGCCGCCCGTCGGGCGGAGATCAGCGGGGATCCACTCAGTGGTGGTCGCCCTGCGCCTCCAGGCGCTTGTACGAGGCCTCGATCTCGGCCTCGGCCTCGGTGCGGCCGACCCAGTTCGCGCCCTCGACGGACTTGCCGGGCTCCAGGTCCTTGTAGACCTCGAAGAAGTGCTGGATCTCCAGGCGGTCGAACTCGGAGACGTGGTGGATGTCGCGCAGGTGCTCCACGCGCGGGTCCGACGCCGGGACGCACAGCAGCTTGGCGTCGCCGCCCGCCTCGTCCGTCATGTTGAACATGCCGATCGCGCGGCACTTGATCAGGCAGCCCGGGAAGGTCGGCTCGTCGAGGATGACGAGCGCGTCCAGCGGGTCGCCGTCCTCGCCGAGGGTGTTCTCGACGAAGCCGTAGTCGGCCGGGTAGCTGGTGGACGTGAAGAGGCGACGGTCCAGGCGGATCCGGCCGGTCTCGTGGTCCACTTCGTACTTGTTCCGCGAACCCTTGGGGATCTCGATGGTGACGTCGAACTCCACGTCCTGCTCCTCCATGATCAGCTGCATTGCTTCGAGACTGCTGTGATCCGCGTGCGCGTCCGGCCCATCCCTGCGGGTGGGGTGCCATGCTCGCGGCAAGACTCAGTGGTTAAGTGTCCCTCACGCATACGTGTGATCGCGAAAGGGGCTGGTCGAGGTGCCATTGATCAAGACATGGCAGCTCATCGCCGGTTCGGCCGTTGCGGGCCTGGCCCTGTCGGCCACCGCGGTGGTCGCGGCCGGTCCGTGGGACTCCGGCCAGCGTAAGGCCGAGCGGGCCGCAGCCGCCTCTTGGGGCCGTACGGGTGGCGGAGATCACGGGGAATATGTCACTCCGCTCGCCGCCCCGAGCGCCCCGGGCGTCCTGGCGCCGTTGAACGCCCCCGGATCCGCCCCGGCCGCCCCGGCCGGGAACCACCAGGACCTCGCCGCCGCGCTGCGGCCGCTGCTGTCCGATTCCGCGCTCGGCACGGTCCGCGGCGCCTCGGTCGTCGAGGCGGCCACCGGCCGGGTGCTCTTCGACAGCGGCTCGCGCGAGGCGCTGACCCCCGCCTCCACGATCAAGATCGCCACCGCCACGGCCGCGCTCGCCGCCCTCGGCCCCGAGTACCGCATCCGCACCACCGTCGTCCCCGACCAGGGCGGCCGGATCGTCCTCGTCGGCGGTGGCGACCCCTCGCTCAGCGCCCGCAAGAAGAATCCGGCGGGCCCCGGCGGCAGCCTCGTCGCCCTCGCCGCCGACACCGCCCAGGCGCTGCGCTCCGCCAACACCGACACGGTCACCCTCGGGTACGACGCCACGCTCTTCAGCGGCCCCGCCCGTCACCCGATCGGCGCCAACGACAACATCGCGCCCGTCAGCGCCCTGATGGCCGACGAGGGCCGCTCCGACGAATCCTTCTTCGGCCCGGTGGGGCGCACCGACGACCCCGCCAAGGACGCCGCCGCCGCCTTCGCCGACCTGCTGCGCGAGCGGGGGATCAAGGTCACCGGCGACGTCGCCCCGGCCAAGGCCCCGGCCGGCGCCGCGCCGCTGGCCTTCACCCTCTCCACCCCGCTGGGCGGGCTCGTCGAGCGGATGCTGACCAACAGCGACAACGACATCGCCGAGGCGCTGGCCCGCCAGACCGCGCTCGCGGCCTCGAAGCCCGCGAGCTTCGAGGGCGGGGAACAGGCCGTCACCGAGCGGCTCGCCGGCCTCGGGGTCGACCTGAGCGGTGCCCGCTTCGCCGACGGCAGCGGGCTGAACCGGGCCGACAAGGTCAGCGCCGGGCTGCTCACCGCCCTGCTGACCAAGGCCGCGGACCCGGCCCGCCCCGCCCTGCGGCCCGTCCTCACCGGGCTGCCGGTGGCCGGGTTCAGCGGCACCCTGCGGGCCCGCAACGCCGGCGCCTCACCGGCGGCGGGGCTGCTGCGGGCCAAGACCGGCACGCTCACCGGGGTGAACTCGCTGGCCGGTACGGTCGTCGACCCCTCCGGGCGGCTGCTCGTCTTCGCGTTCCTGACGGCGAACACCCCGGCCCCGGACGCCGCCGAGAAGGCCCTGGACAAGCTCGCGGCCACCATCGCCACCACGCCGTAGCCCCGTCCGGGGGGATCCGCCCGGCGGCCCGTCCACGTACCGTTGACGCATGACGAGCATCGGTGGTGTGGAGATGGTCGACTGGAATCTCGCGGTGACGACCGCGACCCGGCTCGTACGGCCCGGCCCGGAGATCACCCGGGACGAGGCGCGGGCCGTGGTGGCGGAACTGCGCGAGCACGCCAGGACCTCGGAACGGCACGTGCGCGAGTTCACCAGGATGATGCCCGAGGGGTCGGTCGTCGAGGACACGCCGGTCCTGGTCGTCGACAGGGCCGGATGGGTCAAGGCCAATGTGGCGGGGTTCCGGGAGCTGCTGGGACCCCTGCTCGGCAAGATGCAGGAGCGGCGCGGCAACATGCCCGGAGGGGCCGTCCTCGGCGCGGTCGGCGGCAAGGTGACCGGGGTCGAGCTGGGGATGCTGCTGAGCTTCCTGTCCTCGCGCGTGCTCGGTCAGTACGAGACCTTCGCGCCGGTCTCCCGGGACCTGCCCGGTTCCGCGACGGGGGGCGGGCGGCTGCTGCTGGTGGCGCCCAACATCGTGCACGTCGAGCGCGAGCTGGAGGTCAACCCGCACGACTTCCGGCTGTGGGTGTGCCTGCACGAGGAGACGCACCGTACCCAGTTCACCGCCGTGCCGTGGCTGCGGGAACACCTGGAGGGCGAGATCCAGACGTTCCTCGGCGCCACCGAGATGGACCCGATGACCGTGCTGGAGCGGCTGCGCGAAGCCGCGCAGTCCCTGGTCGGGGCCCGTCCGGACGGCGAGCGCGGGGAAGAGGGGCGCTCCTTGGTGGAGCTCGTCCAGACCCCCGAGCAGCGGGAGGTGCTGGGGCGGCTGACGGCGGTGATGTCCCTGCTGGAGGGCCACGCGGACTTCGTCATGGACGGGGTCGGCCCCGAGGTGGTGCCCTCGGTCGCGGAGATCCGGGAGAAGTTCCAGACCCGCCGGGCCAGCGGCGCCGGACGGCTCGACGCGGCCCTGCGCAAGCTGCTGGGCCTGGACGCGAAGCTGCGTCAGTACCGGGACGGCGAGCGCTTCGTCCGCGCGGTCGTCGGGGAGGTCGGAATGGACGGCTTCAACCGGGTATGGACTTCCCCGAACACATTGCCGACCAAAGCGGAGATCGCCAAGCCCGCGGACTGGGTGGCCCGCGTCCACCGGCGGGGGGAGTGAAAAGGGGTGAACGAGGGGGCGTAAAGCTGTCTCGTTGGGGGAAGCAGCATCACCCGTCCGAGGGACCGTGAGCCGATGAAGGGCGTGCGATGCTCAGGGAACGGCTCGGTTCTGTCACCATCGACGCACTCTGAGTGACAGTCCGTCCTCTCGCGGAACCTTTCGCGGGGCCGGCGGGCGCAGCCGAGCAGCACCCCGAGCGCGCACCACCCCCAACGCCTTCGAGGCATCCGAACTCCACCGAAGGGCACCGGACATGGGTCCCCATCCTGCGGTCGCGGCGATACGCCTGGCGGTCCGCCGCGTACTCCACGACGTCCTCACCGACCTGACCGACCCCACCGAACGCCGCACCGCCCCCGCTGCCCGCCGCGCCGACCGCGCCGACAGCAGGGCCCGCACCGACCGCGCCGGCGGCCCGCAGCCGCTCGTGCTCGTCGCCTGCTCCGGTGGCGCCGACTCCATGGCGCTCGCCTCCGCCCTCGCCTTCGAGGCCCCCAAACTCGGCATCCGGGCCGGCGGCATCACCGTCGACCACGGCCTCCAGGACGGCTCCGACCTGCGCGCCGCCGAGGTCGTCAGCCGGATGACCGCACTCCACCTGGAACCGGCGGAAGCCATCGCCGTGCGCGTCGGCCGCGAGGGTGGACCCGAGGCCGCCGCCCGTGACGCCCGCTACGCCGCCCTCGACGAGGCCGCCGACCGGCTCGGCGCCGCCGCCGTCCTGCTCGGCCACACCCGGGACGACCAGGCGGAAACCGTCCTGCTGGGGCTGGCCCGCGGTTCCGGCATCCGGTCCCTGTCCGGGATGGCCGAGATCTCCGGAGGCCCCGGCCGCACCGGCCGCTACCGCCGCCCCTTCCTGCACATCGACCGGCAGACCGCCCGCAAGGCCTGCATGGTCCAGTCCCTGGCCGTCTGGGACGACCCGCACAACATCGACCCCGCCTACACCCGCTCCCGGCTGCGCCACGAAGGGCTGCCCGCCCTGGAGAAGGCGCTCGGCAAGGGAGTGGTCGAGGCCCTCGCCCGGACCGCCCAGCTCTCCCGGGACGACGCCGACGCCCTCGACGCCTGGGCCGCCGACGCGGAGTCCGCCGTACGGGACGAGCTCGGCCAGCTGGAGTGCGCCAAGCTCTTCGCCCTGCCCCCGGCCGTTCGCCGCCGCGTGCTGCGCAGGGCCGTCCTGTCGGCCGGTTCCCCCGCCGGTTCGCTCTTCGCCCGCCACATCGAGGAAGTGGACCGCCTGATCACGGGTTGGCGCGGTCAGGGCGCCATCAACCTGCCCGGCCGGGTCGAGGCCCAGCGCCAGGGTGGCAGACTGGTCATCCGGCAGGGCTGACGGCGATGACTGAGCCGTCGCCCCGGGCGGCTGAGTCCTCCGGGGAACCCCCGGAGCCACGGCGGACTACGAAAGTGATGCGGGTGGACGAGAAGGACATGGGCGACGACCTCCAGTCGGTGCTCATCACCAAGGAAGAGATCGACGCGAAGCTGGCCGAGCTGGCCGCGTCGATCGACGAGCAGTACGCGGGCAAGGACCTGCTCATCGTCGGCGTCCTCAAGGGCGCGGTGATGGTGATGGCGGACCTGGCACGCGCCTTGTCCACCCCGCTCACCATGGACTGGATGGCGGTGTCCTCCTACGGCGCCGGGACCCAGTCCTCCGGCGTGGTCCGCATCCTCAAGGACCTGGACACCGACATCAAGGGCAAGCACGTCCTGATCGTCGAGGACATCATCGACTCCGGTCTGACGCTGTCCTGGCTGCTGTCGAACCTGGGCTCCCGCGAGCCGGCCTCCCTGGAGGTCTGCACGCTGCTGCGCAAGCCCGACGCCGCGAAGGTCGCCATCGACGTCCGCTGGGTCGGCTTCGACATCCCCAACGAGTTCGTCGTCGGTTACGGCCTCGACTACGCGGAGAAGTACCGCAACCTGCCGTTCGTGGGCACGCTCGCCCCGCACGTCTACGGCGGCTGATCCCACCGCCGCCCCCGGGGTCCCCGATGGGGAACCTGGGGGCGATTCCCGCCGTTGGAGCATGCGAAGGCGGGTCTGTCAGCCGTCCCACGAGGCCGCGGGTGACAATTCAGGGGTACATTCCGAAGAACAGTCTTTACTCACAGCAGCATTTACCTACGGGCAGGAGGGACGGGGTGCTCTGCGCCCCGTATGGATGGACGTGAAGCGATACTTCCGTGGGCCGGTCATGTGGATCGTGCTGGCCGTCCTCGCCGTGGTCGTGTTGATGAACGTCGTCGGCTCCGGCGGCGGCTACAAGTCGGTGGAGACCAGCGAGGTCATCAAGGCGATCAACCAGGACCAGGTGTCGAGCGCCAAGCTCACCACCGGTGACAGCCAGATGATCAAGATCGAGCTGAAGAGTGGCGAGAAGCTCGGCAAGAACGACGGCACCAAGTTCCAGGCCAACTACATCGGGGACCAGGGCGTCGCGCTCGCCAAGGACCTCCAGACCAAGTACGACGCGGGCAAGATCGCGGACGGGTACACCGTCTCGCCGGACAAGACCAGCCCGTTCCTCAGCGTCCTGCTGAGCCTGCTGCCCTTCGTCCTGATCGTCGTGGTCTTCCTGTTCCTGATGAATCAGATGCAGGGCGGCGGCTCCCGCGTCATGAACTTCGGGAAGTCCAAGGCCAAGCTGATCACCAAGGACACCCCGAAGACGACGTTCGCCGACGTGGCGGGCTCGGACGAGGCGGTGGAGGAGCTCCACGAGATCAAGGAGTTCCTGCAGGAGCCGGCCAAGTTCCAGGCCGTCGGCGCGAAGATCCCCAAGGGCGTGCTGCTCTACGGCCCGCCCGGCACCGGCAAGACCCTGCTCGCGCGCGCTGTCGCGGGCGAAGCCGGTGTTCCCTTCTACTCGATCTCCGGTTCCGACTTCGTCGAGATGTTCGTCGGTGTCGGTGCCTCGCGTGTCCGTGACCTGTTCGAACAGGCCAAGGCCAACGCTCCGGCGATCGTCTTCGTCGACGAGATCGACGCCGTCGGCCGGCACCGTGGTGCGGGTCTCGGTGGCGGTCACGACGAGCGCGAGCAGACCCTCAACCAGCTGCTGGTCGAGATGGACGGCTTCGACGTGAAGGGCGGGGTCATCCTGATCGCCGCCACGAACCGTCCGGACATCCTCGACCCGGCGCTCCTGCGCCCCGGCCGTTTCGACCGCCAGATCGCGGTCGACCGTCCGGACATGCAGGGCCGCCTGGAGATCCTCAAGGTCCACCAGAAGGGCAAGCCGGTCGCTCCGGACGTCGACCTGGGCGCTGTTGCCCGTCGTACGCCCGGCTTCACCGGTGCGGACCTGGCGAACGTGCTGAACGAAGCCGCGCTGCTCACCGCGCGCGGGGACCGGAAGCTGATCGACAACCACGCCCTGGACGAGGCGATCGACCGTGTCGTGGCGGGCCCGCAGAAGCGGACCCGGATC
The DNA here is from genome assembly GCF_055565515.1 of Streptomyces sp. NPDC028419. Taxonomy (NCBI): domain Bacteria; kingdom Bacillati; phylum Actinomycetota; class Actinomycetes; order Kitasatosporales; family Streptomycetaceae; genus Streptomyces; species Streptomyces sp. NPDC028419. The sequence goes on along the minus strand of NZ_JBVHUE010000015.1, from coordinate 68,950 downwards.
ATGTCGGACCGGGAAAAGAAGATCACCGCGTACCACGAGGGCGGCCACGCCCTGGTCGCGGCGGCTTCCCCGAACTCCGACCCGGTCCACAAGATCACGATCCTGTCCCGTGGCCGTGCCCTGGGTTACACCATGGTGCTGCCGGACGAGGACAAGTACTCCACCACGCGCAACGAGATGCTCGACCAGCTCGCGTACATGCTGGGCGGTCGCGCGGCCGAGGAACTGGTCTTCCACGACCCGACCACGGGCGCCGCGAACGACATCGAGAAGGCCACCGCCACGGCCCGCGCGATGGTCACCCAGTACGGCATGACGGAGCGCCTGGGCGCGATCAAGTTCGGTGGCGACAACACCGAACCGTTCCTGGGCCGCGACATGACGCACCAGCGCGACTACTCGGAAGAGGTCGCCGCGCTGGTCGACGAAGAGGTCAAGAAGCTCATCGAGACGGCGCACAACGAGGCCTGGGAAATCCTGGTCGAGAACCGCGACGTGCTCGACAACCTCGTCCTCGCGCTGCTGGAGAAGGAAACGCTCAACAAGGAGCAGATCGCCGAGGTCTTCTCGACGATCGTGAAGCGTCCGGCCCGCCCCGCGTGGACCGGATCCTCCCGCCGTACCCCGTCGACCCGTCCGCCGGTGCTCTCCCCCCGGGAGCTGTCCCTGACGAACGCGGCGAACGGAAGCTCGGCCCCCGGCACGACTCCGGTCTCCACGGAGAAGAGCCCCGAGGCGGTCCCGGAGGACCGTCCCGAGAGCTGACAGGGCGAGCACTCCGGAATGGATGCCGCGGTCCCCAGGTTCTAGCCTGGGGACCGCGGCACTTTTACATGTCCAGCACTGCTGTCCAGCACTGCAATGGCAGGAACGAGGAAGAGATGACCGATCCGGTGACCCTGGATGGCGAGGGCACGGCGACCCGCGAGTTCGATGAGAAGCGTGCCGAAGCGGCGGTGCGCGAGCTCCTCCTCGCGGTCGGCGAGAACCCGGACCGCGAGGGCCTCCTGGAGACCCCGGCGCGCGTGGCGCGGGCCTACCGGGAGATCCTGGCCGGCCTGTGGCAGGAGCCGGAGGACGTGCTCACCACGACCTTCGACCTCGGGCACGACGAGATGGTCCTGGTGAAGGACATCGAGATCGTCAGCCTCTGCGAGCACCACCTGCTGCCCTTCCACGGCGTGGCCCACGTCGGCTACATCCCGGCCGAGTCCGGCAAGATCACCGGCCTGTCGAAGCTGGCCCGGCTGGTCGAGGTCTACGCCCGCCGCCCGCAGGTGCAGGAACGACTCACCACCCAGATAGCCGACTCGCTCATGCGCATCCTGGAAGCCCGCGGAGCGATCGTCGTCATCGAGGCCGAGCACATGTGCATGTCGGTCCGCGGCATCCGCAAGCCGGGCGCCAAGACGCTCACCTCGGCGGTCCGCGGCCAGCTCCGCGACCCCGCGACCCGCGCCGAGGCCATGAGCCTCATCGTGGCCCGCTGAGGCCGCTCGGCCGTCTCTTCCGGATCGTGCCGGCGGCCGGTACCGGCAGGGCCGGGCGGCCCCGCCGCCGCACACGAAAGGGCGGCCGTCGCGCGTGCGACGGCCGCCCTTTCGTGTGCGCGTACCCGGGTCAGGCGCGGGCGGTCGCGTCGTCCTCGTCGTCCGGGAGGCGCAGGACGCGCTCCAGGAAGAGGGCCGCGGCGACCACCGCGACGCCGGCCAGGACCGAGAAGCCCGCGTAGTAGGCCTGCTCGCGGCGAGCGGGCACGTCCAGCCCGTCCGCCAGGAGGAAGACCCCCACACCGCCGTACATGCCCGCCACGAGGGCCGCCACCAGCGCGCTGGCCTGCCCGAAGACGACCGCGCGGGCCGCCATCAGCGGATCCACGCCCTTGGCGCCCGGTCGGCGCTCGCGCTGGGCCTTGAGGCGGCCGCGCAGCGAGAGGGCCGTGGCGCACAGCACGGCGGCGATCACCGCGAGGACGACCGGGGCGGCCAGCGGCACCCCCGGCAGGGTCCCGTAGGCGTTCCACAGCCTGGCGCCGGCCCAGGACAGCACCCCGGCGACGGCGAAGATGCCCGCCAGGACGGCCGGCCTCAATTGCTTCACGTGCCCGTTCCCCGCTTTCTCAGCCAACAGCAGTGAACAGGCTAACGACTACTCCGGCAGGTGGAGTTCCAGGTCGGGGCGCGCCGTGACGCCGTCCAGACCGATTCCCGCCAGCAGCCCGGCGACCGGACCGTGGCCCGCGATCTCGGCCTCGGGGTCGACGTCCTGCCAAGGGGCCAGGACGAAGGCCCGCAGGTGCGCCCGCGGGTGGGGGAGGGTGAGCGTCGGGTCGTCGGAGACCACGTCGGCGTACGCGACGATGTCGACGTCGATCGTGCGGGGCCCCCAGCGCTCCTCGCGGACGCGGTCGAAGGCCTCTTCGATGGCGTGTCCGCGCTCCAGCAGGGAGGACGGCGGCAGCGTGGTCTTCACGCGGACCACGGCGTTGAAGTAGGACGGCTGGGAGCCGGGCTCGACGCCCCAGGGCTCCGTCTCGTACACGGTGGAGACGCCCTTGACCCGCAGGCCCGGGGTGTCGCCGAGGGCGTCGATGGCGCCCTGGAGGGTCTCCAGGCGGTTGCCGAGGTTCGCGCCGAGCGCGATGACGGCCCAGCGGGGGTTGGAGAGCGTGACGTCCGCCGCGTCCACCGTCTCGACGACGGAGGCGGGGACCGGCTGTACGGTCGGGTCGCTCTGTGCGTTCAGTCCGTTGTTCATGCGCGGCTCCGGGTGATCGTGATGGTCACGTCGTCGAAGGGGACGGTGATCGGTGCGTCGGGTTTGTGCACGACGACCTCCACCTGCGCGACGGCGTCGTGCTTGAGGCAGCGCTGGGCGATCCGCTCGGCGAGGGTCTCGATCAGGTCGACCGGCTCGCCCTGGACGACCTCCACGACCTCTTCGGCCACCACGCCGTAGTGCACGGTCTTGGCCAGGTCGTCGTCCGATGCGGCCGGCCGGGTGTCGATGTGGAGCACCAGGTCGACGATGAAGGTCTGGCCTTCCTCGCGTTCCCGGGGGAAGACGCCGTGGTGTCCGCGAGCCTTGAGGCCGCGCAGCGCGATGCGATCCACGCGAATCACTCCTGCTTTCGTAGGTGCTGCCGTCCGGGACTCCCCGGGGCATGGGCCTGAGCCGAGTGCGGTCGGCGTCGTCCGTCTTCGAATTTACCTGCGATAAAAGGCAAACCGTGCCGACGGGGTCAGGAAGGGTCCTCGTCCTCGTCCTCGTCGGAGTCCGTGAGCACCGGAGAACCGTGGTGGGACCACAGCCGCCAGCCCTGCGATGTGCGACGGAACACATTCGTCGCGACGACCAGCTGTCCCACGAGGGGGCCCAGCTCGCCGCCGTCCTCGGCGGGCCCGCCGCTGAGGATGTTCTCGGTGCAGGTGACCACGGCCGTATCGGCTATCACGGCCACCTTGGTGTCGGTCAGGAAGAACTGGATGTACTCGGTGTGGCTCATGATCAGGGCGTACGAGCGCAGCACCTCGCCGCGGCCCGCCAGTACCGGCCAGCCCGGGTGGACGCAGGAGATCTCGTCCTCCAGCCACAGGGCCGAGAGCGCGTCGAAGTCCCCCTGCTCCATCGCCTCGTAGAAGGCCGTGTTGACCTCTTCGACCGCTTCGATGTCGGTACGGCTCACCGTGCCCCTTCCCCTGCGCGTCCGCCCGCCGTGCTGATCACTTCGATCACTGTGCGGATCACAGTGCCCCTTCCACGGCGCGGGCCACCCGAACCGCGTCCGCCGTCGCCCGTACCTCGTGGACCCGGACCGCCCAGGCGCCCTCGTGCGCCGCGATGGCGGAGACGGCCGCGGTGGCCGCGTCGCGCTCGCGGGCGGGCGGGGGAGCGGAGCGCCCGCCCGCCAGCACCCGGCCGAGGAACCGCTTGCGGGAGGCCGCGACCAGCAGCGGGAAGCCCAGCGCGCGCAGCTCGGGGAGGTGCGCGACGAGCGCCAGGTCGTGCTCGGCGTTCTTGGCGAAGCCCAGACCGGGGTCGACGAGGAGCCGCCCGGGGGCGATCCCGCCCTCGATGACGGCGTCGATCCGCACCTGCAGCTCGGCGGTGACCTCGGCGACGACGTCGTCGTAGACGGCGAGGCCGTTCATGCCGTCGCTGAAGCCGCGCCAGTGCATAACCACGAAGGGCACCTCGGCGGCCGCGACGGCCGCGATCATGCCGGGGTCGGCCAGGCCGCCGCTCACGTCGTTGACCAGCACCGCGCCCGCCTCGACGGCCCGAGCGGCCACGGTGGCGCGCATGGTGTCGACGGACACGGCGACGCCCTCGGAGGCCAGGCCGCGCACCACGGGGACGACCCGGCGCAGCTCCTCCTCCTCGTCGACCCGGCTCGCACCGGGCCGGGTGGACTCGCCCCCGACGTCCACGAGGTCGGCGCCCTGGGCCACCAGGTCCAGCCCGCGCTTGACGGCCGCGGTGGTGTCGAACCAGCGTCCGCCGTCGGAGAAGGAGTCGGGGGTGACGTTGACGACGCCCATGACCCCGCAGCGGTCCCACTCGGGCAGACCCGTGACCGAGCCCCGGGCGACGGTCCCGCGCTTGTTGTTCATAGGTCCAGGGTAGAGCTGCCCTGCGGATGACAGGGCCCCGGTGCCTGTCGGCTGCCGGGGCCCTGGTGTTCGTACGCGCGTGCGCACCGCTGTCAGGCGGCCTGGACCTTGCGGTCGGCCTGGGACGGCACGGTGGCGTCGTGGTCGTGCGCGCAGGTGCGGACCGGCTTCGGGCGCCGGCGGGCGGCGAAGAGGCGCGGCAGCGCCACCGTCACGAAGCCCTCCGCCTGCATCACGGCGAAGCCGATGCGGGGCAGGTCGCGGCTGCTGCGGTAGACCATGAAGCGCGGCTCCCAGCGGGGCCGGAACTTCTCGTTGAACTTGTACAGCGACTCGATCTGGAACCAGCGCGAGAGGAAGACCAGCAGCCCGCGCCACATGCGCAGGACCGGGCCGGCGCCGATCTTCTCGCCGCGGGCGAGCGCCGCGCGGAACATCGCGAAGTTCAGCGAGACCTTCTCGATGCCCAGGCCGGGTGAGGCCTCCAGGGAGGCCACGATCAGCAGCTCGTTCATGCCGGGGTCGGCGGCGCGGTCGCGGCGCATCATCTCCAGCGACATGCCGTCCTTGCCCCACGGGACGAAGTGCAGGACGGCCTTCAGGTCGCCGTACGGGCTGGTGTCGCCCTCCTGGACGCGGTGCGCGGTGGCGATGAAGCAGTCACCGTCGCCCGGGTCGCCGACCCGGCCCAGGGCCATGGAGAAGCCGCGCTCGGTGTCGGTGCCGCGCCAGGCCTCCGCCGCGCCGCGCACCCGCTCCAGCTCCTCCTCGGTCAGCTCGCTGACGCGCCGGACCTGGGTCGTGTAGCCGTTGCGCTCGATGCGCTTGACCATCTGGCGGACATTGCGCATCGCGCGCCCGGAGAGGGAGAAGTCTTTGACGTCGACGATCGCCTCGTCGCCCAGCTCCAGGGCGTCCAGACCGGTCTCGCGGGTCCACACCTCGCCGCCGGTCTCGGAGCAGCCGACGACGGCCGGGGTCCAGGAGTGGGCCTTGGCCTCCTCCATGAAGCGCTCGATCGCGCCGGGCCAGGCCTCGACGTCTCCTATGGGGTCGCCGGAGGCGAGCATCACGCTGGAGACGACGCGGTAGGTGACGGCGGCCTTGCCGCTGGGGGAGAAGACGACGGCCTTGTCGCGGCGGAGCGCGAAGTGGCCGAGCGAGTCGCGGCCGCCGTGCTTGGTGAGCAGCTCGCGCAGCTTGGTCTCGTCGTCCTCGGTGAGCCGCGCGGCCGGGTGCTCGGGGCGGAAGGCGAGGTACATGGTGGTCAGCGCGGTCAGCATGCCGAGCGCGCCGAGGGAGTAGCCGACGGTCCAGGACACCCGGCCGGCGTAGTCGACGGGACCCTCGAAGCCGAAGATGCCGTAGACGACGTGGGTGATCTGCTCGTACAGGCTCGGGTCGCCGACGACCTTGCCCGGGTGCGAGTTCACGATGACCAGGCCGAGGCCGATCGAGCCCGCGCTCATCAGGACGAAGTTGGCGAGGGCCTTCCAGCGGCTGCGGGGGTCCGGCAGCGCCTTGAATTCACTCTGGTGGCGCAGCAGCAGCGCGAGGAGCGCCGCCGCGAGCAGCACGCCGACGATCGAGTGCCGGTAGGTGAACTGCGCGACCGCGCCCGCGGGCAGCAGGACGACCGCGGCCCGCCAGGCCCGGCGCTTGCGGCGCTTGAGGCCGTGCGCGAGCAGGAGGAGCAGCACGCCCGCGCTGATGGCGAGGGCGGCGGCGAAGGGGCCGAGCGATCCGGGGATCACCTCGGTGAAGGCATGGATCCTGCTGTGCCGAAAGCGCGGGAAGACACCGGCGATGATGTCGAGGAAACCGACGATCATGACGGCCGTGCCTACCAGCCCGGGTACGGCCTCCGGTCGTGGTCCGCCAAGGATTCGGCGGACCCGACTCGGAACCTGTCCCGACTTATCGCCATCTATCCTGCTAGACATCGCTTCCCGTTGCTCCGCGAGAGATCATTGACCGAAGGCCCTGACAGCCTTCGGAGTGTGGTGCGTCCAGTAGGACGACGCGAAGGGGGAGCGGGTTCACTCCTCCTTCGGAAAAACTCGTCCTGCCACTCAGAAAGACGGCTTACTGCTCATGGGTCTCACCAGCAATCTGGTTCTGGCGCTGGCCATCATCGCCGGTGTGCTGCTGTTCGCGGCAACGGTCTGGTTCTGGCCGCGGCTCTCGGGCCGCACGTTCCGTGCGTACGCCGGTCGCATCGCGCTCCTGCTCGCGACGCAGCTGGCACTCTTCTCCGCAGTCGGCCTCGCGGCCAACAAGTCCTTCCTCTTCTACGGATCCTGGGCCGACCTCTTCGGCCAGGAGACCACGATGGGCAAGGTCGTCGACCACTCGATGAGCAGCAAGGACATCAAGGTCGTCGACAAGCAGAAGCTCGACGTCCCCGGGGGTGGCCGCCCGGCCGTCGGCGGACAGATCCTGAAGGTCTCGATAGCGGGTGAGAAGTCGAAGATAACGAGCCCGGGCTACGTCTGGCTGCCGCCGGAGTACTTCCAGCCGCAGCACGCGAAGGCCAACTTTCCGGCCGGGATCGTCCTGACCGGCTACCCGGGCACGGCGGAGAACCTGATCAAAGGGCTGAACTACCCGATGACGGCCTTCAAGCAGGCCAAGGCGGGCAAGATGAAGCCGATGATCCTGGTCATGCTCCGCCCGACCGTCGCCCCGCCGCGCGACACCGAGTGCGTGGACATCCCGGGCGGCCCGCAGACCGAGACCTTCTTCGCGCAGGACCTGCCGCAGGCGATCCAGTCGACCTTCCGGGTCGGCAAGAAGGCCGAGAACATGGCCTTCATCGGCAACTCGACGGGCGGCTACTGCGCCCTGAAGATCGCCGCGCACCACCCGAAGACCTTCGGTACGGCCGTGGGCCTGTCCGCCTACTACGAGGCCCCGAACGACCCGACCACCGGTGACCTCTTCCACGGCGACGCCAAGCTCAAGGACCGCGCCGACGTGCTGAAGAGCCTGCATGCCAAGACCCCGACGGGCACGTCGTTCCTGGTCACCAGCAGCGAGAAGGGCGAGCCGAACCTCGGCGACACCCGCAAGTTCATCAAGGGCGTCAAGGGACCGGACCGGGTCTCCTCGATCATCCTCGACAGCGGCGGCCACAACTTCAACACCTGGCGCCGCGAGATCCCGCCGATGATGGTGTGGTTGAGCAGCCGGGTGCAGGCCTGACCCCCTGCCGCGCGCGAGCGGTGAGCAGCGGTGAGCACGACCCGTGACCGGCCCGATGTGGCCGGTCACACGTCTGTGCGGGTCCGTTCGCCGGCCGTGCGGGTCCGTTCCGTGGCCCGCCGGGCTCAGGCCTCCTGGAACTCCGCCCGGCGCAGTGCCCGGTGCACGCCCTCCGGAGTGAGTACGCCGACCAGCGCGCCGGACGCCGGATCCGTGACCCCGATCCGGCCCGAGTCCTCCTGGAGCAGCGCCGCCAGCGCCTCGCGCAGCGTCGCCCCCAGCGCCACCGAGGCGGCGGGCTCGCCGTGCCCGTCCGACGGGGCCAGGTCGGCCGTCGCCACCGCGGTCACCGCGAGCCGCTTGAGCCCCCGGTCGCTGCCCACGAAGCGGGCGACGTACTCCGTGGCCGGCGCGCCCAGCACGGCGGCCGGGCTCGCGAACTGCTCGATGGTGCCCTGGCCGTAGACGGCGATGCGGTCGCCGAGCCGGATCGCCTCCTCCAGGTCGTGCGTGACCAGCAGGATCGTCTTGTGCACGGACTTCTGGAGGGCCAGCAGGTCGTTCTGCAGTCGCTCGCGGACCACCGGGTCCACGGCGCCGAACGGCTCGTCCATCAGCAGGACGGGCGGATCGGCGGCGAGCGCCCGGGCCACGCCCACGCGCTGGCGCTGACCGCCCGACAGCTGCTGGGGGTAGCGGCCCCCGTAGGTGGCCGGATCCAGTCCCACCAGTTCGAGCAGCTCGGCCGCCCGGGCGCGGGCCTTCGCCTTCGGTGTGCCCACCAGTTGGGGGACGGTCGCGGTGTTCTCCAGCACCGTCTTGTGCGGGAAGAGGCCCACCTGCTGGATGACGTAGCCGATCCGGCGGCGCAGTTCGACGGGGTCGGCGGCCGCGATGTCCTCGCCCTTCAGCAGGATCCGGCCGCCGGTCGGCTCGATCAGCCGGTTGACCATCTTCATCGTGGTCGTCTTGCCGCAGCCGGACGGGCCGACGAGGGTGACCAGCTCGCCCTCGGCCACCTCGAAGGACAGGTCCTCCACCGCGGTCGTTCCGTCGGGGTAACGCTTGGTCACATGCTCGAATCGGATCACCGCTCCATCCTTCCCTAAGCGGGGTCGGGTTTTGTAAAGGGAGTGTTGCCCCGTTGCGAATGATTCCGGCCGTTGTCGGTGGCTGGGGTTATGGTCGCTGTACACGCGTTCGGCGAGGGGATCGGTGACGGGGGGTGAGCGCCATGGCCGGGCAGAACTGCCTGGTGGCGAACGACTGGATCTGTTGGGACTACGTCACGTCCCGCAGCCAGGAGCTGACCGACGCCACCCTGGAGCACGTCTGGATCACCGCGGTCTCCGTCCTCATCGGCGTCGCCGTCTCCGTACCGCTGGCCCTGCTGGCCCGTCGGGGCCGGCGCTGGGCCGCGCCCGTGCTGGGCCTGACCACCCTGCTCTACACGATCCCCTCGCTCGCCATGTTCTCGCTGCTGCTGCCCTTCTTCGGGCTGTCGGCCTCCCTCGTGGTGACCGGCCTGGTGCTCTACTCGCTGACGATCCTCGTCCGCAATGTCCTGGCCGGGCTGGAAGGCGTGCCGGAGGAGGTCCGCGAGGCGGCGCGCGGCATGGGGTACGGGCCGACCCGGCTGCTGTGGCAGGTCGAACTGCCGCTCGCGCTCCCGGCCCTGCTCGCGGGGGTCCGTATCGCCACGGTCTCGACGGTCGCGCTCACGACGGTCGGTTCGATCGTCGGCAAGGGCGGCCTCGGCAATCTGATCGCGCCCGCGGTCAACAGCTCCTTCAAGGCCCAGGTGCTCACCGCCTCCGTGCTGTGCGTGCTGCTCGCCCTGGTGGCCGACCTGGTGCTGCTCGGCGTGCAGCGGCTGGTCACCCCGTGGACCCGCGCCGTGCAGGAGGGCTGAGTCGATGGGAGTGCTGGCGGACGCCTGGGACTGGCTGGCGGACGGCGCCAACTGGTCCGGTGAGAGCGGGGTCTGGCACCGGCTCGCGGAGCACGCCTTCGTGAGCGGGGTGGCGCTCGCCCTCGCCTGCGCGGTGGCCCTGCCGATCGGGCTGTGGCTCGGTCACCTCGGCAAGGGCGGCGCACTCGCCGTCAACGTGTCCAACGTCGGGCGGGCCGTCCCGGTCTTCGCCGTCCTCGCGCTGTTCATGGTCTCGCCGCTGCGCAGCGCGGGGTACGTGCCCACGATCATCGCGCTGGTGCTGTTCGCCGTACCGCCCCTGCTCACCAATGCCTACGTCGGCATGCGGGAGGTGGACCGCTCGGTGGTGGAGGCGGCCCGGGGCATGGGGATGTCGGGCGGTCAGCTCTTCCTGCGGGTGGAACTGCCGCTCGCCCGACCCCTGGTGATGACCGGTCTGCGCTCGGCGGCCGTCCAGGTCATCGCGACCGCGACGATCGCGGCCATGGTCGGCCAGGGGGGTCTCGGCCGCATCATCACGGCCGGGTTCAACACCTTCAACACCCCGCAGGTCATCGCGGGGGCCCTGCTGGTGGCGGCGCTCGCCCTGGTGGTGGAGGGGGTGCTGGTGGCCGTGGACCGGCTGTTGTTGCGTTCCGGCGCACCGGCCCGCTGACTCCCGTCCCCCGTCCCCCGTCCCTTCCTCGTTCGTCCCGCTTCTCCACATCCCTGCTTCTCGACTCCTGAACGGAGCAACCATGGGCAAGACCACGCGCATCCTCGGCGCGACACTGGGTGCGGTGGCCCTCACCGCTTCGCTCTCCGCGTGCGGCGGTGACAGCCTGGAGAAGACGAAGGACGGCGACTCGTCGTCCTCTTCCTCCTCCTCGTCCTCCGGGGGCAAGGGCAAGCTGGTCATCGGCGCGGCCGGCTTCACCGAGTCGAACGTGCTGGCCGAGCTGTACGCGCAGGTCCTGCGGGACGCGGGCTACGGCACCTCGATCACCACGGTCAACAACCGCGAGCTGTACGAGCCGTCGTTGGAGAAGGGCGAGATCGACGTCGTCCCGGAGTACGCGGCCACCCTCGCGGAGTTCCTCAACGCCAAGGTGAACGGCTCCAAGGCGCCCGAGGACAAGCCGGTCGCCTCCAGCGACGTGACGGCGACGGTCGCCGCCCTGGAGAAGCTCGCGGGCCCGCTCGGACTCAAGGTGCTCCCGGCCGGCGCCGCGGTCGACCAGAACGCCTTCGCGGTGACCAAGGAATTCGCGCAGAAGAACAACCTCAAGTCCCTTTCCGACCTGGGTAAGTCCGGACTGAAGGTGAAGATCGCGGCGAGCGACGAATGCACCGTCCGCCCGTTCTGCGCCGTGGGATTGAAGAAGACATACGGAATCGACATTTCCGGTATTGACCCCAAGGGCGTCGGCACCCCGCAGTCCAAGCAGGCCGTCAAGGACGGCGTCGACCAGCTCGTGCTCACCACGACCACCGACGCCACCCTCGACAGCTACGGCCTGGTGCTGCTGGAGGACGACAAGAAGCTCCAGAACGCGGACAACGTCCTGCCCGTGGTCAATGCCAAGGACGCCGGCACGCCGGAGGTCGCGGCCGCCCTCGACAAGCTCACCAAGGCGCTCACGACGGCCGATCTGGTCGATCTGAACCGCAAGGTGGACGCCGAGCGGGCCAAGCCCGCGGACGTCGCGAAGGCCTATCTGGAGTCGAAGGGACTGCTGAAGAAGTAACGCGGGAGCGGCCAAGGGGACGCGGGTCGCCAGCAGTTACACGGTTGATGGGCAAATGACGGGTAACTGCCCGGGAACAGATTGCCGGGCGGTTACCCCATGAGCCCCCTACGCCCTGTAAATTTCAGGCCATGCCCCGTGGACGCCACCGCAATCCCGAACCCCTGCACCGGTTGCTCACGCCGACGACCCTCGCAGGTGCCTCGATCACCAGCGCGGGCGTGGCCTGGCTGCTCGCGGAACCCGTGGCGCTACGGCTGCTCGTGGCCTTCGCGGGCGCGGCCGGAGTCACCGCCGCCGTCGTCATGCGCGCCTGGGACCGGGCGGCCGGGCGCCGGGTCGCGGAGTTGACCCGCGACCGGGTCAAGGACGAGTGGCGCACCGACGAGCGGATAGCCGAGCTGGAGTCCGACCTGGAGGAATCGCGCGCGCTGCGCACCAGGCTGGACGCCAAGCTGCGGTCCAAGCGGGTCGAACTGGCGGGCCTGCGGGGCGAGCACGCGGCGCTCCTGCGCCGGTACGCGACGGCCGAGACCGAGCGCGCGAGCGCGCTGGAAGGCCGGCGACTGCTGGCCATCGAGGCCGCCGCGGCCCCGGCGGTCGCACCGAAGGTGCTCCCGGCGGTCTCCGAGGAGCGCACCGCGAGCGGCGCGCCCACCCCGGTCGGTTACGCCCGCGCCAACGCGGCCCTGGGCGCCCTCGCCCGCAAGGCGGAGGCCGAGGAAGCCGACCGGCCCGAGGTGCCCAAGCCCGGGGCGCGGACCACCGCTCCGACCGGCCCCGGCGAACAGGGCGCGGTGGCGCCCGACACACAAGCGGAAGCCGCACGGGGGGTGCAAACGGAATCCGGCGCTGGCGGAGCCTCCCAGCTCGCCGCTGCCCCCGTCCCGCAGCAGTCCGTCGCGCGCCAGGCCGCCCCGCAGCAGGCCGTCGCGCACACCCGGTCCGGTGCGAGCGCCGCGGTCCCGGCCCGGCGGCTCGCCGCCACCGTGGCGCCCTACGCCGCGCAGCGCCGTACGGTCTCCCGCGTCGAGGGCGGCTTCGACTTCTTCGGCACCAAGACCGCGGCCCAGGCCCGCGCCGTGATCGAGGCGGTGCAGAACGAGGACCTCGCCGACGTCGTGGGAGCCGAGGTGCTGGCCGCGCACAAGGCCGAGGCGGTGGCGGACGCGGGCCAGGCGGAGTTCAAGCCCTCCACGCCCGAACTGCGCGCCGTGGGCCAGGTCATCGACCTGACCGCGCACGACGAGACCGAGCCGATCGACGTCGCGCAGCTGCGCACCGCGATCTCCTAGGCCGCCGACCCCGACCCCGACCCCGGCCGGGGTCAGCGGCTGAGCGCGTCGAACCAGCGGACCACCTGCGGGGCGGAGCGCACCGCCGTGCCCCGGTGGTCCGTCCCCGCGCCCTGGTCCACCACCGGGGCGCGGACCCCGTGGCGCGCGAGGTCCGCGGCGCAGGAGCGGGCGTTGGCGATCGGCACGTCCCGGTCGCCGGCCGCGGCGTAGAGCCGTACGGGCGCGGCGGGCTTCCAGTCGCAGGCGTCGTCGTTCGCCGCGATCGCCGCCGCGAAGGCGCCGCTCGGGTGTCTGACCTGCTCGGCCCAGGCCGGGGTGAGCAGCCCGTCCAGGGTGGCCGGGAGCCCGGCGACCACCTCCTCCTCGGTGTGGCTGCCGTCGAACAGGCCCTCCAGCGTGCTCGCGTACGGGGCCTTGAACACCTCGGCGGGGTCCGCGTACAGCCGGTGCAGCTTGTTCTGCGCGGTCAGGTAGTAGGACAGGTAGAAGACGCCGGTCAGCGGGTCGATGCGGCCGTCGGTGAGCCCGGGCAGCTCCGCGCCGGCGATGTCGTACGGGCCGGCCATCGGCGCCAGGGCGCGCAGCCGGAACCCGGTCCGGACCGAGGACAGCTCCCGGCCCAGGGCCATCGCGACCTGACCGCCCTGGGAGAAGCCGGTCGCGTACACGTCGCCGGTCAGCGGGCGCCCCAGCCGGTCGCTGGCCGTGCGGGCCGCCCGGAGCATGTCGAGGCCGGCGCTGACGGCGGACTTCTCGTCCATGTAGGGGTGGCTGCCGCTCCCGCCGCCCAGGCCCAGGTAGTCGGGCGCGGCGACCGCCCGCCCGGCGGCGGCGTGCAGGTAGGGGGTGATCCGGCCGAAGTCGCCGGCGCCGGAGGGGGCGTCGCCCCGGAAGACCGTGGTGCCGTGCGTGTCGGAGACCAGGTCGAGGCGGTGCGGGCCGCCGCGCGGCAGGACCAGGAGCCCGGTGGCGGTGGTCGGCCGGCCCTGCGGCGTGATCGTCGCGTAGGTCAGGCGGTAGGCGCTGACCCCGTGGCGGACGGTGTCGGAGCCGATCCCGATGGCCCCGACGTACGCGCCGACCTGATCGCGGGTCAGGTCGGCGAGCGGGGTGACGGAGATCAGGGTGCCGCGCGCGCCGGGGGCCGCGGCCGTCGTGACGGAGTGCGTAGCGGCGGGGGTCGCGGCGAGGGCGGCCGGGGCCGCGACGCCTCCCAGCACGGCGGCCAGGGCCACGGCGGCGGCGCCGCGGCGCAGCCACGGGTTCGGCGTTCTCGGCGTGTTCTTCGCTCTCTGGATCCTCTGCGTCGTCATGGACCGAAGCTATTTCCGCCGCCCGCGCGTCGACATCCGGGCGGCCCCCGGTCACGGGCGGGGGCTGTCCCCCCTCCCCGGTGGCCCTCAGAACAGGGGGAGTTGCCCCGGATGCTCCGCGAGCACGAACCCGTCGAGGGTCGGCGCCGACGCGCCCAGCACCACGCGCGCCCGCGAGCCCGGGCAGGAGACCAGCTCGCCGCGGCCGCCCGGGGGATCGTGGCGGGCGATCCGACCGGCGGTCACGGCGCAGTCGCGTCCGCAGGTGGGGCAGGCACGGCGGGGGGAGTGGGACATGACCCAAGTCTGCCCCCTCGCACCGACATCGCCGCCCGCTACGGCCGCTACGCCTGCTGCTGTTGCTTCTCCCCGCGGTCCACCGGGGCGGTCGCCCGCGCCCACAGCGCGGCCCGGTCCGCCGCGTCCAGGTCGTCCAGCTCCCGCCCGAAGACGCCGGCCAGCACCTCGAAGAACTCCTCGGGGGTGGCCAGCTCCCGCTTGACCGGGTCCGTGTGCGCCTCGACCCGGCTCAGGGTGCGTCCGCGCAGCACGTCCATCCCGGTCGCGTCCCGGCGCAGCGCGGCCAGCGTCCGCACGAAGCCGGAGTCGGCGGCCGTGGTGAGCCGGACGTGCTCGGCCGCGAAGTCCGCCATGGTCGCCGTGGCCGAGCGGAAGTTCATCACGGGGAAGGGCCCGCCCACGTTCTCGAAGCTCCAGCCCGTGCCGTTCGCCAAGGGGGTGAGGGAGTACGTGAAGCCGCCCTGCGTCCAGCGGCCCTCGCGCAGCGGGAGCGGCTCGTACGGCCCGTCGCCGAGCCCGGTGTCCACGAAGTACGCCCCGCCCCCCACCCGGACGCTCAACGCGAGGTGGTTGCCGCTGACCTTCCGGGCGGCGCGGTCGTCGTACACACCACCGACGTGCCGGGCGACCTCGTAGCCGAGCGCCTCAAGGAGCAGGGCGAAGGCGCCGTTGAGGTGGAAGCAGTAGCCGCCGCGCCCGGCGGCCAGCCGGCGCGCGGAGCCCTCGGGGTCGATGCCGGGCGGCCGGCCGAGCTGGATGTCCAGGTTCTCGTACGGGACGCGCTCGACGTGGGCGCGGTGCAGCGCGAAGAGCGCGTCGGCGCGGGGTGGCCCCGGCTCGTCGATGCCGAGCCGCCGCAGGTACGCGCCCACCACTGCTGGGCTCAGGCCGGAGGTCATGGCCCCCAGCCTGCTGGCTCGCCCTCC
Source organism: Streptomyces sp. NPDC028419 (assembly GCF_055565515.1). Classification (NCBI taxonomy): domain Bacteria; kingdom Bacillati; phylum Actinomycetota; class Actinomycetes; order Kitasatosporales; family Streptomycetaceae; genus Streptomyces; species Streptomyces sp. NPDC028419. The sequence goes on along the minus strand of NZ_JBVHUE010000015.1, from coordinate 53,636 downwards.
GCTTGTCGATCAGACTTTCGGACCAGGACCGCGGCCGACGGGACCGGCGGCTACTTGTCGATGTCACCGACGACGAAGAAGAGCGAGCCGAGGATGGCCACCATGTCCGCGACCAACTGCCCGGGCAGCAGGACGGCCAGGGCCTGGATGTTGTTGAAGGACGCGGACCGCAGCTTCAGCCGGTACGGGGTCTTCTCGCCCTTGGAGACGAGGTAGTAGCCGTTGATCCCGAGCGGGTTCTCGGTCCAGGCGTACGTCTCGCCCTCCGGTGCCTTCAACACCTTCGGCAGGCGCTGGTTGACCGGGCCGGGCGGCAGCTCCTCCATCCGGTCCAGGCAGGCCACCGCGAGGTCCAGCGCGTTGTGGGTCTGGTCCAGCAGGCACTCGAAGCGGGCCAGGCAGTCGCCCTCGGTCCGGGTGATCACCTTGAGGACGTCCTGGAGCTCGCCGTAGGCGAGGTAGGGCTCGTCGCGGCGCAGGTCGAAGTCCACGCCCGAGGCGCGGGCGATCGGCCCGGAGACGCCGTACGCGTGCACCGCCTCCGCCGACAGGACGCCGACCCCGCGGGTCCGGCCGCGGAAGATCTCGTTCCCGTGGACCAGGTCGTCGTACACGTGCATCCGCGACCGGACGTCCGCGACCGCGGCCCGGGCCCGGCCGAGCCAGCCCGCCGGGAGGTCCTCCTTGAGGCCGCCGACCCGGTTGAACATGTAGTGCATCCGGCCGCCGGAGATCTCCTCCATGACCGCCTGGAGCTCCTCGCGCTCGCGGAAGGCGTGGAAGATCGGAGTGATCCCGCCCAGCTCCAGGGGGTAGGACCCGAGGAACATCAGGTGGTTCAGCACCCGGTTCAGCTCGGCGAGCAGCGTGCGCATCCACACCGCGCGCTCGGGCACCTCCATGCCGAGCATCCGCTCGACGCCCATGACCACGCCCAGCTCGTTCGAGAACGCGGACAGCCAGTCGTGGCGGTTCGCGAGCATCACGATCTGGCGGTAGTCCCGCGCCTCGAAGAGCTTCTCGGCGCCGCGGTGCATGTAGCCGACCACGGGCTCGGCGGAGATGATCCGCTCGCCGTCCAGGACGATGCGCAGGCGCAGCACGCCGTGCGTGGAAGGGTGCTGGGGGCCGATGTTGAGCACCATGTCGGTGCTCTCCGCCGCTCCGCCGATGCCGACCGTGGTCTCCGTCATGCGCGCATTCTCGCAGCCCTAGGGTGGGGGGATGGAAACGGGGACGGAGCGGGGAACGGGTGGGCCCGTGTGGGTGGGGCTGCCGCGAGGGCTGCTGTCCCTGCGGCGACTGCTGCTGGTGATCTGGCTCGGGCTGCTCGCCCTCGCCACGGGCGTGCTGCTCGGGCTGCTGGTCGGGCCCGTGTGGGCGGCGTTCGCGCTGGTCTGGGTCGCGGCGGCGGGCTGGTGCTGGGTGCTGCTCGGGCGGAACTGGCGGTCCTGGAAGTACGCCGAGCGCGCCGACGACCTGCTGATCAGCCGCGGTGTGATGTGGCGGCAGGAGACGGTGGTCCCCTACGGCCGGATGCAGCTGGTCGAGGTGACGTCGGGGCCGCTGGAACGCCGCTTCGGGCTGGCGACCGTACAGCTGCACACGGCGGCCGCGACCACCGACGCGACCATCCCCGGGCTGGACCCGCGGGAGGCGGAACGGCTGCGCGACCGGCTGACCGAGCTGGGCGAGGCAAGGTCGGCGGGCCTGTGACGCCGCCCGCGGGCGCGGTCGAGCGCCGGCTGCACCCCTTCACCCCGCTGCGCCGCGCCTGGGTGCCGCTCGGCGGCATCGGGGGCGTGATCGTCCAGCAGGGCGAGCGCGCGCAGGAGTGGGCCACGGACGCCGCCCACGGCCTCGGCAGCGGTCTCGGGGCGCTCGTGGTGCTGGCCGTGGTCGCCTCGGCGGGCCTCTACGGCTTCCTGAGCTGGCGCTTCACCTATTACGCCGTCACGCCGACCGAGCTGCGCATCCGCACCGGGCTCTTCTTCCGGCGCACCGCGCACATCCGGCTCGACCGCTTGCAGGCCGTCGACGTCACCCGGCCCTTGCTGGCCCGGATCGCCGGGGTCGCGAAGCTCAAGCTCGACGTCATCGGCACGGACGACAAGGACGAGCTGGCCTTCCTGTCCGAGAAGGAGGCCGTCGCGCTGCGTGCCGAGCTGCTGGCGCGGGCCGCCGGCTTCGCACCGGAGGAGGCGGCGGAGGTCGGCGAGGCGCCGGTCCGCGAACTGCTGCGGCTGCCGACCCGGCAGCTGGTGGAGTCCCTGCTGCTGAGCATGGGCGTGTGGGCCGCGATCGTGGGCGGGCTGGCGGCGCCGGCCGTGGTGTTCTGGCTCAGCTCCAACCTGTGGGCGGCGGTCGTCACCCTGGTGCCGCTGCTGGGCGCGGTGTGGGGGCGCAGCCTCGGCCGGTTCCTGGCCGAGTACGACTGGACGGTGGCCGAATCGCCCGACGGGCTGCGCCTCGACCACGGGCTCGCGGACCGGGCGCACGAGACGGTGCCGCCGGGGCGGGTACAGACCGTGCGCATCGTGGAACCGTTGCTGTGGCGGCGGCGGGACTGGGTGCGGGTGGAGCTGGCGGTGGCCGGGTCGAAGAACGACGTCCTGGTGCCGGTGGCTCCGCGGGCGGCGGCGTACGCGGTGGTCGCGCGGGTGCTGCCGGGGGTGGACCTGAACGGGCTGGAGTTCGCGCCCTCTCCGCGCACGGCCCGGTGGATGGTGCCGGTGTGGTGGAAGGGGTACGGGCTGGCGGTCACCCCGGAGGTCTTCGTGGCCCGGCACGGGAGGGTGTGCCGGCGTACGGAGATCGTGCCGCACGCGAAGGTGCAGAGCGTGCGCCTGACCCAGGGGCCGTGGTCCCGGGCGTGCGGGGTGGCCGACGTGCACGTGGACACGGGGGCGAACGCGATGGTGACGGCGCGGCTGCGGGGGGCCGGGGACGCGGGTGCGCTGCTCGCCGCCCAAGCGACCCGCTCCCGCACCTCCCGCGCCACGTCCCGCCCGGACCGCTGGATGACCTGACCCCGGCCCGCGCCCTCCGCCCGTCGCCGCCCGGTCACCTCCGGCGGCGCCTCAATCGCTGGCCGTTCGGGCCCACCTCCAGCCCCGCCGGCGTTTGAGGCGCCCCCGGAGGGTGGGTCAGGAGGTCGGGCCGCCGCCGGCGCGGACCAGGCCCGATTCGTAGGCCAGGACGACGACCTGGACCCGGTCGCGGAGGTTCAGCTTCGTCAGGATGCGGCCCACGTGGGTCTTGACCGTGGCCTCCGACAGGACCAGTCGCGCAGCGATCTCCCCGTTCGACAACCCCTGCGCCACCAGCAGCATGACCTCCCGCTCCCGCTCCGTCAGCCGCTCGACGTCCTTGTTCTGCGGCTCGGCCGAGGTGGTCGGCAGCATCGGCGCGAAGCGGTCCAGCAGCCGCCGCGTGGTCGACGGCGCGACCACCGCGTCACCGGAGTGCACGGAACGGATCGCGGCCAGCAGCTCCGCCGGCGGCACGTCCTTCAACATGAAGCCGCTCGCGCCGGCCTTCAGACCCGAGAAGGCGTACTCGTCCAGGTCGAAGGTGGTCAGGATGATCACCTTGGGGTGCTCGTCCGGCTCGCAGATCCGACGGGTCGCCTCGACCCCGTCGAGCTTGGGCATGCGGACGTCCATGAGGACCACGTCCACCTTCGTGGCCCGCAGCACCTCCAGCGCCTCCAGCCCGTTCCCGGCCTCGGCCACCACTTCCATGTCCGGCTGGGCGGCGAGCACCATCCGGAAACCGGTGCGCAGCAGCACCTGGTCGTCGACGAGCATCACTCGGATGGAACGCGCATCAAAGGCAGTCATGCCGCCAGGGTACGCAGACGAGAGCCCCGCCCGGGGTTGTGCGGGGCTCGCCCCCACTCAGTGGGAGGACCGCAGCCGAAGGGCCTCGGCCACCCAGGCTTCCCGAGCATCATCGGCCCGCGCGTGGGAGTCCCGCCAGGTCTGCACGTCCCTTACGCGACCACGACCCCACCGGGGCATTCCGCGACATGCCGGTAGATCACGACCGGCGGCCCGGACGTGCGCTCCGTATGCCCTCGAGCGTCCAGCCCAGCACCGCTCGGGGCCCTACCTGGGGTAGGGCCCCGCCGTCGCCGTCACTTCTTGAGCGGGAGCAGCGCGCTGATCCGGAAGCCGCCGCCGGGGCGCGGGCCCGCGTCCAGGGTTCCGCCGACCATGCCGACCCGCTCGCGCATGCCGATCAGGCCGTGGCCGGCGCCGTCCGCGCCGCCGTCCTCGTACAGCTCGTGGGCCGCCCCGCGGCCGGTGTCCTCGACGAGCAGGCCGAGCCCGTCGTCGAAGTAGACCAGCCGGACGCTCGCGCTGGCATCGGGGCCGCCGTGCTTGCGGGTGTTGGTGAGGGCTTCCTGGACGATCCGGTACGCCGTCAGCTCGACGCCGGTCGGCAGCGGGCGCGGGGAGCCCTCGACCTTGAAGTCGACGGTGAGTCCGGCCGTACGGACCTGCTCGACCAGGACCTCGATCTGCTCGACGTCGGGTTGGGGGACGTAGTCCTCGGACTCCTGCGGTTCGCCGGTGCGCAGGACGCCGAGCAGGCGGCGCATCTCGGCGAGCGCCTGGCGGCCGGTGCCGGAGATCGTCTGGAGGGCTTCCTTGGCCTGTTCGGGGGCGACGTCCATGACGTAGGCGGCGCCGTCCGCCTGGACGACCATCACCGACACGTTGTGGGCGACGACGTCGTGGAGCTCGCGGGCGATCCGGGCGCGCTCGGCGGCCACGGCGATCTTGGCCTGGGCGGCGCGTTCGCCCTCCAGGCGCTGGTTGCGCTCGATCAGCTGGGCGTAGTAGGCCCGCCGGGTGCGCAGGGAGTCGCCGAGCACCCAGGCCAGCGCGAAGGGCACGATCAGCATGAGGACGAAGAAGACGTCGGCGTAGACGTCGTTCTTGTCCACGCCCCAGCGCAGCCCGGTGACGGGGGAGGCGAGCAGGCCGAGGCCGAGCGCGGTCCGGGAGATCCAGCGCGGTACGTCCCCGGCGGCCACGGTGTAGACGATCACCAGCATGGCCAGGTTGGCCAGGTTGGGCGAGGAGCCGGTGGCCAGCTGGTAGGCGCCCGTGCCGACGGTGAGCCACAGCATGGGGACGGTCCACCTGCGGCGCAGGGACACGACCCCGCACAGCGCGAACACGGTCGGGGCGGCGATCAGCCGCTCGCGCGTCGTGTTGTAGCTCCCGGCGACCTGCAGCATGGCCATCCCGAAGAGGAGGACAGCCCAGAAGCTGTCGACGCCCGTCGGGTGTCTGCGGAGGAAATCGTAGAGGCGCTGCACGTAACCCAGAGTAGGGACAGTGGATAGGTGCTGGAGTCAACCACAGGTGCGATCCGTGCGTGGGAGGTGTACTCCCGAAGGTGGAGGCGGCCTTAGCCTTTGCGTCGTGGGAACTCAGGGTGAAGGCATCGGTACGCGGACGGGTGCGGGGCCGGTGCGGTGGCGGGTCGCGATGGAGGCCGCGCTGTACGGCCCGGGCGGCTTCTACGTCCGTCCGGGCGGCCCGGGTCCCGCCGGGCACTTCCGCACCTCGGTGCACGCCTCCCCGCTGTACGCGGCCGCCGTGGCCCGGCTGCTGTCGTGGGTGGACGCGGAGCTGGGGCGTCCGGCGCGGCTGGACCTGGTCGACGTGGGCGCCGGGCGCGGGGAACTGCTGACGGGGGTGCTGCGGGCGCTGGAGCCGTCGGTGGCGGCGCGGGTGCGGGCGTACGCGGTGGAGCGGGCCGCCGAGCCGGAGGGGCTCGACCCGCGGATCCGCTGGGTGGCCGAGCCGCCCGCCGGGGTGACGGGGCTGCTCTTCGCCAACGAGTGGCTCGACAACGTCCCGCTGGACGTGGCGCAGGACGGCCGGTACGTGCTGGTCGCCCCCGACGGTACGGAGTCCCCCGGCGGCCCGCTGGAGCCGGCGGACCGGGAGTGGCTGGAGCGGTGGTGGCCCGCGGAGCCGGGGGCGGGCGGCCGGGCCGAGATCGGCCGGCCCCGGGACGAGGCCTGGGCGGCGGCGGTGGCGGGGCTGGAGCGGGGGCTGGCGGTGGCGGTGGACTACGCGCACGCCCGGGAGGCGCGGCCGCCGTTCGGCACCCTGACCGGTTTCCGGGCGGGGCGGGAGGTGCCGCCGGTCCCGGACGGCTCCGTCGACGTCACCGCGCATGTGGCCCTCGACGCCTGTGCGGGGCCGGGTGCGGTGCTGTTGACCCAGCGCGCGGCCCTGGTCGCCCTCGGGGTGTCGGGGGCCCGGCCGCCGTTGTCGCTGGCCTCGACGGATCCGGCGGGCTACGTCCGCGGGCTCGCGGTGGCGGGGGAGGCGGCGGAGCTGACGGCCCGCGGGGGGCTGGGGGACTTCGGGTGGCTGGTCCAGCCGGTGGGCCTTGCGGCCGCCTGGCCGGGGTGAACCCGCCCGAGCCCTGGGCGGTCCGGCCGGGGTGGCCGCTGCGCGGGGCGTTCCCCTACCCGCCCCTTCCCGAAACCGGGCTCCGCCCGGACCCGGTCCTCAAACGCCGGACGGGCTAAAAGCCCCGGGCTCCGCCCGGACCCTGTCCTCAAACGCCGGACGGGCTAAAAGCCCCGGGCTCCGCCCGGACCCGGTCCTCGAACTCCGACGGGCCGGAAATCCAGCCTCGCCGGCGTTTGAGGCGCGGGGTCCGGGGCGGAGCCCCGGGAGGGTTACTGCGTCACGCCGTCGTGGCCCGCGTGCAGGCCGCCGCCGCTGCCCTGGCCGTTGGTGGGGTGGGACGCGACCGGCTGGGCCAGGGGCGCCAGGTCGTAGGCGTAGTGGCCGACGGCGTTGGCGATGACGTCGACGTTGATGTCGAGCGCCTTCTGGTCGATGTTGGTGATGTCGTCACCCTTGCCGTGGTAGTTCACGTCGTAGGCGACCCCGGCCGTCCCGCCGAACTTCGCGGCCTGCTCCGGCGTCTTGATGCCCTCGGCGCCGGTGAAGGTGCCGCCGGAGGGGATGCCGACCGCGATGAAGGGGCCGTAGTCCGAGCGGCCGGAGAAGTCCGTGCCCTCGTGCGGGACCTTCTTGGAGTCGAGGAAGTCGGTGATCCCCTTCTCCAGCTGGGCCGAGCCCGCCGGGCCGGGGCCCGCGCCGGTGGCGTCCGAGTCGTCGCCGTCGTAGACGAAGTACGCGGAGTTCGGCGAGGCGATCATGTCGAAGTTCAGGTAGAGCTTGATCTGCTTCTGCTGCTCGGGGGTGAGCGAGGCGACGTAGGCCTCGGAGCCGAGGAGGCCGTACTCCTCCGCCGACCACCAGGCGAACTTCACCTTGTTCTTGATCTTCGACTGGCTGCTCGCGAGCCGCTGCGCGACCTGGAGGATGCCGGCCGAGCCGGAGCCGTTGTCGTTGATGCCGGGGCCCGCCGCGACCGAGTCGAGGTGCGCGCCGAGGAACACGGTGTTGTTCGCGTCGCCGCCCTTGGTCTCCGCGACGACGTTGTAGGTCTTGCGGTTCTCGCGCAGCTCGCGCACGTCCAGGGTGACCTCGACCGGAGCGGTCGTCAGGTCGGCGACGAGCTTCTCGCCGTCCGCCTGGGTGATGCCGCCGGTGGGGATCTTGCCCACGTTCGGGTCGCCCAGGGTGCCGTTCAGGCCGCCCTCGGTGTTGTTGTAGATGATCGCGCCGACCGCGCCGGCCGCGGCCGCGTTGGTCTGCTTGACGGCGAAGGTGCAGCCGCCGCGCTTGACCAGCGCGATCTTGCCCGTGAAGGCGCCCGCGGCGAAGTCGCCGGGCTCGCAGCCGTTGGTGCCGTCCGCGTCCACCGGAGCGGCGGCCAGCTGGGCGGTCACGCCGCCCTCCGGGCTGTTGCCCGTGTAGGTCATCAGGTGGATCGGGACGTCGCGGGGCGCGGTCCCGTTCACCTTCAGGCTCTGGGCGATGGCCTCGACGTACACGAAGTCGAACTCGTTCTTCGTGACCGTGTAGCCGGCGGCCTTGAGGACCTGGCTGATGTAGGTGGCCGACTGCTCGTGCCCCTTCGAACCGGCCACCCGGGTGCCGTTGTTGTAGTCCGCGATGGACTGCAGCACCTTCAGGTGGTTGTAGGCCCCCTTGCCCGTCGCCTCGGCGACCAACTTCCTGGCCAGTGCGTCACCCTGCGCGGCGTCGCTGACCGGGTTGGAGGCGGTGGCCGGTCCCGCGAGGAGCAGCGGCGAGACGAGTGCTGCGGCCGCCAGGGCGGCGGTGGCTGCGGCTATACGGCGTGAGGGCATGCAGAAGTCCTTTCACGACAAGCAGGGCAGACGGGTAATCAGGCAGGCAGGAGCCTCTGGTGGAGCTGTGAAGAAGCTGTGTGGCTGATGCGACGCACGTTAGGCAGCAAAGAGCCGCTATGGCCAGAGTTTTCGCCGATTCCGGTTTATGAATTCCGTATATCGGTACGTCGATACGGGCCCGGCCGACGAATTTCAGCCAGTCCCGGACACCTCGTCCGACCAGGTGTTACCGCAGGATCCCCTCGATGAAATCCGCACCGATACGGGACACCGTGGCCAGATCCAACTCATGTTGTACGTAGCGCCCTTGACGCCGCGTCCGCAGGAGCCCGGCCTTCTTCAGCACGGACAGATGGCGCGACACCTCGGGCGCGGATATCCCGTACACGGTGGCCAGTTCGCTCGTCGTATACGAGGCCCGCGCCAGGCTCCGGCACAGCTGCATCCGCATCGGATGGGCCAGTGCCTCCATCCGCCGCTGGAGCAGTTCCACCGATCCCGGGGCAGAGGTGAGTTCGGCCGAACCGATCGGATAGTGGACCACCGGACGCCAGCCCGGCGCGTGCAGCACCAACAGGTGCGGCCAGCCGAAGTTGGTCGGGACGAAGACCAGCCCGGTCCCGGCCCGCGCGTCGGTCGCCGTCGCCGAACCGTGGACCATCTTGTCCACGGTGATCTTCGTCCCGGCCGGGTCCAGGCTCAGCGCCGCCGAGACCTCCTTGAGCGCGACGGCCAGCCCCTTGTGCCGCAACACCTCCGCCTTGTGCCGGGCGTCCGCGCTCTGGCGCGGCTCGATCCGCCGCCAGGTGTCGGCGAAGAACGCCTCGTCACAGTCCTCCAGCAGCCGCCGCAGCCACACCCGGACCCCCGTCGGGTCGTCCAGCAGCCGCAGCGAGAACTCCAGCTGGCGCGGGCCGCGCGCGGCGGCCGTCTCCAGCGCCTTCGCCCGGGCCGCCGGGTCGGTCAGCGGCGACACCGCGGTGCCCTCGTTGTAGAGCGACAGCCAGCAGTGCTCCAGGGCGGCCAGCACGAACCGCTCGTCGTCCATCCGGTCGAGCACGTCCAGCTCCTCGGCGAGCGTCGCCGCCGGCAGCCCGGTGCCCCCGGGCACCCCCGCGAAGGGCATGAAGATGTCCGCGAAGGAGCTGCGCCACATGAAGTCGCCCTCCAGCAGCCGGTCGGCCAGGCACGGGTCCAGCGCGGCGGTGGTGGCGGTGGTCCAGGAGTGCAGCCCCGGGTGGTGGGCGGGTTGCGAGAGCGCGTGCAGCGCCATGCACAGCTCGGCCAGCGGCGAGGGCGCGAAGGTGATGCGCTCGGTGGGCAGGTCGGCGATGTCGATGGTGACGCTCATGCGTACATTCTGGCCGGTCAGCGGAGGGACCGGCCGCCGTGCGCACGCCGGCCGTGGGCCGATTGACGGTACGCGTCAATCGTCGGGCGCGATGCGGCCGATCGGGTGAGGGTGAAGGACATGACCGCCATTGAGCAGTACCTCCTCGACACCTACCGGGCCACCCAGCACCACACCCCGATGCCGCCCGAGCCCGGCCGCCACGACCTCGCCGAGCTGCGCGCCGTCCGGGACCGCGCCCGCTTCCAGGCCGTAGTCGACGGCAGGGCCGGGCGCCACCCGTGGCGCGCGGCCCTGCACCGCACGACGGACCGGCTGCTGGACCGCCTCGCGCCGGGCCGCCCGCACCGCAGGACGACCTGCTGAGCCCGGGCGGCCCGGGGCCCGCCGACGGCCCCGGCACCCGGTGCCCGGCGGGGAGGGGGATCAGCCCTTGCCGAGCCCCTCGATCCGCTCCACGAAACCGCGCACCGCGTCCCGGACGTCCTGCTCCGTCCAGGACAGCCCGTCCTGGGCGACCGTCAGCTCCGCCAGCGCCATCCCGGGCGGGCCCTCCGCCCACCAGCGGCCGAAGAGCTGGGTCCCGGTCTCCTCCGCCAGCCGCACCGACGCCTCCGTCAGCGCGTCCGCGTCGTACGCCGCCCACACGTGGAACTGGTGCGTCACCGGCACCTGCGGCTGGATCCGGACCCACGGCAGCCCCGAGGCGTCGAAGCCCTCCCGCAGCGCCCGCGCGACCACCTTGGCGTGCGCCACGTACGACGGCAGCTTCGGCAGCTCCCGCTCCAGCCCGGCCAGCGCGCTCAGCACCTGCGGGTACTGCCGGTAGACCTGGCCGCCGTAGCGGTGGCGCCAGACCCGCGCCTCCTCGATCAGCGTGCGCGGCCCGGCCAGCACCGCCCCGCTCAGCCCGCCCAGCGACTTGTAGAAGGAGACGTACACGCTGTCGGCGAGCGCCGCGATCTCCGGCAGCGTCCGGCCGAAGTGGACGGTGGTCTCCCACAGCCGCGCCCCGTCGAAGTGGATGACCGCGTCCCGCTCCCGGCCCGCCGCGACCAGCTCCTCCAGCTCCTCCCACGTGGGCAGCAGGAAGCCCGGATCGCGCAACGGCAGCTCCACCATCAGCGTGCCGAAGGGCTCCGGGTGCTCGCGCACCTCCGCGGCCGTCATCTGGCGCAGCTCGGTCGTCGGGTACACCGTGCGCAGCCCCGATACGACGGGCAGCGCGGCGTCCTCGTGCTGCTCGGGGTGGCTGCGCGGGTGCAGGGCCACCACCGGATCGCCCGTCCGGCCCGCCCAGCAGCGCAGCGCGATCTGCTGGGCCATGGTCCCGGACGGGAAGTACGCCGCGTCCTCCAGGCCCAGCAGCTCCGCGACCCGCCGCTCCAGCTCCGCGACCACCCCGTTGCCGTAGGTGTCGGGCTCCTCATCGAGGTCCCGGCCCAGCAGCGCGGGCAGTGCGGCGAGCTCCGCCAGCTGCTCCGCGACGGTCTGCTCCGCGCCGCCGCGCGAGAGCCTGCGCTCCGCGCCCCGCCAGGCGTCCCGCCGGCGCTTGTGCTGCGCCGCGTCCTCGTCCGTGTCGTATGCCATGGCCCGATCCTGCCCGATCCCCTCCGGCGGGCGGCGGGCCGGGCGGCGGGCCGGACGGCCTCCGGCGGCAGGGCCTACGATGGCGGCGTATCGTCCGGTACCCCCCGCGGACTGGAACGGAAGAAGGCTCGCCCCGCGTGAACACACCCCATCAGACGGAGTTCCGGGATCCGTCCGAGCGCCCCGCCCGGCTCAGCGTCGGTGTCGTCGGCGCCGGCCGCGTAGGCCCCGCCCTGGCCCGCGCGCTCCAGCAGGCCGGACACCGGCCCGTGGCGGTCTCCGGCGTCTCCGACGCCTCCCGCCGGCGCGCGGCGGAGCTGCTGCCCGACGTGCCGCTCGTACCGCCCGGCGAGGTCCTCGCCCGGGCGGACCTGGTCCTGCTGACCGTTCCCGACGACACGCTGCCCGCGCTCGTCGAGGGCCTCGCCGAGACCGGCGCGATCCGCCCCGGACAGCTGCTCGTGCACACCTCCGGGCGCTACGGGACGGCCGTACTGGACCCCGCGCGCCGCGCCGGGGCCCTGCCGCTCGCCCTGCACCCCGCGATGACCTTCACCGGGACCATGGTCGACGTCCAACGGCTGGCCGGCTGCTCCTTCGGGGTGACCGCGCCCGGCGAGCTGCGCCTGGCCGCCGAGGCCCTGGTCATCGAGATGGGCGGCGAGCCCGAGTGGATCGCGGAGGAGTCCCGTCCGCTCTACCACGCGGCCCTCGCCCTCGGTGCGAACCACCTGGTCACCCTGGTGGCCCAGGCCATGGAACTGCTGCGCACCGCCGGGGTCGAGCACCCCGACCGGATGCTCGGCCCGCTGCTCGGCGCGGCCCTGGACAACGCCCTGCGCTCCGGTGACGCGGCGCTGACCGGCCCGGTCGCCCGCGGTGACGCCGGTACGGTCGCCGCCCACGTCGCCGAGCTGCGCAAGCACGCGCCCGGCACCGTCGCGGGCTACCTCGCCATGGCACGCACCACCGCCGACCGGGCCCTCGCCCACGGCCTGCTCAAGCCGGAACTGGCCGAGGACCTGCTCGGCGTGCTCGGCCAGGACGCCGAGCAGCCGCTCGGCCCGGACGCCCCGGACGACCTGGGAGGGGACCCCCGATGACGGACCTGCTGTCCACCGCCGGGGAGCTGTACGCGCTGCCCCGCGTCCAGGACGCCCCGCGCGTCGTGGTCATGACCATGGGCGCCCTGCACGAGGGCCACGCCACCTTGATCCGCACCGCGCGCGAGCGCGCCGGAGCGGCCGGTCAGGTCGTCGTCACCGTCTTCGTCAACCCGCTCCAGTTCGGGGCGAACGAGGACCTCGACCGCTACCCCCGCACCCTCGACGCCGACCTGGAGATCGCCGCGGCGGCGGGCGCCGACGCGGTCTTCGCCCCGGCCGTCGACGAGGTCTACCCGGGCGGCGCGCCGCAGGTGCGGATCAGCGCGGGCCCCATGGGCACCCTGCTGGAGGGCGCCACCCGCCCCGGCCACTTCGACGGGATGCTGACCGTCGTCGCGAAGCTGCTCCACCTCACCCGCCCCGACGCCGCGCTCTTCGGGCAGAAGGACGCGCAGCAACTCGCGCTGATCCGGCGCATGGTGACGGACCTGAACTTCCCCGTCGACGTGGTCGGCGTGCCGACCGTCCGCGAGGACGACGGACTCGCCCTCTCCAGCCGCAACCGCTACCTCTCGGGCCCCGAGCGCCGCACCGCCCTCGCGCTGTCCCGCGCGCTGGCCGCGGGGCGCGACCGGCTCGCCGCCCAGGCCGCGCTCCGCGAGCGCGCCGAGGCCGGAGCCGCCCCGGCGGGCGACGGCCGGGCCGGCGCGCTGGCCCGGCTCGGCGAGGCCCGCGCCTCCGCCGACGCCCACGCGGTGGCCGCCGCGCGCGGCGGGCTGCCCGACGCCGTGCGGAGCGCCGCGCGCCAGGTCCTGGAGGAGGCGGGACGTGACACACCACCGCTGGTCCTGGACTACCTGGCCCTGGTGGACCCCGCGGACTTCACCGAGGTCGGCCCCGGTCACTCCGGGCCGGCCGTACTGGCCGTCGCCGCGAAAGTCGGCACGACCAGGCTGATCGACAACCTTCCATTGGAGTTCGGAGCACACTCGTGAGCACAGGCAGTGGTGGCGCAGGTACCCCGGCGGGCGGTACCGGCATACGGCTGCACGCCCCCGCCCCCGGCTGGTCCGTCGAGGCGGACGTGGTCGTCGTCGGCTCCGGAGTGGCGGGGCTGACGGCCGCGCTGCGCTGCGCGGCCGCGGGCCGCCGTACCGTCGTCGTCACCAAGGCGCGCCTGGACGACGGGTCCACGCGCTGGGCCCAGGGCGGCATCGCCGCCGCCCTCGGCGACGGCGACACCCCCGAACAGCACCTGGACGACACCCTGGTGGCGGGCGCGGGCCTGTGCGACGAGGGCGCCGTGCGGCTGCTCGTCACCGACGGGCCCGGCGCGGTGCGCCGGCTCATCGAGACCGGCGCCGTCTTCGACACCTCCGCCGAGACCGGTGAGATAGAGCTGACCCGCGAGGGCGGCCACCACCGCCGCCGGATCGCGCACGCCGGCGGCGACGCCACCGGGGCCGAGATCTCCCGGGCCCTGGTCGAGGCCGTCCAGGACGCCTGCATCGAGACCGTCGAGAACGCGCTCGTACTGGACCTGCTGACCGACGCCGAGGGCCGCACGGCCGGGGTCACCCTGCACGTCATGGGCGAGGGCCAGCACGACGGCGTCGGAGCCGTCCACGCGCCCGCCGTGATCCTGGCGACCGGCGGCATGGGCCAGGTCTTCTCCGCGACCACCAACCCGTCGGTGTCCACCGGCGACGGCGTGGCCCTCGCGCTGCGCGCCGGCGCCGAGGTCTCCGACCTCGAATTCGTCCAGTTCCACCCGACGGTGCTCTTCCTCGGCGCCGGCGCCGAGGGCCAGCAACCGCTGGTGTCCGAGGCGGTGCGAGGCGAGGGCGCCCACCTCGTCGACGCGGACGGGGTCCGCTTCATGGTGGGCCAGCACGAGCTGGCGGAGCTGGCCCCGCGCGACATCGTCGCCAAGGGCATCACGCGGCGCATGCTGGAGCAGGGCGTCGACCACATGTACCTGGACGGCCGGCACTTCGGCGCCGCCATGTGGGAGCAGCGCTTCCCCACGATCCTGGCCGCCTGCCGCGCCCACGGCATCGACCCGGTGACCGAGCCGATCCCGGTCGCGCCCGCCGCGCACTACGCGAGCGGCGGCGTGCGCACCGACCTCGACGGGCGCACCACCGTCCCGGGCCTCTACGCCTGCGGCGAGGTCGCCTGCACCGGGGTGCACGGCGCGAACCGGCTCGCCTCCAACTCGCTGCTGGAGGGCCTGGTCTTCGCCGAGCGGATCGCCGCGGACATCGTGTCCCACCGGCCCGCCTCCCACGGCCCGGGCATCCCCGTCCCCTCCACCGGACCGCTGCTGCCCGGCGAGGCCCGCCTGGAGATCCAGCGGATCATGACCGCGGGCGCGGGCGTGCTGCGCTCCGCGGACTCCCTGCGCGGCGCGGCCACCGCCCTGCAGGCCCTGTACACGGCGGCGCTGCACGACCTCGACGCCCACGGCAAGACGGCCGAGCCCGGCACCGACACCTGGGAGGCCACCAACCTCCTGTGCGTGGCCCGGGTCCTGGTCGCCGCCGCCCTGCGCCGCGAGGAGACCCGCGGCTGCCACTGGCGCGAGGACCACCCCGACCGCGACGACGCGGCCTGGCGCCACCACCTGGTCGTACGGCTGTCCCGCGCGCGGACGCGCGCCCTGGTCGTGACCCCCACCGACTCCGCGGACTTCCCGTCCGTACGCCACCTTCTGGGCACCGAAATGATGGAGCAGCGACCGTGAGCACCCCCGAACAGCACGAGCACACCGAACTTCCCTTGATCGACGGCGGTGACGGCGCGGGCGGCTGCGGCGACGACTGCGGCTGCGGCGGCGGCGAGGAGTCGGGCCTGGACCCGGCGCTCGCCGAGCTGCTCGCCGACGCCGGCCTGGACCCCATCGAGGTCGAGGACATCGCCCACATGGCGCTCTCCGAGGACCTCGACGGCGGGGTCGACGTCACCAGCGTCGCCACCGTCCCCGAGGACGCCGTCGCCACCGCCGACTTCACGGCGCGCGAGGCGGGCGTCGTCGCGGGCCTGCGGATCGCGGAGGCCGTCCTGTCGGTGGTCTGCACCGAGTCCTTCGAGGTCGAGCGGCACGCGGAGGACGGCGACCGGGTCGAAGCCGGCCAGGTGCTGCTCTCCGTCCGCGCCCACACCCGTGACCTGCTGACCGGCGAGCGCAGCGCGCTGAACCTGCTCTGCCGCCTCTCCGGCATCGCGACGGCGACCCGCCGCTGGGCCGACGTCCTGGAGGGCACGGGCGCCAAGGTCCGCGACACCCGCAAGACCACGCCGGGCCTGCGCGCGCTGGAGAAGTACGCGGTCCGCTGCGGCGGCGGCGTCAACCACCGCATGTCCCTCTCGGACGCGGCGCTGGTCAAGGACAACCACGTGGTGGCCGCGGGCGGCGTCGCCCAGGCATTCAAGGCCGTGCGGGAGGCCTTCCCCGAGGTCCCGATCGAGGTCGAGGTGGACACCCTGGACCAGGTCGGCGAGGCGCTGGAAGCCGGCGCGGACCTGATCCTGCTGGACAACTTCACCCCGGAGGAGACCGCGACGGCCGTCGCCGCGGTGGCCGGCCGGGCGACGCTGGAGTCCTCGGGCCGCCTCACGCTGGAGACGGCCCGCGCGTACGCCGAGACGGGCGTGGACTACCTGGCCGTCGGCGGTCTCACCCACTCCTCGCCGATCCTGGACATCGGCCTGGACCTGCGCGAGGAGCGGTAGATGCTCCTCACCATCGACGTCGGCAACTCCCAGACGGTCCTGGGCCTGTTCGACGGTGACGAGATCGTCGAGCACTGGCGGGTCTCCACCGACCCGCGGCGCACCGCCGACGAGCTGGCCGTCCTGATGCAGGGCCTGATGGGCATGCACCCCATGCTCGGCAACGAGCTGGGCGACGGCATCCACGGCATCGCGATCTGCTCGACGGTCCCCTCCGTGCTGCACGAGCTGCGCGAGGTCACCCGGCGCTACTACGGGGACGTCCCGGCGGTCCTGGTGGAGCCCGGCATCAAGACCGGCGTGCCGATCCTGACGGACAACCCGAAGGAGGTCGGCGCGGACCGCATCATCAACGCGTGCGCCGCCGTCGAGCTCTACGGCGGTCCCGCGATCGTCGTCGACTTCGGCACCGCGACCACCTTCGACGCGGTGTCCGTGAAGGGCGAGTACGTGGGCGGGGTGATCGCTCCGGGCATCGAGATCTCCATGGACGCGCTGGGCGTGCGCGGCGCGATGCTCCGCAAGATCGAGCTGGCCCGCCCGCGCAACGTCATCGGCAAGTCCACGGTCGAGGCGATGCAGTCGGGCGTGGTCTACGGCTTCGCGGGTCAGGTCGACGGCGTGGTCGCCCGGATGGCCAAGGAGCTGGTGGGCCCGAACGGCGACCCGGACGACGTCCGCGTCATCGCCACGGGCGGCCTGGCCCCGATGGTCCTGGCCGACTCCGTGGTGATCGACGAGCACGAGCCCTGGCTGACCCTGATCGGCCTGCGGCTCGTGTACGAGCGCAACGCGCCGAACTTCGAGTAGCGGCGGCGCCGTTCGCCCGTACCGGACCCGCTCGACGGGGTCCGGTGCGGGCTCAGCCCGTGGCGATCGCGCGCAGGGCGTCCAGGTGGCGGGCGTAGACCGTGCGGCCCTCGGCGGTCAGGGAGAGCCAGGTGCGCGGGCGGCGGGCCACGCGGCCCTTCACGACCGCGACCCAGCCCGCCGTCTCCAGCGCGGCGACCTGCTTCGACAGGACCGAGTCGCTGACCTCGACCAGGTCCCGGACGAAGGCGAACTCCGCCCGGTCCACCGGTGCCAGCGCGGCCACCACCGACAGCCGGACGGGGGCGTTGAGCAGCGGCGCCAGTGCGTGCCGCGGATGGGTGGCGCTCACACCGGCCGCCGCGGTTCGAGCAGCGCGCCGACCGCCAGGGGCAGCGCGCAGGCCACCGCGGCCGCCGCCGCGAAGCCGGGGGAGGCGCCGAAGGCGGCCACGCCCAGGGACACCGTCAGGGTGAAGACCACCGCCCAGGTCCCGATGATCACCCCGTGCCGCAGTCCGAACCCGCGCCGCACCACGCGCTGGTGGGCGGCGTACACGCTCAGCCCGGTCACCAGCAGCGCGTTGGCGAGCCCGAAGACCACGGCCGAGGCGACGCCCCGCCACAGCACGGTCATCGGTACGAGCACCAGCTGCCCGGCGGCGAAGGCCCACAGGTAGCGGGCGTACCAGCCGCTGCCCCCGCGGGCCGCCGCCTCGATCTCGACGGCGCGCCCCAACGTGCTTCCGGCGTCCGCGGATTCGCGCATGGTCCCCCCTGGTGACGGCTGCCGGACCGCTCGGAGTCGTCCGGACGCTTGCCACAATGGCGTCAACTTTCCACTCTGGCAAGTAAATCCGGCGAGGTTGGCTCGGAAGGGCCGGTCGGGGGCCTTCCGCCGCGCCGGAAAGGGGATTTCGAGGAATTTTGTCCGATTAGCGCGTATCTTCGGGCCATGCCCACGCCCTACGGACCCCGCGGCGGCATGGCGTTCAGTGCTGCCGAACTGCACGTGCTCCGGCGCTCGCTCGCCCACGCCCTCCGATCCCCCACGGCCCCGCTGTCGGCCACCGAGGTTCAGGACTGCCTGCGTCTGGCGCAGTCCGTGGACGAGGCGGTCGCGGAAGCGGGGAGACTCAGAGACTTCCTCGTCGCGGACCTGTCCCGGTACCGCCAGGCCCTGCCCGGCTCGCTCCCCGGCTACCTGGAGCTGCTCCGGGACGCCCTGGCCGCCGGCTACGAGCCCGTCCCCGACGACCTGGCCGCCCTGCGCGCCCTGCGCGGCAACCCCGCCGCCGCCGCGCTGCTGGACCGGGCCCGCGCGGTCGCCGAGGGGTCCGTGCGCCGCCGCCTGGCCGCCCCCCGGACCCGGCTGCGCGCCCTGGCCGGCGGCAAGGAGGACGAGCCCCCGCGCCGCCCCGCGCCCCCGGCCCGCCCCGGGGAGCACGACGGGCCCGGCGAGGCGGAGCGCCCCGTACCCAAGCCCAGCGAGGTCTTCCCGCCCCGCCGCGCCCCCGGCCCGCCCCCGACGTCCCGGCGCGCGGTGGGCTAGCTAGGCTGGGCGCATGGACTACGTTTCCGCGCTCGTGCCCCCCTTCGTCATGGCCGTGCTGTTCGTCCTGCTCGTCCGGACGATCGTCAAGAGCCAGGGCGGCGCCAACAAGGCCAAGGAGGACGCCGCGGTCGACGCGGTGCTCGCCCGGGCCGAAGGCGCACGCCAGCAGAACTGACACCACAGGGCCGGCCGGAGCCTCCTTCGGCCGGGCCCCGGGCGTACGGCGCGAAGCCGTACGCCCGATTTTGTTGCGCGCCCCGGCCGGATCACCAGGCAATTGCGGACATCCCGCACTATCGTGCTGATGTGCCTCGCCCCTTGGGAGATCTCGAAGACGCCGTCATGACACGGGTGTGGCAGTGGAACCGCCCGGTCACTGTCCGGGAAGTGCTGGAGGACCTCCAGCAGGAACGGTCCATCGCGTACACGACGGTCATGACCGTTATGGACAATCTCCATCAGAAGGGCTGGGTCCGGCGGGAAGCCGAAGGCCGCGCCTATCGATATACGGCGGTCTCCACCCGCGCCGCCTACTCGGCCGCACTGATGAACGAAGCCTGGTCCACCAGTGACAACCCCGCCGCGGCCCTGGTCGCCTTCTTCGGGATGATGTCGCCGGAACAGCGCGAGGCCCTGCGGGCCGCCGTACAGCTCGTCCAGGGCGACGCCCCGCCGCCCGCGCCGCCCCCGGCCGCCGAAAGCCGCGGCGCCGAAAGCCGCGCCGCCGATACCGATGAGCGCCCCGCCGACCCGGGGCGATAGCGTCCGGGCATGGAAGGCATGGAAGACGATTCGCGTCGGGACCCGGTCCAGGACGCTGCAAATGCAAAAGCAGTGACGATCCGCCGTGCCCGCACCGGTGACGTTCCCGCACTGCGCCGCCTGCTGGACCAGTACGTACAGCAGCGGATCCTGCTCGACAAAGCCCCCGTCACCCTTTACGAGGACATCCAGGAGTTCTGGGTCGCGGAACGCGAAGCCGACGGGCGCGTGGTGGGCTGTGGCGCCCTTCACGTCATGTGGGAAGACCTGGCGGAAGTCCGCACTCTCGCCGTCGACCGTGATCTCAAGGGCGGCGGCGTCGGCCATCGGGTGCTCGACCAGTTGTTGCGCACGGCCCGCGCGCTAGGGGTCCACCGGGTTTTCTGCCTGACCTTCGAAGTGGACTTCTTCGCCAAGCACGGCTTCGTCGAGATCGGCGAGACGCCGGTGGAGACGGATGTCTACACCGAGCTGCTGCGTTCCTATGACGAGGGCGTCGCCGAGTTCCTGGGTCTCGAACGAGTGAAGCCGAACACCTTGGGCAACAGTCGGATGCTTCTGCACCTCTGATCGGATCCGATGCACGAACCGATCCGAACCGATCGATCACAGCGGCTTTTGAGGTCCTCCGCCCGCCTGTGGCCTATGTCCGAATCGCGCACGTTTCCCGTCATGTTGTGTCCCTGAACCTTGACCCGGGGGTTTGTGTTTTTCCGGGAAAAGCGGTTTCCTTTCCGCGTACTGCATTTTCGATGAAAGGAAATCCCGGTGGCACAGAAGGTTCAGGTCCTTCTTGTCGACGACCTCGACGGCGGCGAGGCGGACGAGACCGTGACGTTCGCGCTGGACGGCAAGACCTTTGAGATCGACCTCACCACCGCCAACGCTGAAAAGCTCCGCGGTCTGCTGGAGCCGTACCTCAAGGGCGGACGCCGCACCGGTGGCCGCGCCGCCGCGGCGGGTCGTACCAAGGGCCGCGCGGCCGCAACCGCCGGTCACCCCGACACCGCGGAGATCCGCGCCTGGGCGAAGGCCAAGGGCCTCAGCGTGAACGACCGCGGTCGCGTCCCGTCCGAGATCCGCGAGGCCTACGAGAACGCCAAGGGCTGATTCGGCGCGCCTCGCAGGGGCACGCCGGAGCCGTAAGGCCGCCTGATGCGGGCACGGTGGCATTCCGTCGCCGCCGCGCCGACCAGGCGGACGAGATCGGGCCCCGCGCCCTGCCCCGGACCGGGCAGGGCCGGCAGCAGTACGTCACACCCCTGCTCGGGGGGCCGCAGCCACACGGCGGCCCCCCGAGGACTTTCCCCGGCGCTGCCGGGGGGAGCAGGCGCAGTCATCCGGCCACCCGCACCCAGGGCGGTCAGATCCAGGGCGACCCCGCCCCACTCCAGCCAGTCGAGCAGCCCCTCCAGCTCGTCCGCGCTGCCCGCGGCCACCAGGAACCGCATCCTGCGCCCCATGAGGGCCACCGGGCCCGTGGCCAGGGGCCTGCGCAGCAGCTCCGCCCCGGCGTCGGCGGGCATCTCCAGCACGTCGAAACGCGTGCCGGTGACCAGCTGTGCGGGCGACCCGCCCGCGACCGTCCAGCCGAGCACCCGCTCGTACCAGAGGGCGTGCGCCCCGTCGGGCGCGACGCGGGGCAACGGGACGGTGAGGGTCATGCCCGGAGCAACTCCCGAAACGCCGAGGAGTTACGGCCGGAGTCACGCAGTGCACCCGGATCAATGCGGAACGTAAACATCCGTCAGCTCGACATCCCAAATTCGTGACGTAAGTCTGTTCGCCCTTAGCGGAGGAGTCGGGTGGCCCCGGCATGGAGTGTCCGTCGCAACGGGTAAGACATCCCTAGTGGAACGGGGCGAGATCGGGGTGACACCCCGATTGGACCGGTCTCCGTTCGCCATCGGCGTACACGTGTGACGGGTATCTGCCTGGCCTGCGGGAACATCGTCTCGCACCATCGGGTTGGAGCAGTTGTCGGCTGTGTATGGCGGAGATTCCCCACCGAGTGGGGTGAGCCGCGGACGGATGTCGGCAGTTGGAATGAGCTGTCCCGCCCCGCGGGACTAGCATGCGGAAGGACAGGGCGGGGACCGACCCCGAACTGCCCGACCGCTCTGAGGAGCGATAAACGATGTTCGAGAGGTTCACCGACCGCGCGCGGCGGGTTGTCGTCCTGGCTCAGGAAGAAGCCCGGATGCTCAACCACAACTACATCGGCACTGAGCACATCCTCCTGGGCTTGATCCACGAGGGTGAGGGTGTCGCCGCTAAGGCCCTGGAGAGCCTCGGGATTTCGCTCGAGGCTGTTCGTCAGCAGGTCGAGGAGATCATCGGGCAGGGCCAGCAGGCCCCGTCCGGGCACATCCCCTTCACCCCGCGGGCGAAGAAGGTCCTGGAGCTTTCGCTCCGCGAGGCCCTCCAGCTCGGCCACAACTACATCGGCACCGAGCACATCCTGCTCGGCCTGATCCGCGAGGGCGAGGGCGTCGCCGCCCAGGTCCTGGTGAAGCTGGGCGCCGATCTGAACAGGGTCCGGCAGCAGGTCATCCAGCTGCTCTCCGGTTACTCCGGGGGCGGCAAGGAAGCGGCCACGGCCGGCGGCCCGGCCGAGGGCAGCCCCTCGACCTCGCTGGTCCTCGACCAGTTCGGCCGCAACCTCACCCAGGCGGCCCGCGAATCCAAGCTCGACCCGGTCATCGGGCGCGAGAAGGAGATCGAGCGGGTCATGCAGGTGCTGTCCCGCCGGACCAAGAACAACCCGGTCCTCATCGGCGAGCCCGGCGTCGGCAAGACCGCCGTCGTCGAGGGCCTGGCCCAGGCGATCGTCAAGGGCGAGGTGCCCGAGACCCTCAAGGACAAGCACCTCTACACCCTGGACCTCGGCGCGCTCGTCGCCGGTTCCCGCTACCGCGGTGACTTCGAGGAGCGCCTGAAGAAGGTCCTCAAGGAGATCCGCACCCGCGGCGACATCATCCTGTTCATCGACGAGCTGCACACGCTCGTCGGTGCGGGTGCCGCCGAGGGCGCCATCGACGCGGCTTCGATCCTGAAGCCCATGCTGGCCCGTGGTGAGCTGCAGACCATCGGTGCCACCACGCTGGACGAGTACCGCAAGCACCTTGAGAAGGACGCGGCGCTGGAGCGCCGTTTCCAGCCGATCCAGGTGGCGGAGCCTTCCCTCCCCCACACGATCGAGATCCTCAAGGGCCTGCGCGACCGCTACGAGGCCCACCACCGCGTCTCCATCACGGACGAGGCCCTCGTGCAGGCGGCCACCCTGGCCGACCGGTACATCTCGGACCGCTTCCTCCCGGACAAGGCGATCGACCTGATCGACGAGGCCGGCTCCCGGATGCGCATCCGCCGGATGACCGCGCCGCCGGACCTCCGCGAATTCGACGAGAAGATCGCGAACGTCCGTCGCGACAAGGAGTCGGCCATCGACTCCCAGGACTTCGAGAAGGCGGCTTCCCTCCGTGATTCGGAGAAGCAGCTGCTGGCGGCGAAGGCCAAGCGCGAGAAGGAGTGGAAGGCCGGCGACATGGACGTCGTGGCCGAGGTCGACGGCGAGCTCATCGCCGAAGTCCTCGCGACCGCGACCGGCATTCCGGTGTTCAAGCTGACCGAGGAGGAGTCCTCGCGACTCCTGCGCATGGAGGACGAACTCCACCGTCGCGTCATCGGTCAGAAGGACGCCATCAAGGCCCTTTCGCAGGCGATCCGACGGACCCGTGCGGGTCTGAAGGACCCGAAGCGTCCCGGTGGCTCGTTCATCTTCGCCGGTCCGTCCGGTGTCGGTAAGACCGAGCTGTCCAAGACGCTCGCCGAATTCCTCTTCGGCGACGAGGACGCGCTGATCTCCCTCGACATGTCGGAGTTCAGCGAGAAGCACACGGTTTCCCGCCTCTTCGGTTCGCCCCCCGGCTACGTGGGCTACGAAGAGGGCGGCCAGCTGACCGAGAAGGTCCGCCGGAAGCCGTTCTCCGTCGTCCTCTTCGACGAGGTCGAGAAGGCGCACCCGGATATCTTCAATTCCCTTCTCCAGATCCTGGAGGACGGTCGCCTGACCGACTCCCAGGGCCGGGTCGTGGACTTCAAGAACACGGTCATCATCATGACGACCAACCTGGGTACGCGGGACATCTCCAAGGGCTTCAACCTGGGCTTCGCGGCCCAGGGCGACACCAAGACCGGTTACGAGCGGATGAAGGCGAAGGTCAACGAAGAGCTCAAGCAGCACTTCCGGCCCGAGTTCCTCAACCGTGTCGACGACACGGTGGTCTTCCACCAGCTCACGCAGGAAGACATCATCCAGATCGTCGACCTGATGATCGCCAAGGTGGACGAGCGGCTCAAGGACCGCGACATGGGCATCGAGCTCAGCGGTGACGCGAAGCAGCTCCTGGCCAAGCGCGGCTACGACCCGATCATGGGTGCGCGTCCGCTGCGCCGCACGATCCAGCGCGAGATCGAGGACATCCTCTCCGAGAAGATCCTCTTCGGTGAGCTGCGCCCCGGTCACATCGTGGTCGTCGGCGTGGAGGGCGAGGGCGAGAACGCCAAGTTCACCTTCCGCGGCGAGGAGAAGTCCCCGCTGCCGGACGTCCCCCCGATCGAGGCCACGGGCTCCGGCCCGGACCTGAGCAAGGGCGCGTGAACGCTCTCGCTTGAGTGAGCGCTGAAGGGGCGGGCCCGGAACCTACAGGTTCCGGGCCCGCCCCTTCGTCGTGGGGCCGCCGGATCAGGTCGAGGCCCAGAGGTCCGGCGGGACGTCCCGTAGCCCCGGGAAGAGGCGGGCGACCAACGCCTCCGCCTCGGCGGTGCGGCGCAGGCCGAGCCCGGACTGCATCCACAGCGTGTGGACGGAGGGCAGCGACAGGCCCGCGGGGGCCAGCGACAGCGAGGGCGCCGGGACGACCAGCTCGTTGAGGTTGGCCAGGGCGGCGATCTCCTCCCAGGCCGCGGGCCCGCCGATCCAGCGGGGCCCCAGGCTGAGCTTGCGCAGCTCCTGGTGCCGGCGCAGGCCGCTGAGCCGCGAGTTCGTGCCCGACTCCAGGGACCGCATCTGGCGCAGTTCGAGCGAGAGCAGCTCCGCCTGGGGCGCGATCCGGTCGAGCGACCAGTCGCCCTGGACCCCGCGCAGTTCGAGCGAGGTCAGCTCCGTCCAGCTCTCGGTCACCTCTCCCACGGGCAGGTCCGTGTCGAGGTCCAGGGTGACGCTCTGGAGCGGGAGGCCGGTCAGCGCGCTCAGGTCGGCCAGGTTGACGCAGTTGGCGAGGTAGAGCGAGCGCAGCGAGCGGTACCGCAGGAACTCCAGGTTGGCCACCAGGCTGTCGTGGATGATCAGGCTGTCCACCGGGTGACGGCGCAGGTACGAGCCGATGGCCCGGCCGGAGAGGTCGCCGGCCACGTGCAGGGTCGGGCCCGGCTCGATCGAGCTGAGGGCCTCCAGCTCCCGCTCGTTGCGCACCGTGATGTGCACGGTGTCCGGATCGATCCGGGCCAGGACCTCCCGCGCGTAGGCCGCGGGATCGAAGCCGTGCCACAGCACGGTCAGCTCGCGGCGGACGTCCCTGGAGGGCCGCGCGGCGTACCGGGCCAGGAAGGGGATCGCGAGGTCCGAGCCGGTGGCGCCGGCCGCGACGACCGTGAACAGGGCGGTGTCCTCGGAGTCCACCGCCTCCGGGCCCGGCAGCAGGTCGAGCACGAGCGGGCCGATCCGGCCCAGGGCCCTGGCGGCCGCGGTGTCGCGCGGGGGCACCAGCTCCGCCGCCGCCGCGATCACGCGGCCGCGCAGCTGCGGGTCCAGCTCCGCCGCGTGCTCCAGGGCGGCGAAGGCGAGCAGCACCGCGCGCTGCGAGCGGGTCCGGTCCAGCAGGGCCCGGATGATCTCGGCGCGCTCCCGGGGCCGGGCCTGGGCCACGGCCATCCGGATGACGTCCTCCCACTGGTCGTCGTGCGCGTGCCCGGCGAGCTCCCCGAGGCCGCCCTCGTCCAGGGCCGCCCGCGCGCCCAGGAAGTCCTGGAAGGTGCGGTGCACGAACTCCACGGTGGTCGCCGAGGGCGCCCGCAGCAGGCCCGTGCGGTCCAGGAAGTGCTGGAGCACCGCCCCGGCGTTCCCCAGGACCCGGGCCACCTCCGGTACGGCCGGCAGCGCGTCCGCGAGCAGGGCCTCGGCACGTTCCCGGTCCAGTTCGGTGCGGCCGTTGCGGATCAGCCAGTGCGCGAGCCGCTGGAGCAGCTGGAGCTGCGGTTCCTCGCCCAGCTCCGGCACGCGCAGCTGGCGCTCCCGGTCGCGCCGGTGCAGCAGCATCGAGAGCGCCGCCGCGTACAGCTCCTTGCGGCCGGAGGGCAGGAATCCGCGCCGCTCCCGGTGCAGGGCGCAGATCAGCCCGCACAGCAGCGGGTTGGTCGCGAGCCGGGCCAGGTCGCGCGTGGTGCGCAGGGACTCCAGGAGCTGGTCCCGGTAGCCCTCCAGGGCGGCGTCGGCCTCCGCGTGCTCCGGGTCCCCGGAGGCGGCGGCGGTGTGCCAGCGCCGGACGAACTCGGCGACGCTGTGCGGGGACATGGGTGCGAGGGACAGCTCGCTGAACTCCGCCTCGGCGAGCCAGTCCTCCTGGACGGCGGAGGGCCGTGAGGTGACCAGCCAGCGGTTGCCCGGGTAGGCGTCTATCAGGTCGGTGAGCCAGGCGCGGGCCCCGGCCCGCTCGGCCTCGGGGATCTCGTCGATCCCGTCGACCAGCACCAGGGCCCGCCCGGCGTCCAGCACCCGCCCCTCCCAGCCGTCCGGCTGGTCGCCGGCGAGCGGGGAGCCGACGGCGGCCAGGAAGTCCCGGGGCGAGGGCAGCGCCCTGCCGTGCCGGGTCAGGGTGCGCAGGGGCAGGACGTAGGGGACCAGGCCGTGCAGGGGGCTGTCGGCGGGGCCCGTGGCGGCGGTGACGGTCAGCCACTGGATCAGGGTGGTCTTGCCCGAGCCCGCCTCGCCGCGCAGCAGGATCCGTTGTTGGGGCTTCGATTCCCAGCGGGGGAGGACGCGCAGGTGTGTCCTCGCGTCGTTCCAGAAGGGCTTCGGCCCGTCGAGCGGGTCGGCCGACCAGCGCCCGTCCGTCTCCAGGCGCAGGTACGCCGTGCTCAGCGGCCATTTCGCGGTGCCGGGCGCGAGGTCGATCCCGTAGATGGTCAGGGTCCCGTGCTTGCGGGCGACCTGGGCGAGGTAGCGGGTCTCGAAGGCGGTGTCGCGGGCGAGCTGGTGGGGGACCAGGGCGAGTAACCGGTCCATCTTCTCGATCAGATCGCCGAGCGTGCGCGACTGGTCGACCAGGGTGGCGGCGACGAAGCTGGAGCGCCGGGTGAAGAAGTCCAGGACGTGCACGCAGAGGAGCACGAGCAGGCGCTCGTAGAAGAGCGCGGCGTCGGCGCCGAGCCCGAGGTAGGGGGCTCGGGCGCGCAGCGTGGCGGCGAAGGCCTCCGGGCCGAGCCGGACCGCCTCCAGGTCCGTCAGGGTCACTTCGCCGAGCGTGTCCAGCGTCGCCACCAGGGCGGCGGCCACGCCGGCCTCCTCGCCGGGCGGCAGCGGCCGCTCGCCGGGGGAGCGCAGGGCCTCCGCGACGATCCGTTCGGCGATCTTCAGCAGGTCCGCCGGGACGAGCGTGCGTTTCTCCCTTAGGGCGACGTAGGAGGAGACGTGCACGGGCCGGTCCACCAGGCCGGCGCCCGCCCCCTCCGCACGGAAGAACTTCTTCAGCAGCGGCGCCACCACGCTCGACGCCAGCCGCATCCCCACCACCGATGCGTCCACGAGGCGAGAGCGTAGTGCGGGTCGGCGGTCCTTGGTCCCGGAACGGCCGGGACGGAGGTCCTGAACCGGTGACAAGCGGCACAGGGCAAATCGGACGTACTACGCGGATTCGTAGACCGCGGGGGTCCTCCAGGGGGTCCCCCGGCCCAGTAAGGACCCGGTCAACAGGCCCGAGAGCCCCCTCGGTCACTACGAGGCGCGGTAGTAATCGGGTGGTTTGGGATGTCCGCGGGGTGCGGGTTACCAAGGATGCGCACCCGGCACCCCGCTCAACGTGCCGGGTCGTCCCATGCCCCGCCAGCCCGTGCTCCACCCGCCCCCGGAGGTCCCGTCTCATGTCGAAGAGCGCCAGTACCCACCGCATCCGCACCGCCGTCCTCGCGACCGGGCTGGGGGCTGCCATGGTGTTCGGGGCGGGTACCGCGTTCGCCGACGAGACGCCGACCGCGCTGAGCGGCACCGCGGCCCTGATCGAGGCCCAGGCCGACGCGCAGGCCGCCGCCGTCGCCGGCAAGGCGACCGCGTGGGAGGCGCCCGTGGCCTCGTACACGCTGTCCGCGACCTTCGGCAAGGGCGGCAGCCTGTGGTCGCACAAGCACTCCGGCCAGGACTTCGCGGTGCCGATCGGCACCAAGGTGCACGCCGTGCACTCCGGCGTCGTCGTCAAGGCGGGCCCGAACGGCGCCGGTGACGGCCCCGCCTACGGCAACGCCATCGTGATCAAGCACGCCGACAAGACCTACTCGCAGTACGCCCACCTGTCGAAGGTCCAGGTGAAGGTCGGCCAGCAGGTCGCCGCCGACCAGCTGATCGCCCTGTCCGGCAACACCGGCAACTCCACGGGCCCGCACCTGCACTTCGAGATCCGCACCACGCCGAACTACGGCTCCGCGGTGAACCCGGTGACCTTCCTGCGCCAGGCCGGCGTCACCCTCTAGCGGGACCTGCGGACCTGCGGGTCCCCGTCAGCTGATCAGCCACGAGTGGGTCGGCTTGACCTCGCTCTTGCCGCCCTTGACGCTCGCCACCTGCGCGGGCGTCAAGGCGCTGTCCCAGACCCGTACGTTGTCCATGGCCCCGGCCCACTGGCCGGCCCAGATGTCGTGGTGGCGGGCCCGGCCCAGCTGGATCGGGCCGGGGGCCGCCCAGATCCCGGCCGCCACCGGCACCTCGCCCGCCTGCTTGCCGTCGACGTACAGCTTGATCGTCTTGGTGGTGGCGTCGTAGGTGCCGGTCAGCATCGCCCAGGCGCTCGCGGTCTTCAGCCCGTCGGAGGCGACCTGCGAGGTGGTGGCCTCGGCCCCGTCGTTGCCGCTCTGGACGCGGAAGATCCACGAGTTCTTGCCGTTCACGGCCTCGTGGCCCAGCTCGAACGCGTACGAGACCCCGTCGCCCTGGCTCATCGCGATCCGGGTGCCGCTCTTGGCCGAGCTGTACACGCGCGCCGAGACGGTGAAGCTCTTGGTGGTGTCCACGGCCTGCCCGGCGCCCTGGGCGTAGGAGTTCGGGTTGTCCTTGAAGCGGATCTCCCCGCGCTTGGTGCCCGGGCCCTGTTCGGCCTGCGGGCCGAGCGCGATGTTCGTGGAGCCGGTGCGGTCGCGCAGCAGGTTGGCCTGGCCCGGCACCGTGTGCGGGTCGTCCCAGGCGGGCTCGCTGGGGGAGGCCGAGGGGCTCTGCGAGCCCTCGGCCACCGGCCCGGGCTTCGGGTCGGCGCCGCCGGAGTCGTCGTTCATGAACCAGAGGGTGGCCGCGGCGGCCACGGCGCAGGCGGCGACCGCCGCGCCTATGACGATCAGGCGGCGCTTGGTGCGCCGGCCGGCGTCGGACCGGTCCGCCATCGCCTGCCAGTCGGGCTGGGGCGCGGGGGTGAAGGCCGGGCCGGGCAGGGGGTCCCGCGCCGGCTCCTGCTGGTAGGCGTCCTGCGGGTCCTGCTGGTACGGGTTCGGCTGTCCGGGCTGCGGGAAGCCGTAGCCCCCCGCCGCGGGTGCCTGGGGGTAGCCGTAGCCGCCCGCGGCGCCCGGGCCGCCCGCCCCGGGTGCCTGCGGATAGCCGTAGCCGCCGCTCCCGCCGCCGTTTTCCCGCGCGGGACCGGGCTGGGGGCTGTTCGGGCGATCCGTACCGTCAGTCATGGCACGGATGTTAAAACATCGCCCCCGCCACCAGACAGGCCGGAGGCGTCAGCCGGGCAGCTGGACGATCGGGAAGCTGCCCGTCGCCGTCGGCGCGTGTTCGGGCAGCCACAGCACCGCCACCGCCCCGGCCGCCTCGCCCTCGCGGTCAACTCCGCCCGGCGCCGCGACGTTTCGGAAGGTGAGCCGGGCGCCCAGCACCCGCGCCTGACCCGCCGCGATGGTCAGGCCCAGCCCGTGGCCCACGCCCGCGCGGTCCGTGGAGCCGGTCCGAAAGCGGCTCGGCCCCTCGCGCAGCAGCGCCTCGGGAAAGCCGGGCCCGTGGTCCCGGACGCGCACGACCCGACCCTCGACGTCCACCTGGATCGGGGCCCGCCCGTAGCGCGCCGCGTTGGCGAGCAGGTTGCCCAGGATCCGCTCCAGGCGCCGCGGGTCGGTGTTCACGATCTCGTCCGCCACGATCCGTACGGTCGCCTCCGGCATCAGCGAGGCCACCCGGCGCCCCACGAACTCGCCCAGGGCCACGTCCTGGAGCTCCGCCCGCTCGGACGCGCTGTCCAGCCGGGCCACCTCCAACACGTCCTCGACCAGCACCCGCATCGCCTGCGCCCGGTCCCGCACCAGCTCGGTCGGCCGCCCCGGGGGCAGTAGTTCCGCCGCGGTGAGCAGGCCCGTGACCGGGGTGCGCAGCTCGTGCGCGATGTCGGCGGTGACCCGGCGCTCGGCCTCCAACCGCTGCTGGAGCGTGTCCGCCATGGCGTCGACGGCCCGTGCGAGGTCGTCGGTCTCGTCCCGGACCACCCCGCCGACCGCGTCGCGCACCCGCACCTGGGGGTCGCCGAGCGCGACCCGTCCGGCGGCCGCGGCCGCCTTGCGCAGCCGCCGCGAGATCTGGCCGCCGATCAGGACGCCGAGGGCCGAGCTGCCGATGACGACGGCGAGCGACCCGACGACCAGGGCCCGGTCCAGGTCGCGGACCATGTTGGCGCTCTGCTGGAAGCCGGAGTGCATCGAGAGCACCTGCCCGTTGCCGAGCGGCACGGCGGCCCACACCTCGGGGTTGGCCTTCGGCCGCTCCTGGACGTAGGTGCCGCGCCGCCCCGAGCGGGCCTTCTCGCGCAGCTCGGCGGGCAGGTCCGGGTCGTTGAGCTTGGCGCCCATGAAGGGCTTGCGCCCCGATTCGGCGTTGCGCGAGATGAACTGCACGCGCTCCAGCTGCGCCTCGCGCGCGCTCTCCAGCATCGACACCCGGGCAGCGCTGTGCACCACCAGGCTCAGCGCGAGCGCGGTGAGCGCCCCCACGGCCGTGATGGCGAGGGTGATCTTCCAGCGGATGCCGGTGCGGAAGGTGAAGCTCCTCATGCCTTCAGCTTGTATCCGAAGCCCCGGACCGTCTCGATCCGGTCCTGTCCGATCTTGGTCCGCAGCCGCTGGACGTGCACGTCGACGACCCGGGTGTCGCCGCCCCAGTCGTAGTCCCACACCCGCTCCAGCAGCCGGTCGCGGGAGAGGACGGTGCCGGGCGCGGAGGAGAACTCCAGCAGCAGCCGCATCTCGGTCGGGGTCAGCGCCACCGCGACCCCGGCCCGGCGGACGTCCATGCCCTCGGTGTCGACCTCGAGGTCGCCGAAGGACAGCACGCCGCGCTCCCCGGCCGGGTCGCCGTCGGAGCCGGCGCCGCCGCCCGGGCCCCCGGCGTGACCGAAGCGGCGCAGGACGGCGCGGATCCGGGCGACCAGGACCGAGCCGTCGAAGGGCTTGGTGACGTAGTCGTCGGCACCCGCCTCCAGGCCGAGCACCACGTCGATCGAGTCGGCGCGCGCCGACAGCATGATCACGGGCACGGTGGACTCGTCGCGGATCCGGCGGCACAGGCTGACGCCGTCCATGCCGGGCACCATCACGTCGAGCAGGGCGATGTCGGGCCGGTTCGCCCGGAAGGACTCCAGGCCGGACAGGCCGTCGGGCATGGCGGTGACCACGAACCCGTCGCGCTCCAGCGCCAGGGTCGTGGCCTCACGGATGACGTCGTCGTCCTCCACGAACAGCACGTGGGTCTCGGCCATGACCGGTCGCC
The DNA here is from genome assembly GCF_055565515.1 of Streptomyces sp. NPDC028419. Classification (NCBI taxonomy): domain Bacteria; kingdom Bacillati; phylum Actinomycetota; class Actinomycetes; order Kitasatosporales; family Streptomycetaceae; genus Streptomyces; species Streptomyces sp. NPDC028419. Next base: position 22,452 of record NZ_JBVHUE010000015.1, on the reverse strand, counting down.
TCAGTTCTTCTGTGGTGTCACGGCGGGGGCGGGCTGGGTCCCACCACCGCCTACGTTGCTGTACTCCGAGTGCACGCGGTCGTGCTCGGCGAACTTCTCGCCGTTCCAGCGGTAGGTGATCACGTCCTCGCCGGAGGCGTAGGCCTCCGTCTTGACGTAGATCGGCTTGCTCACCACCAGGTCGCCCCGGTCGATCTCCGCGTAGACGGGCGGCGCCTCGTCCGAGAACACATTCTCGTACTTCGCGCCGTCCCGCTTGTACACGTAGGTGCCCACGCCGATCGCGTCCGAGCAGGACAGGATGTTGACGACCAGGTCCGGCTCGGCGCTCCCGGTGACCTTCCCGTAGCTGACGTCGACCGGGTACTCCTTGCCGGAGCACGGCCGCAGGTCCTTCTTGACCGCGTCGCTGACCTTCGGGTCTGCCTTCACCAGGGCGACCACGTCCTGGACCTTCTTGAAGGGCGAGGCGGACGGCAGCCCCGCCGCGGAGGGCGGGGCCGTCTTCGACACGGACTCGGTGCGCGCCGGCCCGCCGTCCCGCAGCCCGGTACCGCCGGTGGAGCAGCCGACCGCGAACAGCACAGTGCCGACGAGGATGACCATCCCCGCCGACATCAGTACCAGGGGGCTCCTGCCCCGGAGGCCTGTTAGGCCGCGCACCGCTCCCGCCCCTCGTACTGCGTGGTGTGGTCACCGCGCTCCAGCGCGCGCATGTCCAGGTCGCGGCTCTCCAGCTCCTGGCGCAGGCGCGCCAGGGCACGGTGCAGCGTGCTCTTCACGGTACCGGCCGACATGCCGAGCGCCGCGGCCGTCTCCTCGGTGCTCATCTGCTCCCAGTGTCGCAGCACGACCACGCTGCGCTGCTTGGGCGCGAGCACCTTGAGGATGTCCATCAAGAGCGCGCGGTCGGCGCGCTGTTCGGCGCCGTCCTCGACGCGGGCGTCCGGCAGCTGCTCGGTGGGGACCTCTTCGAGCTTGCGGGCGCGCCACCACTCGGTCCGCGTGTTGATCATGACACGGCGCAGGTAGGCATCGGCGAGGGACTTGTCGGCGATGCCGTCCCACCGACCGTAGGTGCGCACGAGGGCGGTCTGCAGGAGGTCCTGCGCGTCGGTGGGGTCCGGGACCAGGCGACGGGCACTGCGCAGCAGCGCGTCCTGCCGAGTGCGTACGTACTCTTCGAACTCGAGTACCTCGCCGCCGTGCGCCATCTCAGACCGCCTCCGCCCGTTTACCGCTCTTCGTCCTGTGCTTCTGGACCCGAAGGTACGGAGCGGTTGTCACGGCACTGTGCGGGTGAGCCTTCGGTGGGAACACGGCTGTCCATAGGTTGTGTAACAGCGCCCGTGAGCTGCGGTTTCGGTCGCTCAAGCGGAATGCGACAGTCAGCCGAGCGGGAGCCGGTACGCCGTCGCGAGGGCCCCGTCGCCGTCCGCGCCGAGCGGCTCCACCAGCCCGTCGGCGACCAGTCCGTCCAGCGCGCGGGCCCGCTGCACGGGCTCGTCCCACACGGCGTCCAGCGCCGCCGACGGCACCGGCCCGACCGCCTCGCGCAGCACGGCCAGCAGCCGGCCGCGCACCTGCCGGTCGGTGCCGGCGTAGGTCTGCCCGCGCCGCGGCGGACCCGCGTGCGCGGGCTTGCCCGCCAGCCGCCAGGCGCACAGCCCTGCCACCGGGCAGCGCGCGCAGTCCGGGTTCTTCGCGGTGCACACCAGCGCGCCCAGCTCCATGGAGGCCGCGGCCCACCCGGCCGCCGTCTCCTCGTCCTCGGGCAGCAGTGCGCGGGCGAGGCGCCGCTCGGCGGCGGTGGTGGCGTTCGGCGGGTACTCGACGCCGGTCGCGGTCCGGGCGAAGACCCGGCGCACGTTCGTGTCCAGCACCGCGTGCCGTTGCCCGTAGGCGAAGGAGGCCACGGCCGCGGCGGTGTACTCGCCGATGCCGGGCAGGGACAACAGCCGGTCGTGCTCCCGCGGTACGTCGCCCCCGTGCCGTTCCGTTATGGCGACGGCCGCGCCGTGCAGCCGTAGCGCCCGGCGCGGATAGCCGAGGCGGCCCCAGGCCCGTACGGCCTCCCCGGGCGCCTCGGCGGCCAGGTCGGCGGGGCGGGGCCAGCGGGCCAGCCACTGCTCGTACACCGGCAGCACCCGGGCGACCGGGGTCTGCTGGAGCATGAACTCGCTGACCATGACGCCCCAGGGACCGGCTTCGGGGCGACGCCAGGGCAGGTCGCGGGCGTTCTCGCGGAACCAGGCGATGACGGGGGAGTGCAGCGCGCGGGCGGCTTCGGCGCCGGGCACGGCCGGCGCCTCGGACGGGGCGGGGGTTTCGGGGGATGCAGTCATGGCAGGGGCATCCTGGCACGATTCACCCCTCGGGCGCGGGCCCCGGACCGGTGAAGAGGGCGGCGGGACGGACCCCGCTCGTACGCATCGAGCCGATGATCCGACGGACGGGGCCCGTCAGCGCGATCGCCACCAGGGCGCCGATCGAGGCGCCCAGCAGCAGGCCCATCGCCACGTCGTGCGGGTAGTGCACCCCGACGAAGACCCGGGAGAAGGCCATCAGCAGGGCGAGCGGCACGGTGAGCAGGCCGAGCCGGCGCACGGCCAGTGCCAGGGCGACGGCGGCGGCGCCCGCGATCACGGAGTGGTTGCTCGGGAAGGACCAGTCGCCCGGCACCGGGCAGGTGATCAAGGGGGCGTGCGCGCCCGGGACGGCCCGACAGGGCCGGTCCTCGTGCACGGTGGACTTCACGACCTCGGAGACGACGTACGCGACGGCCGTGGCCAGCGGGGCGAGGACGGCCAGGGCCATCGCCGTGTCGCCGCGGGTCCGGGCGCGCCACCACACGAGGAGGAAGAGCAGGCCGAAGAGCAGCAGCCCGTTCTTCGTCCAGATCTCGGCGAGGGACTGAACCCAGCCGGGCGTGGTGTGCGCGAAGTCGGTGACGTCTCGGTAGAGGTCGGATGTGTCCATCCGGCCGACAGTACGCAAACCGGACTAACGCCCGCATCAGCCTCTCGGCCCCGATCTTGGTCCTGACGGCCCTCCGAAGGTGGCGCAGCGGGATGATCATCGCCAAAACGCGCCGGATGTACGGCATGTGGGGCACGGATCGCGTCCTGGACTCTCGTAAAGTTCCCTCCGTGGGATCACTGCGCAATCCGGTCGGGCCGCTTCCCTCCTCCATCTACTGGCGACGGAGGGCAGTTCTGGCGTCCGTCGCCGCACTCCTGGCGCTCCTCGCCGTATGGACCGTCAGTTCCGGCGGGGGCAGGACCAGTCAGAACGGCAAGGGTGGCGGCTCCGGGCCGCACCCGGCCGCCTCCATCACGCCCGGCGCGCCGGGATCGGGGCCGGCCATCGGTACGGCCCCGGGCGGCCGCGACGAGTCGGGCGCCGGCGGCGCCACCGGCGGCGACCACGGCGGTGCGGCGGCGGGTGCGGGTGCGGGCGGCGGCGCCGGCGCCGGCAAGAACGGCGAGCCGGGCGGCTCCGGTTCGGGCGCGGGCGGCGGGTCTGCCGCCGGGCCCGGTCAGATCCCGGCCGACTCCCCGCTCCCCACGTGTGCGCCCGGCGCGCTCCAGTGGGAGGTCAAGAGCACCAAGAACGAGTACGAGCCGAACGAGCGCCCCCGCCTCGAACTCCTCGCACGCAACGTCTCCGGCACCACCTGCAAGGTCGACCTCGGCCCCAAGCAGGCGATCCTGAGCATCACTCAGGCGTCCACGGGCAAGGCCGTCTGGTCCTCGGCGGACTGCCCCGCGGGAGCGGGCAACGTCTTCTACCGGCTGCCGGCGAACAGCGAGACGACGCAGTCGCTGGAGTGGGACCGGAAGTTCAGCTCGGCGTCCCAGTGCCAGTCGCCTCCGGCGGGGAGCGCGGTGGCCGACACCTACGTGGTAGAGGTCAAGTCCCCCGGCATGCCCGTAGCCCGAACCTCCTTCGTCCTGAAGCAGGACTGACCCCAACCCGCCACCCGAGCCGCCCCATCCCAGCCCCGCCGGCATTCGAGGCGCCCCCGGAGGGCAGCGGCCCGGCGGTGTGGCCTCAATCGCCGGCCGGGCTGGAGTGGGCTGAGGTTGGCCGTCAGGTCTGGGCAATTCCAGCCCGGCCGGGCTGGGTAATTCCAGCCTCGCCGGCGTTTGAGGCGCCCCCGGTGGGCGGCGAGCCGGCGGTGTGGCCTCAATCGCCGGCCGGGCTGGTTAATTCCAGCCCCGCCGGCGTTTGAGGCGCCCCCGGTGGGCAACGAGCCGGTGGTGTGGCCTTAATCGCCGGCCGGGCTGGAGTGGGCTGAGGTTGGCCGTCGGGTCTGGGCAATTCCAGCCTCGCCGGCGTTTGAGGCGGCCCCCCGGAGGGGCTGCGTCAGGGGTGGGGGCTAGACGTAGCGCTCCAGGATCGAGGACTCGGCCAGCCGCGAGAGCCCCTCGCGGACGGACCGCGCCCGCGCCTCCCCGACCCCGTCGACGGTCTGCAGATCGTCCACGCTGGCAGCGAGCAGCTTCTGCAGCCCCCCGAAGTGCTCCACGAGCCGCTCGATGATGGCCCCCGGCAGCCGCGGCACCTTCGCCAGCAGCCGATACCCACGCGGCGACACCGCCGAGTCGAGCGTCTCGGGCGACCCCGTGTACCCCAGCCCCCGCGCCACCGTCGCCAGCTCCAGCAGCTCCGCGTGCGTGAAGGAATCCAGCTCGGCCAGCGCCTCGTCCACCGTGCGGGAACGCTTCGCCGTCGGCTCCGGCACGTAGTCCCGGATCACCAGCTCGCGCTCCTGCTCGATCCCGACCGTCAGCTCGTCCAGCTGGAGCGACAGCAGCCGCCCGTCGGTGCCGAGCTCGACGACGTACTCGGCGATCTCGGTCGCGATCCGGCGGACCATCTCCAGCCGCTGCGCGACCGCCGTCACGTCGCGGACCGTCACGAGGTCCTCGATCTCCAGCGCCGACAGCGTGCCCGCGACCTCGTCGAGCCGCAGCTTGTACCGCTCCAGCGTGGCCAGCGCCTGGTTCGCCCGGGACAGGATCGCCCCGGACTCCTCCAGCACGCGCCGCTCGCCGTCGACGTACAGCGCGATCAGCCGCATCGACTGCGAGACCGAGACGACCGGGAAGTTGCACTGCTTGGATACGCGGTCCGCCGTGCGGTGCCGGGTGCCCGTCTCCTCCGTCGGGATCGAGGCGTCCGGCACCAGCTGGACGCCCGCCCGCAGGATCTTGGTGATGTCCTTGTCCACGATGAGCGCCCCGTCGAGCTTGCACAGCTCGCGCAGCCGGGTCGCGGTGAACTCCACGTCCAGGACGAAGCCGCCGGTGCACATGGCCTCGACGCTCTTGTCCATGCCGAGCACGATCAGACCGCCGGTGTTGCCGCGCAGGATCCGCTCCAGGCCGTCACGCAGCTGCTGACCAGGTGCGACCGCGCTCAGCGAAGCCCGCATCAGGGCCTCCTGCTTGCTGCCTGCGCCGGACTTCCCGGATGCTGCTGCCCCGTCCTTGGCTGCCACTGCACTCCTCCGGTCGCGGGTCGTACCGCCCCGCACCACGGGCACAGGGGAGTGCGTACGGCCGGGCGGACCAGCACAAAGTCTACCGGCGCGCGCCACACCCCCGCCGTGGCTTGGCCACTGTGCCCGTCAGAGGGCCCCGGACGGGCCCCCTGACCTGCACCTCACGCGTCCACCTCACGCGTCGGACTTGGCCGAGCTCCGGCTCCGGCCGCGCGGCAGCACCCGCAGCGCGTCCCCCATGTCGGCCACCTCGATGACCTTCATGCCCGCGGGCACCTTGCCCGGGTCCACCGGCACCAGCGCGTGCGTGAACCCGAGCCGGTGCGCCTCGGCGAGCCGGCGCTGCACGCCCGTCACCCGCCGCACCTCGCCCGCCAGCCCGACCTCGCCGATCGCGACGAGGTTCTTCGGCAGCGGTACGTCGCTCGCGGCCGAGGCCAGCGCCAGCGCCACGGCCAGGTCGGCGGCGGGCTCCGTCAGCTTCACCCCGCCCACCGTCGCGGTGTAGATGTCCCGCTTGCCGAGCGCGCTGATGCGACCGCGCTGCTCCAGCACCGCCAGCATCATCGAGACGCGGGAGGTCTCCAGCCCGGAGGTGGTCCGTCGGGGCGAGGGGATCTGCGAGTCCACGGTCAGCGCCTGCACCTCGGCGACCAGCGGCCGCTTGCCCTCCAGCGTCACCGTCAGGCAGGTGCCGGGCACCGCCTCCGCGCGCCGGGTCAGGAACAGCCCGCTCGGGTCGGCGAGGCCGGTGATCCCCTCGTCGTGCAGCTCGAAGCAGCCGACCTCGTCGGTGGCGCCGTAGCGGTTCTTGATGCCGCGGACCAGGCGCAGCCGCGCGTGCCGGTCGCCCTCGAAGCTGAGGACCACGTCGACGAGGTGTTCCAGCAGCCGGGGACCGGCGATGGCCCCGTCCTTGGTGACGTGGCCGACGAGCAGCGTGGACATCCCGCGCTCCTTGGAGGCGCGGATCAGGGCCCCGGCGACCTCGCGGACCTGGGCCATGCCGCCGGGCGCCCCGTCGATCTCGGGGGAGGCGACGGTCTGTACGGAGTCCAGGATCAGCAGCGAGGGCTTCACCGCGTCCAGGTGCCCGAGCACCGCCGACAGGTCCGTCTCGGCCGCGAGGTAGAGGTGGTCGCTGAGCGCGTTGATCCGGTCGGCGCGCAGCCGCACCTGGCTCGCCGATTCCTCGCCCGTCACGTACAGGGTGCGGTGCTCGTCGCTCGCCGCCTTCGCGGCGACGTCCAGGAGCAGGGTGGACTTGCCGACGCCGGGCTCGCCGGCGAGCAGCACCACGGCGCCGGGCACGAGACCCCCGCCGAGCACCCGGTCCAGCTCGTCGACCCCGGTGGAGCGGGCCGTCGCCTGGCGCCCGTCGACCTGGGCGATGGGCACGGCGGCGGTGGACACGCGGCCGGCCGCGGTGGTCCGCACGGCGGGGGCGCCCATCTCCTCGACGGTCCCCCAGGCCTGGCACTCGGGGCACCGGCCGAGCCACTTCGCGGTGGTCCAGCCGCACTCGGTACAGCGGTAGGACGGCCGGTCCTTGGCGGATGAACGGGATGTACGGGCTGCTGCCATGCCGCCAACGGTAACGGCCGCCGCCGACACCCCCGCCGGGGCCGATCGGGTACGGACGTCAGGGCGGCTGTCAGCAACGACACGATCTGTTCACCCGTAAGGACTAAAAGTGCTGAAGGCTTCCGGGCCGTCACCGGCCGGCCGCCTACCTTCACGAGGTGAACAGCAGCAACCACGGCAACCCCACGACTCGCACCGGCGCACACCGGGCGCACGGGCGCACGCTCCCCGAGGGGGAGCAGGCGCCCCCCTTCCGCCACGAGCCGTACCTGGACGGCCTGTTCACGTACTGCCTGTCGGTCCTGTGCGACCACGACAGCGCCACCGAGGTGCTCGGCGAGGTCCTGGCCGTGGCCGAGCGGCACCCGGGGCGCTGCCCCGACGAGAGCGACCGCCGGGCCTGGCTCTACGCCCTCGCCCGCTGGGCCTGTCTGCGCAGGCTCGCCGAGACGAGACGCGCCCGGCACACTCCGTCGGGCGCGCACACCACCCGGCGTGCGCCGGGGCGCACCGAATCCGACCGCGCGCCCTCTCCGGACCACACCGCCCTGGGGGCGGGCACGGGGGCGGGGGCCGCGCCCGCCGACCCGATCGACGTCAGCGCGTACCGCCGGACCGAGCTGGCCCGGCTCGCCTGGCCCGAGGCCGCCGGGACCACCCCCGAGCAGCGCGAGGCCCTCGAACTCGCCGTCCGCCACCGGCTGACCGTGACCGAACTCGCCTCCGTCCTCGGCACCCCGGCCCCCGCCGCCCGCGACCTGCTCACCGGAGCCGCCTGCGAGGTCGAGCGCACCCGCGCCGCGCTCGCCGTGGTCGAGACCGGCAACTGTCCCGCCGTCTCCCGGCTCACCGGCGACAGCCAGGTGCTGCTCTCCACCACCCTGCGCGCCGAACTCGTCCGCCACGTCGACGACTGCCCGCTCTGCCGCCGCGTCGCCGAACGCGTCGGCGCCGGCGCCCCGTGGCCCGGCTCCGGCGGCGTGGGCACCGGCGCCCTGCCGCTCGTACCGGCGCCGCGCACCGGCGTGCGCACCGCGATGCTGCGCTCCGCCCGGGTCCGCGGTCGCGCCGGGGCCCCGCGGTTCGCCCGGACCGGATTCCCCCTCGACCCGAAGGACCGCGCCGCCCGCCGCGACCGGATCCGGGCCCGCGCGGTCACCACCACGGTCGTCGCCACCGTGGTCGCGGCGCCGGTCCTGGCCCTCTGGGCCGCGTACCGCGGCGCCCCCAGCACCGGCGAGCCGAGCGGCGCCGCCAACACCCGCATCTCCGCGAGCGAGCTACAGATCCCGCCCTACCTGAACGGCTACGAGGGCCGGTCCGGCCCGGGCGCAGCCGCCTACGAGAACGCGGGCAACACCCGCACCACCGGCGCCGAGCCCCGGTTCACCGAAGGCAGCCCCGTCCCCGACGTGTCCGTCGAGGTGATCAGCTCGGGCGCCCCGCCCAGCCCCGCCCAGCCCGGCTCGGCGGGACCGGGCCGGCTCACCGTCACCGCCACCTCCCGCGGCGGAGTCACCCTGCTCGCCCTCAGCGCGTCCGGCGGCGCCCCCGTCGACTGGCGGCTGTGGACGGACGCCCCCTGGCTGCGCGCGAGCGCCACGGCGGGCACCCTGGCCCCAGGAGAATCGGTCACCCTACGGATCACCGTGGACCCCGACGCCCAGCCCGTGGGCGCCTGGACCGCCCGGGTCGGGGTGGACCCGAGCGGCGCGATGGTCTCGATCTCGGGCCGCGGCCGCCCGGCGCCGCAGCCCAGCCGGACGCCGCCGACGGATCCCACGCCGACCCCCACGCCCACCCCGACCCCGACGCCGACCGAGACGCCGAGCCCGACGCCCACGCCGACCCCCACCCCGACGCCGACCGCGTCCGAGGGAACGCTCACCCCGAGCCCGGCGCCCCCTACTTCTTCTTGACCGGGCCCGTCGGGTCCGCCGGGTGCGGGGCCATCGGCAGCGCCGACGCCAGGCGCGCCTCGCACAGCGCGACCAGCGCGTCGTAGCCCTCCTTGCCCATCAGCTCGGTCAGCTCGGGCCGGTAGGTCACGTAGACCGGGTCGCCCGCGCCGTGCGCGGAGGTCGCCGAGGTGCACCACCAGTGCAGGTCGTGGCCGCCCGGGCCCCAGCCGCGCCGGTCGTACTCGCCGATCGACACCTGGAGCACCCGGGTGTCGTCCGGCCGGTCGATCCACTCGTACGTCCGCCGCACCGGCAGCTGCCAACAGACGTCCGGCTTCGTCTCCAGCGGCTCCCGGCCCTCCCGCAGCGCCAGGATGTGCAGCGAACAACCGGCGCCCGCCGCGAAACCGGGCCGGTTCTGGAAGATGCACGACCCCTCCCACCGCCGGGTCTGCCGCTCGCCGTCCTCGTCCTTCTGCACCCAGCCCGACTCGGCGCCGACGTCGTGGAACTGCCACAGCTCCGGCGTCAGGCGCGCCACGTTCTCGGCGACCCGCTTCTCGTCGTCCTCGTCGGAGAAGTGCGCGCCGAGCGTGCAGCAGCCGTCGTCCGCGCGGCCCGCCTGGATGCCCTGGCAGCCGCTGCCGAAGATGCAGGTCCAGCGGGAGGTGAGCCAGGTCAGGTCACAGCGGAAGATCTGCTCGTCGTCGGCCGGATCGGGGAACTCCACCCAGGCCCGGGCGAAGTCGAGCCCCTTCTCGTCCGCGGTGGCCGACTTCTTGGTCTTGCTCGGCTTGGTCTTGCTGGCCTTCTTCGTATTGGGCACGAACCCAAGCCTAAAGGCCCCTTACGCCGCCCCTACGCGTTCGGCCCAGTAGCGTTTCGCGTATGAGACTCGGTGTCCTTGACGTGGGTTCGAACACGATCCACCTGCTGGTGGTGGACGCGCACCCCGGCGCGCGCCCCCAGCCGGCGCACTCCCACAAGGTGGAGCTGCGCCTGGCGGAGCTGCTCGACGAGCGCGGCGCGGTCACCCCCGACGGCGTCGAGCGGCTCGTCTCGGTGATCGCGGGCGCCGCCCAGGCCGCCGAGGACAAGGGGTGCCAGGACGTCCTGCCCTTCGCGACCAGTGCGGTGCGCGAGGCGACGAACGCCGACGAGGTGCTGACCCGGGTCCGCGAGGAGACGGGCGTCGACCTCCAGGTCCTCAGCGGCGCGGACGAGGCCCGCCTGACGTTCCTGGCGGTGCGCCGCTGGTTCGGTTGGTCGGCGGGCAAGCTGATGGTGCTCGACATCGGCGGCGGCTCCCTGGAGATCGCCTCCGGCATCGACGAGGACCCCGACACCGCCGTGTCCCTGCCGCTCGGCGCGGGCCGGCTCACCGCGGGCTGGCTCCCGGGCGACCCGCCTGATCCGGCGGACATCAAGGCCCTGCGTCGGCACGTACGGGCCCAGATCGCGCGGACGGTCGGTGAGTTCAGCCGGTCGGGCGCGCCGGACCACGTGGTGGCCACCTCCAAGACCTTCAAGCAGCTGGCCCGGATCGCGGGCGCGGCCCGCTCGGCGGAGGGCCTCTTCGTCCAGCGCGGGCTGACCCGCAAGTCCCTGGAGGAGTGGGTCCCGCGCCTCGCGGAGATGACCACGCTCCGGCGGGCGGCCCTCCCCGGCGTCTCGGAGGGGCGGGCCGGGCAGCTGCTGGCCGGTGCGATGGTCGCCGAGGCCGCCATGGATCTCTTCGGCGTGGAAGAACTCGAAATCTGCCCCTGGGCCCTCCGAGAAGGCATCATCCTCCGCCGCCTGGACCACCTCCCCACCTAACCCCCTCCGGGGACGCCTCAATCGCCGGCGGGGCTGGGCTGCGGGGCTGGGCGGCCCCGGCCACATCCAGCCCGCCCGGCGTTTGAGGGCCCGCCGGAGGCGTAGTGGGCCGGCTGGGCGTCTGGGTGCGGGTGGTGTGCCCTCCGGGGGCGCCTCAATCGCCGGCGGGGCTGGGCTGCGGGGCTGGGCGGCCCCGGCCAAGTTCAGCCTGCCCGGCGTTTGAGGGCCCGCCGGAGGCGTGGTGGGCTGGCCGGGCGTCCGGCGGGACTGGGTGGGCGGGCGGCCCGGTGCGGGGGTGCGGGCCCGCGCCCCCGTACCCTGTCCCCGTGGCAGAACCAGTGCGCATCCCGGACGCGAAAGTCGCCCTCTCCACCGCCTCCGTCTACCCGGAGTCCACGGCGACCGCCTTCGAGATCGCCGCGCGCCTCGGCTATGACGGCGTAGAGGTGATGGTCTGGACGGACCCCGTCAGCCAGGACATCGAGGCCCTGCGCCGGCTCTCCGACCACCACCAGGTCCCGATCCTCGCGATCCACGCCCCCTGCCTCCTGATCACCCAGCGCGTCTGGTCCACCGACCCGTGGACCAAGCTCCAGCGCGCCCAGGCCGCCGCCGAGAAGCTCGGCGCGAGCACGGTCGTCGTCCACCCGCCGTTCCGCTGGCAGCGCCAGTACTCCCGCGAGTTCGTCTCCGGCATCTGGCGGATGGTCGACGAGACCGACGTCCGCTTCGCCGTCGAGAACATGTACCCCTGGCGCTACCGCGACCGCGAGATGCTCGCGTACGCGCCCGAGTGGGACGTCACCAAGGACGACTACCGGCACTTCACCGTCGACCTGTCCCACACCGCGACCGCCCGTACGGACGCCACCGCGATGATCGACCGGATGGGCGACCGGCTCGCCCACGTCCACCTCGCCGACGGAAACGGTTCCGCCAAGGACGAGCACCTCGTCCCCGGCCGCGGCACCCAGCCCTGCGCGGAGCTGCTGGACCGGCTCGCCCGCACCGGATTCGACGGCCACGTCGTCATCGAGGTCAACACCCGCCGCGCGATGTCCGCCGCCGAGCGCGAGGCCGACCTCGCCGAGGCCCTCGCCTTCACCCGGCTGCACCTCGCCAGCGCGGGCACGGGCACCGGCCCCGGCACCAAGGTCCCGCGCCGATGACGGACGCCCCCGAGGGGCGCCGCCGCCGCGGCCCCGGCCGCCCCCGTCAGGACGAGGCCGGCGACGGCCCCGGCACCCAGGAGCGGATCCGCCTCGCGGCCCGCGCGGAGTTCGCCGACCGCGGCTACGACAAGACGTCCGTGCGCGGGATCGCCAAGGCCGCCGGCGTGGACCCGGCGCTGGTCCACCACTACTTCGGCACCAAGGACGACCTCTTCGCGGCCACCATCGAGATGAGCGTGGACCCCGCCGTCGTGGTCCCGGCCGTCATCGGGGCCGGCCCCGACGGCATCGGCGAACGCCTGGCCCGCTACTTCCTGGGCATCTGGGAGAACCCGGCCACCCGCGCGCCGCTGCTCGCCGTGATCCGTTCGGCACTGACCCACGAGGCGGCGGCCAAGGTGCTGCGCCAGCTGATCCTGCGCCGGGTCCTGGAACGCGTGGCGGCCGACCTCAACGTCCCCGACCCCACCTTCCGCGCCGAGCTGGCCGCCTCGCACATGGTCGGCATCGCCATCCTGCGGTACGTCGTCCAGGTCGAGCCGCTCGCCTCCGCCGACCCGGAGGACATCGTGGCGCTCGTGGCCCCCACCCTCCAGCGGTACCTGACCGAGGAATGAGCCTCCCGTCCCGACATGCGGACACCCTGTCCGGATCCCGGGCGGCAGGCGTAGCCTCGTAATCTGAGCCAACCACGTGTCATCTATGGGGAGTGAACCCGATGCCCGAGCTGAGGTCCCGCACCGTCACCCACGGCCGCAACATGGCGGGCGCCCGCGCCCTTATGCGGGCGTCGGGCGTAGCGAGCGCCGACATCGGCAAGCCGATCATCGCGGTCGCCAACTCCTTCACCGAATTCGTCCCCGGGCACACCCACCTCGCCCCGGTCGGCCGGATCGTCTCCGACGCGATCCTGGCCGCGGGCGCCGTCCCGCGCGAGTTCAACACGATCGCGGTGGACGACGGCATCGCGATGGGCCACGGCGGCATGCTGTACTCCCTGCCCTCCCGCGACCTCATCGCGGACTCGGTCGAGTACATGGTGGAAGCGCACTGCGCCGACGCCCTGATCTGCATCTCGAACTGCGACAAGATCACCCCCGGCATGCTGATGGCCGCCATGCGCCTCAACATCCCGGTCGTCTTCGTCTCCGGCGGCCCGATGGAGGCCGGTCAGGCCACCCTCGTCGACGGCACCGTCCGCAAGCTGGACCTCATCGACGCGATGGTCGACGCCTCGAACGAGAACGTCTCCGACGAGGACGTCCTGCGCATCGAAGAGAACGCCTGCCCCACCTGCGGCTCCTGTAGCGGCATGTTCACGGCCAACTCGATGAACTGCCTCGCCGAGGCCATCGGCCTCGCGCTCCCCGGCAACGGCTCGGTCCTCGCCACGCACACCGCCCGCAAGGCGCTGTACGAGAACGCGGGCCGCACGATCGTCGAGATCACCAAGCGCCACTACGAGCAGGACGACTACTCGGTCCTGCCCCGCTCCATCGCCACGCGCGAGGCCTTCGAGAACGCCATGGCGCTCGACATCGCCATGGGCGGCTCCACCAACACGATCCTGCACCTGCTGGCCGCGGCGCAGGAAGCGGGCCTGGACTACGACCTCAAGGACATCAACGAGGTCTCGCTCCGCGTCCCGTGCCTCTCCAAGGTCGCGCCGAACGTGGCGCCGGGCGGCACGTACTACATGGAGGACATCCACCGGGCCGGCGGCATCCCCGCCATCCTCGGCGAGCTGTACCGCGGCGGCCTGCTCAACAAGGACGTCCACACCGTGCACTCGGCCAGCATCGAGGAGTGGCTCGGCACCTGGGACGTGCGCAGCGGCACCGCCTCCGAGGAGTCGATCGAGCTGTGGCACGCGGCCCCCGGCTGCGTCCGTTCCGCGACCGCCTTCTCGCAGTCCGAGCGCTGGGACACCCTCGACCTCGACGCCGAGGGCGGCTGCATCCGCTCCGTCGAGCACGCCTACTCCAAGGACGGCGGTCTCGCGGTCCTGCACGGCAACATCGCGGTCGACGGCTGCGTGGTCAAGACGGCGGGCGTCGACGAGTCGATCTGGACCTTCGAAGGGCCGGCCGTGGTCTGCGAATCGCAGGACGAGGCCGTGGACAAGATCCTCCGCAAGGAGGTCAAGCCGGGTGACGTCGTCGTCATCCGCTACGAGGGCCCGCGCGGCGGTCCCGGCATGCAGGAGATGCTCTACCCGACGTCCTTCCTCAAGGGCCGCGGGCTCGGCAAGTCCTGCGCGCTGATCACCGACGGGCGGTTCTCCGGCGGTACGTCGGGGCTGTCCATCGGGCACGCCTCCCCGGAGGCGGCGGCGGGCGGGGCGATCGCCCTCATCGAGGACGGTGACCGCATCCGCATCGACATCCCGAACCGCTCGATCGAACTCCTCGTCCCGGACGAGACGCTGGCGGCCCGCCGCGAAGCCCTGGGTGGCGTCTACGCCCCCAAGAACCGTGAGCGCAAGGTCTCCGCGGCCCTGCGTGCCTACGCCGCCATGGCCACCAGCGCCGACAAGGGCGCCGTCCGAGACGTCTCCCTCCTGGGCTGACCCCGGCCCAGCCCCGCCGGCGTTCGCGCCCGCCCCCGTGCAGCCTCGCCGGCGTTCGAGGCGCAGTCGACCGGTAGCCGGGCGCTGACGGCCGTGGCCTCAATCGCCGGCCGGGCCGGATGCGCCTCCGGCGGGCCCTCAATCGCCGGGCAGGCTCAAACGGGCTCCTTCGGCCGCCCCCCTCCAGCCTCGCCGGCGTTTGAGGCGCCCCCGGAGGGCACACGACCGGTGGTCGGGCGCTGACGGTCGTGGCCTCAATCGCCGGCCGGGCTGGGTGTGCCTCCGGCGGGCCCTCAATCGCCGGGCAGGCTCAAACCGGCGCCGTCGGCCGTGCGCCGTCCAGCCTCGCCGGCGTTAGCGCCCGCCCCCTCCAGCCTCGCCGGCGTTTGAGGCGCCCCCGGAGGGCACACGACCGGCGGTCGGGCGCTGGCGGTCGTGGCCTCGATCGTCGGGCGGGCTGAAGGGGTCCGCCCCCTGCAGCCCCGCCGGCGTTTGAGGCGCCCCCCGGAGGGAGGACGGCGGGGTCAGTGCCAGCCGCCGGGGTCGAGGGCGAAGACCGAGCCGTCTGGGGCGGAGCCGAAGACGCGCCCGTCGGCCACCACCGGCGCAGGCCGCACCGGCACAAAGGTGTTCGCCCCCGTAGCCATCCGCGGAGCACTCGCCCCGACCAACCTCCCCCGCACCGCGTCCACCGCCAGCAGCCGCCCGTCCGCCGCCATGAGATGGACCCGCCCGTCCGCCACCACCGGCCGCGACCCCTGGCTGGCCGCCGTCTCCAGCCGCCACAACTCCCGCTCCGCGCCCACGGCCGCCAACGCACCCCCGCTCCCGAACGCGTACACCGTCCCGTCCGCCCCCACCCCGGCCTGCGCCTGCGACAGGCTCGTCGGCAGCAGCGTGCGCCGCTCGCCCCGGGTCCGCAGGTCGAGCCGTACCACCGAGTCCGTCACCATCCCGTCGCCCGCCAGAAGGTGCAGCGTCCCGTCCACCACCCCCACCGGCTCCAGCAGCCCCACCACCCGGTGCTGCCAGCGGGTGGCGCCGTCGGCCGCCGCGAGGGCCAGCACCTGGGTCGACGTACCGTCCCCCGCGGGCGTGACGGCGTACACCTCCGAGCCGTCCGCCGCCGCCACGAACTGCGCACCGGTGCCCGCCGTACGCTTCGTCCAGCGCACGGCACCGGTCGCCGCGTCGCGCGCCGTCACCTGCCCGTCGGCGGCGGCGACCAGCACCAGCGCACCCGCCGGCACGACGTCCGCGCCGCGCGGAGTGTCGGCCTTCCAGCGCTGCGCCCCCGTCGCCGGGTCGAGCGCCTGCAACAGGTGGCTGCCGGAGAGGTACACGAGGACGGACCCGCCCCCGGGGAACGGCGCCGGGTCCGCCGGACCCGTGACCCCCGCCGCCGACCACCGCACCGCACCCGTCGCCGGGTCCAGCCGGACCGCCGCGAGACCGGGCGCCGAGCAGTAGAGGGCGTCCGTCATCCAGCCGCAGGCCGGGATCCGCCGCGCGGCCCCGGCCGCGGCGGGGGTCACCGACCACGGCGCGATCCTGGCCGGCGCGGCCCCGCCCGGCGCGCCGTCCAGGTGATCGGCGACCGTCCTGGCCGGCGTCTCCCGGAACTGCACGTACCCGCCGACCGCCCCGCCCGTGACCAGCAGCCCGGTCCCCACCACGGCGGCCACCCGCCACCGAGAGCGCCGCCGCCGCCCCGCGCGCGGCCCCGCCCCGGCATCCGCCCCGGCATCCGGTCCGCCCGGCGCGTCCCCGGACAGCAGCCCGTCCCGCCGGTGCGTGACCGGCTCGGCCGCCGGGTCCGCCGGACCCACCAGGGGGAGCCGCGGACGCGGTATGAACGCCCGCGTGTCCTCGTTCGTCGGATAGGCGGCCGAGCGCAGTACGGCGATCAGCTCGTCGGCGGTGGGCCGCGCGGCCGGGTCCTTCGCCAGGCACCGCGCGATCAGCGGCGCCAGCTCCTGCGGCACCCCCGTGAGGTCGGGCTCGTTGTGCACCACCTGGTACGCCACGATGTACGGGCTCTCGGAGTCGAACGGCCCGTGCCCGGTGGCCGCGTGGACCAGCAGCGCTCCCATCGCGAAGACGTCCGCGGCGGGCCCGACGTCCCGCGGCCGCTGGAACTGCTCGGGCGCCATGAAGGGCGGGGTCCCGATCAGCTTCCCGGTCTCGGTCCGCAGGTCGCTGTCGTAGGGGCGCGAGATCCCGAAGTCGATGACTTTCGGCCCGTCGGGCGCCATCAGCACGTTGCTCGGCTTCAGGTCCCGGTGGACCACTCCGGCCCGGTGGATGTCGCGCAGCGCCTCCGCCAGCCCGGCGCCGAGCCGGCCGACCTCGGCCGGATCCAACACCCGCTCGCGCACCCGCTCCGCGAGCGTCGGGGCGTCGATGAACAAGGTGGCCATCCAGGGCCGTTCGGCGTCGGTGTCGGCGTCGACGACGGGTGCGGTGAAGGCGCCGCTCACCCGCCGCGCGGCCGCGACCTCCTGCTGGAAGCGGGCGCGGAACTCGGGATCCACCGCGTGCTGCGCGTGCACGATCTTCACGGCGAGCTTCAAACCGGACGCGGAAGTGGCCAGGTGGACGACGCCCATGCCGCCGGAACCGAGGACGGATTCCAGCCGGTACAGCCCGGCGTACTCCGGAAACCCGGACTGCTCAGCGCGCGCCGATCTCATCGCCCATCACCCCTGGGGGAGCCTAGTCGACGGTGCGTGCGATTCCGTAAGGGGCTGCTATCCTCCGCGAGTTGCCGGGCACTACCGTCCGGTCGTGGTCGATATCCGGTCAATGGGGGAGATCAGCATGGCGGTTGACGAGACGGCGGGCGCGGTGGAATCCCTGTCCGCGATGTCCGGTGACGCCGGTTACATGACGTTCCCGGTCGCGCCCGACTCGCGGGTGAACGTCCGCAGCGGCCCCGGCACCGGCTACCCGATCAAGAAGGTCCTCCCGTACGACGCCTGGGTGAAGATCGACTGCCAGACCCCGGGCACGACGGTCTCCGGCCCCTACGGCACGTCGGACATCTGGGACTGCATCGGCAACGGCCTGTACGTCGCCGACGCCTACGTCAAGACGGGCAGCGACGGCTACGTCGCCACCCGCTGCGGCTAGTGCTGTGACCGGGGTGTGTGCGGCGCCCCGACTGCCACGTGAGACACAGCCGGCCCGTGCCGCCCGTCGGGGGATAATCGCCGGTGTGAGCGACGAACGAGACGACGAGCGAGACGCCGGACGAGACGCCGGAGCCGCGGCGACCCCGGCTGCCGCCGAGGGCCCCCAGCCGCAGCCGATCCGGTTCTTCGGCACCACCTGGGTCGCGCACGACGGCGGGTACGGCCTGCGCCGCGCCGGCATGGCGGTGGCCTCGCTGCTGGCCGCCGTCATCGCCGCCTACCTGCTCCGCTTCGCGTACGAGGGCCTGGAGATCGGCAACGTCGGTCCCTTCCTCAGCATCTCCGTCGTCGTCCTCTTCGCGATCGCGAGCTCCATCGCCTTCGCGAAGGCGTGGGAGTCCTTCACCCGCCGCCCGGCGCCGTCCTCGGACGAGGCCTCGCTCAAGGGCCTCAAGGCCATCGGTTTCATCGGCGGGCTGATCGCGTACTTCCTGCGCTGCCTGATCGAGGCACCCGGCGAGGGGCTGGCCCGCGCCGAGTACGAGCGCGCCCGCACCGAACACGCTCGCCGCCGGGGCACCCGCACCGGGAACCCCGCGGCCCGCCGTCCCAAGCGCAAGAAGAAGTAGCCGGGATGAGCGGTACGCCCCCGCACCCCGACGCCCACGAGTACCCCCAGCATCCCCAACAGCCCCCGCACCCCCAACAGCCCCACCACACCCAGTACGCGCCGTACCCGCCGCACTGGACCTACCCGTACGGACCCCCGCCCCCGCCGTCCACCGGACCGTTCGCGGCCCCCGGCGGCTCGTCGTACGCCGCCCTGGCCCGCAACGGCGGCCAGCGCATCTGGCGTGAGCTGGGCGGAACCGCCCTGCTCGGCGCCGCCGGCGTGGTCTGCATGATCGCGCTGTTCGTCGCGGCCATGCTGCTCGCCGATGTCTTCGGCATCGCCACCGCCGACCCGGACGGGGAGGCGGTCTTCGCCGACCCGATCGCCGAGGTGGCACTCGGCCTCGTCAGCCTCGGCCTCGCGATACCCGCGGTCCTGCTCGTGGTCCGCTGGATCCAGCGCCGTCCGGCCGGCACGATCTCCTCGGTCACCGGCCGGCTGCGGCTCGGCTGGCTGGCCCTCTGCTCCGGCCTCGCCCTGCCCGTGCTGGGCACCCAGATCGGCCTGCTCGTGTGGTTGCTGCCGGGGGAGGGGCCCGACGGTACGGCGGCCGAGCTGTTCGCCCCGCAGGCCCTGGGGACGCTGCTGCTCTCCCTCGCCGTGGTGTGGCTGCTGGTCCCCTTCCAGGCGGCCGCGGAGGAGTACCTCTTCCGGGGCTGGATCCTGCAGGCCTTCGGCGCGCACCTGCGCACCCCGTGGGTGGGCATCGCCGTCGGCTCGGTCCTCTTCGCCCTGGCCCACGGCTTCGGCCAGTGGTCGGGCTTCGCACTGCTCCTCTACTCCGCCGCCTGGTACGCCTGGCTCACCCTGCGCACCGGTGGCCTGGAGGCCGCCATCGCGCACCACATGGTGAACAACCTGCTGGCCTTCACGCTCGCCGCCCTGGCCGACGACCTCGCCAACGACGAGACGGCCGCCGACGCGCCCTGGCAGGCGCTGGTCCTGGAACTCGTCGCGACCCCCCTCTACTGCCTGCTCGTCGTCAAGCTGGCCGAGCGCCGCAAAATCCGCACCGTCTCCTCCTGACCGCACCGCTCCTTCGTCCACTCCTTCCGGTCCTTCCCCTCCTGCCGCCCTCCCGGGTGGTTGACGGCCGGCACCCCCAGGAGCATTATTCATCACATGATGAATAACCGGGCCGACGGAACCGCGGCCACCCCTCCCGCCGTGCACGCCCGCGGCCTGACCGTCCGCCGCGGCGCCGGCCGCAGCCCCCGCACCGTCCTCCACGGCATCGACTTCACCGTCCCCCGCGGCCGCATCACCGGCCTCCTCGGCCCCTCCGGCTGCGGGAAGTCCACCCTCATGCGCGCCGTGGTCGGCACCCAGGCCCAGGTCACCGGCACCCTCGACGTCCTCGGCCGCCCCGCCGGACATCCCGAACTGCGCTCGCGCATCGGCTACGTCACCCAGGCGCCCTCCGTCTACGACGACCTCACCGTCCGGCAGAACCTCGACTACTTCGCCGCCGTCCTCGACCCCGGCCGGGCCGCCGCCGACCGCCGCCGCGCCGACGTCGGCCGCGCCATCGCCGACGTGGACCTGACCTCCCGCGCCGACGCCCTCGCCGGGAACCTCTCCGGCGGCCAGCGCAGCCGCGTCTCCCTCGCCGTCGCCCTGCTCGGCACCCCCGAACTGCTCGTCCTCGACGAACCCACCGTCGGCCTCGACCCCGTCCTGCGCCGCGACCTGTGGAACCTCTTCCACACCCTCGCCGACAGCCGCGGCGCCACGATCCTCGTCTCCTCGCACGTCATGGACGAGGCCGAGCGCTGCCACGACCTGCTCCTCATGCGCGAGGGCCGGATCCTCGCCGAGGACACCCCGGACGCGCTGCGCGCCCGTACCCGCTCCGAGACCGTCGAAGAGGGCTTCCTGCACCTCGTGGACGAGGCCAACGCCGAGGCCCGAGCCCGGGGCGCCGCCCCGGCCACCGCCGTAGGGGAGAACGAGACCCGATGAACGTCGCCCGCACCACCGCCACCGCCCTGCGCGTCCTGCGCCAGCTCCGCCACGACCCGCGCTCCATCGCCCTGATGCTGCTCGTGCCGGTCCTGATGCTGACCCTGCTGCGCTACGTCTTCGACGGCAGCCCGCGCACCTTCGACAGCATCGGCGCCAGCCTCCTCGGCATCTTCCCGCTGATCACGATGTTCCTGGTGACCTCCATCGCGACCCTGCGCGAGCGCACCTCCGGCACCCTCGAACGCCTCCTCGCGATGCCCCTGGGCAAGGGCGACCTGATCGGCGGCTACGCCCTCGCCTTCGGCGCCGTGGCCGTCGTCCAGTCGCTGCTCGCCACCGGCCTCGCCCTCTGGGTCCTCGGCCTCGACGTCGTCGGCTCGCCCTGGCTGCTCCTCCTGGTCGCGCTGCTCGACGCGCTCCTCGGCACCGCGCTCGGCCTGTTCGTCTCCGCCTTCGCGGCCTCCGAGTTCCAGGCCGTCCAGTTCATGCCGGCCGTGATCTTCCCCCAACTGCTCCTGTGCGGACTCTTCGCGCCCCGCGACACCATGCAGCCGGTCCTCGAAGCCGTGTCCGACGTCCTGCCCATGTCCTACGCCGTCGACGGCATGACCCAGGTCCTCACCCACACCGACATGACCACCGACTTCGTCCGCGACGCGATCGTCGTGGCCGCCTGCGCCCTGCTGGTCCTCGTCCTCGGCGCGGCCACCCTGCGCCGCCGCACTCCCTAGGTCCTGTCGTCAAAGTGCCGTCTGCCCCGCGACGCCTGGCACGCACTCTCGCCGCACCGGGCGTCCAGTACGCGGGCTTCCGCCCGGCACGGCGAGAGCACGCACCAGACGCCGCGGGGCCGCCCTTCGGGCGACGACGGCACTTTGACGACAGGACCTAGACCGTCGAGCCCGGGTGCAAAGATGAGGCCATGACCCAGACTGTCGCCGTTCTCGGCACCGGCAAGATCGGTGAGGCCCTGCTCAGCGGGATGATCCGAGGCGGCTGGCCCGCCTCGAAGCTCCTCGTCACGGCCCGCCGCCCGGAACGAGCCGAGGAGCTCCGGACCCGCTACGGCGTCGAAGCCGTCACCAACGCAGAGGCCGCCAAGCGCGCCGACACCCTGATCCTCACGGTCAAGCCGCAGGACATGGGCAAGCTCCTCGAAGAACTGGCCCCGCACGTGCCGGCGGACCGCCTGGTCATCAGCGGCGCCGCGGGCATCCCGACCTCCTTCTTCGAGGACCGGCTCGCCGCGGGCACGCCCGTGGTCCGCGTCATGACGAACACCCCGGCCCTCGTGGACGAGGCCATGTCCGTCATCTCGGCAGGCAGCCACGCCACGGGCGCCCACCTCGCCCACACCGAGGAGATCTTCGGCGGCGTCGGCAAGACCCTGCGCGTTCCCGAGTCCCAGCAGGACGCCGCCACGGCCCTGTCCGGCTCCGGCCCCGCGTACTTCTACTTCCTCGTCGAAGCCATGACCGACGCGGGCATCCTCCTCGGCCTCCCGCGCGCCCAGGCCCACGACCTGATCGTGCAGGCCGCGGTCGGCGCCGCCGTCATGCTCCGCGACAGCGGCGAACACCCGGTCAAGCTCCGCGAGGCCGTCACCTCCCCGGCCGGTACGACGATCAACGCGATCGTGGAACTGGAGAAGCACGGCGTACGGGCGGCCCTCATCGCCGCCCTGGAAGCGGCCCGCGACCGCAGCCGCGAACTCGCCACCGGCAACAGCTGACGCGCGGGCCCGACCGGGGTTGACACTGGCGTTCGGGGTCCGTAAGGTTCTTCGAGTTGTCCGAAGTGAGCTGCCGACCCTGGTCGGTCCCCGGACAGCCATCCGCCACTACACATTCGAACGAAACGACGTACGTTGTCGTCTCTTTTTCATGCGTATTTGCGAATGAGGAATCCGTGCCCGAGCGGCACTCCCGCCGATTAGGTCGGGGACAAGGAATCCGCTAGTGTCACACCTCGTCGGAACGGCCCAACAGCCGCGAAGACAAAGCCCGCTGACTGGGAGTCAGGCCCGAAAGGTTCTGATAGAGTCGGACTCGCCGGAAAGGGAAACGCGAAAGCGAGAACCTGGAAAGCGAAAAGCAGGATCCCGCTTCGACCGGGAATCGGACACGA
>NZ_JBVHUE010000014.1:195172-198090 GCF_055565515.1 Streptomyces sp. NPDC028419 | reverse complement strand
ACGGGGTGGCCTGTCAAGGGTGGCCGCAGGCCATCGCGCAGCGACGCGACCGCAGGGAGCGCCCTTGACAGGTCGCCCCGGCACGGAGAGACAGTGGAACTGACGGGCAGCCCCCGGGACCTCCCCGACCCCGCCCCACCCGAAGCCCCCGCCCAACGCGGCGAAGCCGCGCCCACCCACCCCCACCGCCCTACTTCTTCAGGCTGTCCGCCACCAGTTGCTTGAACTCGTCACCGGTGATCGAGTCGATGCCCTTGCCCGAGAGGACGTTGACCTGCTTGCCGTTGATCTCCACCTCCGGGGTGCCCTTCTTGCCGCTCTCGTAGAAGGACTTCGAGACCTTGTCGACCCACGGCATGTAGGTCAGTTCCTTCACGGCCTTGTTGAAGGCCGGGGTGCGCAGGCCCGGGACCTGGTCCGCCAGGTCCAGGAGGGTGGCGGTCGAGCCGAACTTGTCGTCCGACTCCTTCTCCGGGTGGTTCTTGTAGAGCACCTGGAGGTAGTCCATGAACTTGTCCGGGTTCTCGTTGACCGCGGCGCCCAGGGCGTTCAAGGCGCGCTTGGAGCCCTTGCCGCCGCCCAGTGCCTTGTCGAGGAAGGTCGCGAAGTGGTACTCGACGCGGTAAGTGCCGGCGCCGGCCTGCTCCTTGAGGGTCTTGCCCAGGCCGATCTCGACCCCGGCGCAGAAGGGGCAGCGGGGGTCGAGCCAGATGCTGACGACGTCCTTCGCGTCCGCCTTGCCGTACGGGACGACGACGCCGTCCTCGCCCGAGGTGTTGGCGGGCTGGACGAAGGGCTTGCCGCTGGATTCGGCGGAGTCGCCGGCGGTGGAACTGCCCGACTTCGACGCGTAGATGCCGATTCCCGCCGCGATGGCGAGTACGGCGACCAGCGCGCCGCCGACCATCAGGCGTCCGCGCAGCTTGGCCTTGCGCGCCGCGGCCTCGCGCTCCAGGCGGAGCCGCTCCCGGGCGTCGCGGCTCTGCTGGTTCTTCTTGCTGCTCTTGGCCATGGAGACAGCCTAGGTAACTGAAGTGGTATATACCCGGGCCATTGGGACTTTTCTCTCCGGGACTTAAGACCTTCGCCGGGCGTCGAGCGATCCGCGGGTGAAGAAGAGGCGAATGGTCTGTCACATATTGGTGGGGTGACGGCGAGTCGTGCGCGAATACCTGATAGACAGTGAATATTCATGGGTCGTCCGGCCGCGCACTCGCATGTCCACGGCTGCCTCGGGGGGATTGCCGCACTGTGAAGCCTCTTCATCGTCATCTCGTCAGCACGTCGCGCAAGGTCCTGTGCACTGCCGCACTTGCCGCCAGTCTGACCACGGCGGCGGTCGTCACCACCGCGCCGACGGCCGACGCGGGTGAGGCCGAGCCCGGACCGGACAGTCCGCAGGCCAACGACCGTGGCAACGCGCGCCTCGACCTGCCCGACCTGGTGGCCGACCCGCCCGCGCAGGCCGGTTCCGGTGCCCCCGAGGGGGCCAGCGGGATACCCGCGACCGCCCTCGACGCCTACCGCCGGGCCGAGATAGCCGTCGGGTCCGCGCTGCCCAACTGCAAGCTGCCCTGGCAGCTACTCGCGGGCATAGGCCGGATCGAGTCCGTCCACGCCTCCGGCTACGGCCTGAAGGCGGACGGCTCGACGGAGAAGCCGATCCGCGGTCCCCGCCTGGACGGCAACGGCTTCGCGACCATCAAGGACACCGACAAGGGCGCGTGGGACGGGGACACCGAGTACGACCGGGCCGTGGGCCCGCTCCAGTTCATCCCCTCGACCTGGCAGACCTGGGGCGCCGACGGCAACGGCGACGGCAACCGGGACCCGAACAACATCTACGACGCCGCGCTCGGTGCGGGCCTCTACCTCTGCGCGGGCGACCGGAACCTCTCCGACCCGGGGGACCTGGACAAGGCGATCCTGAGCTACAACAGCTCCCGCGAGTACGTGAACTCCGTGCTCGGCTGGATGCGCCAGTACCAGGCCGGGGCCGCCGACATTCCGAACCCGCCCGCGGGGAACTTCCCGACGCCGCCGCCCGGGTCGCTGCCCACCCCGCCGCCGCGCCCGCCCGTGACCCCGACGGCCCCGGTGACCCCGCAGAAGCCGCCGACGGTTCCGCCGACGAAGCCGCCCACCAAGCCCACCGAGCCGACGAAGCCGGTGCCCGCGACGGTGAGCGAGCTCGCGGTGGTCGGGGAGTCGAAGATCACCGCCGAGGCGGGTTCGGTCTTCGGGACCGCGGCCAAGGTGAAGGCGGTCCTGAGCGACGGCAAGCCCGCCGCGGGCGAGACGGTCACCTTTGAGGTCGAGGACGGCGACACCTCGGGGACGGTCTTCGAAGCCGACGGCAAGACCTCCGCCGTGGTCAAGACGGACAAGGACGGCATCGCGGTCGCCCCCGCCCTGAAGGCGGGCGACAAGGCGGGCGAGAAGCAGGGCGCCTTCACCCTGCGCGCCACCCTCTACAGCCAGGGCAAGGGCAGCGCCACGGGCAGCCAGCCCTTCACGGTGAAGTTCACCGGGACGGTCACCCCCAAGCCCAAGCCCGCCCCCGTCGTGGACGCGCTGACCCGGACCGGCGCCAAGCCGCTCACGGCGGTCCAGGGCTCCAGCTTCGTGGGCATCGAGCTGAAGGCCACGGCGAAGGGCGCCCCGATCGCCGGGACGAAGGTCACGGCCGCGCTGGTCGAGAAGGACGAGAAGGGCGCGTGGGTCCCGGTGGACCCGGCCGCGCGGACCCCGTTCTTCAAGGGCGCGGACGGCGCGGAGCTGCACACGGTGACGCTGGCGCCGACCGGGGCCGACGGCCTGGTCGCCGTGCCGGACCTGTTCACCGCCTCCGCCCCGGGCGCCGCCGCGGCCCCGGTCGCGCCGGGCACCTACCACCTGCGCCTGGTCACCGAGAACGG
>NZ_JBVHUE010000014.1:76359-195162 GCF_055565515.1 Streptomyces sp. NPDC028419 | reverse complement strand
AGCCTACCCCGGCCCCTTCTCCCCTGCCCCCGAGGGGGGGGGGGGGGGGGGGGGGGGGGGGGGGGGGGCCCCCCCCCCCCCCCCCCCCCCCCCCCCCCCCATGCCCCGTGGCCGGGACCGGCCGGACAAAGGCAGGAGCCCCGGTCCCTCCGCTCGCGCGGAGGAGCCAGGGCTCCTTGGGTACTGCATCTCCAACCCGCGATCGGGCTGGCCCAGGCGACTAGGCCGGGGTGACGTTCTCCGCCTGCGGGCCCTTCGGACCCTGCGTGACGTCGAAGTTCACCTGCTGGTTCTCCTCAAGGGAGCGGAAACCAGCCGCGTTGATCGCGGAGTAGTGGACGAAGACATCCGGGCCCCCGCCGTCCTGGGCGATGAAGCCGAAGCCCTTTTCAGCGTTGAACCACTTCACGGTTCCGGTAGCCATGAGCCCTCCTATGGGCCAAAGGGTCGCCCTGCTCCAGAACCTGCTAAGAAGTCTGAAAACTACAAAAGCCTGCGGGTCACATGCTCCGCAGGCCTCGTACTGCAAGGGAAACCAAACTGCAACTTGCGTCGAGCCTAGCATGCAGACTGCGGGCTGGACCAGAGGGAAAGATCACGTCACTCGGACGTTTGAGGCCCGTCCGAAGGCTGACGGGAGGACGGGGGCTAGTCTCGCGATGTGGACGTCTATCGCAGCCGGCCCAGGGTCGGCCACATCCAGTTCCTGAACTGCCTGCCGCTGTACTGGGGCCTCGCAAGAACCGGCACCCTGCTCGACCTGGAGCTGACCAAGGACACCCCCGAGAAGCTGAGCGAGCGGCTGGTCCGGGGCGAGCTCGACATCGCTCCGATCACCCTCGTGGAGTTCCTCCGCAACGCCGACCAGCTCGTCGCCTTCCCCGACCTCGCGGTCGGCTGCGACGGCCCCGTGATGTCCTGCGTGATCGTCTCGCAGGTGCCGCTGGAGCAGCTCGACGGGGCCCGGGTCGCGCTCGGGTCCACCTCGCGCACATCCGTACGACTGGCCCAGCTGCTGCTCACCGAGCAGTACGGCGTGCGGCCCGACTACTACACCTGCCCGCCCGACCTCGGGGTGATGATGCAGGAGGCGGACGCGGCCGTACTGATCGGTGACGCGGCCCTGCGGGCCTCCCTGCACGACGCGCCCAGGCTCGGTCTCACCGTGCATGACCTGGGGCTCATGTGGAAGCAGTGGACCGGACTGCCGTTCGTCTTCGCCGTCTGGGCCGCCCGCAAGGACTACCTGGAGCGCGAGCCGGCCATGGTGAAGGAGGTCCACGAGGCCTTCCTCGCCTCCCGGGACGTGTCCCTGGAGGAGGTCACCAAGGTGGCCGAGCAGGCGGCCCGCTGGGAGGCCTTCGACGCGGAGCTGCTGGAGCGGTACTTCACCACGCTCGACTTCCGCTTCGGCCCGGACCAGCTGGCGGGCGTGCGCGAGTTCGCGCGCCGGACCGCGGCGGACACCGGCTTCGCCGAGGACGTGGTGGTGGAACTGCTGGCCCCGTAGCGGTCCGGACCACGGCGGGGCCCCGGCGCCGCCTCAGGCGGTGGGGACCGGAGCCTGGAGGTGGGCGCTGATCCACTTCATGCTGCCCTCGCCCATGCCCCGGATGTAGGTCTTCGCGTTGTGCTCGCCGCCGACGATGACCTGCAAATGGGTCTTTACGGGACCCTTTCCGTAATTCCTGATGAATTTCTCCACGTTCGGCTTTCCGCTTTCCTTGCTGCCGACCTGGAAGGCGAGATAGACATCCGGCCCGTCCTTCGTCGCGAGTTCCGCGGCGAGGCGCTCCGGATTGTTCGCCTGCCGCTCCTCCTCGTATCCCTTCCACAAGGGGGAGTCGGGCACGGTGTCCGGGCCCGAGGCGATCACCGCCTTGAATTGCTCCGGCTTCTGGAGAACCGCCTTGAGCGCGGCGAAGCCGCCGGAGGAGGAGCCCATGAAGGCCCAGCCGTCCCGGGAGCGGAAGGTGCGGAAGTTCGCGCGGACCAGGTCCGGCACGTCCTCGGTGAGCCAGGTCCCCATCTTGGGCTGTCCGGGGATGTCGCTGCCGTCATAGAAGTGCGATTTGTCGGGATTGAGCACCGGCATCACCACGATGAAGGGCAGGCTCCGGCCGTCCTTCGACCAGGCGGCGATGCTGCTCTGCAGCCGGAGGCCGGCGGCCATCCAGTAGTTCTTCGGGAATCCCCGACCCCCGGGCAGGGCGATCAGCACCGGGAAGCCGCTGTGCGCGTACTGGGATTCGAAGTACTGCTTCGGGGCCCACACCCAGACTTTCCCGGTGAAGCCCGATTTCTGACCCTCCAGGGTGGTCACGCCGATCGTCGTCCCGTCGGCGAGGGTGCTCTCCTCGTGGAACTCCGCCTCCGGGCCGGTCGGCAGCTGGGTCAGCCGCTCCGCCTCGGCCACCGGGCGCGGGGTGACGCTGCTGGTGGGGGTGCTCGTCGGCGCCGAGCTCGGGGCGTCGAAGCGGACCCGGCCGCCCTGGCCGGAGCAGCCCCCGAGGGTGAGGGCGAGGCAGGCGGTGAGGCAGGCGGTGAGCAGGGCGGATGCCCTGAACACCGGTTCCGCCGTGGTCGTGCGCGGTCTCATGCCGATCACCGTGCCACGGATTCGGTGCCTCCGTGGGCCGACAGGGCCTAGTGTGCTGAGCCGTCAGTCATGCACGGGGAGCAGAGGACGGGGGGACGCGATGCAGCCGCTCGAAGCCGGCGAACCGCGCACGATCGGGTCGTACCGGCTGCTGGGACGGCTCGGCGCGGGCGGCATGGGCCGGGTCTACCTGGGGCGCAGCGTCGGTGGCCGGACGGTCGCGGTCAAGATCGTGCACCCGCACTTCGCCTCGGACGACGAGTTCCGGGCCCGCTTCCGGCGCGAGGTCGCGGCCGCCCGTCGGGTGGGCGGCGAGTGGACCGCGCAGGTGCTGGACGCCGACCCGGAGGCCGCCGTTCCGTGGGTGGCCACCGCGTACGTCGCCGGGCCCTCCCTGGACGGGGCGCTCGCCGCGCACGGGCCGCTGCCGGAGCACTCGGTGCGGGCGGTGGGCGCGGGGCTGGCCCGCGCCCTGGTGGCGGTGCACGCGCTGGGCCTCGTACACCGCGACGTGAAGCCGTCGAACGTGATGCTGACCCTCGACGGGCCGCGGCTGATCGACTTCGGGATCGCCCGGGCGACCGACGGCACGGCCTCGCTGACCTCCACCGGGGTGTCGGTGGGGTCGCCGGGCTACATGGCGCCCGAGCAGATCCTCGGCAAGGGGGTCACCGGGGCCAGCGACGTCTTCTCGCTCGGCGCGGTCCTGGCCTTCGCCGCGACCCGCCAGCCCCCCTTCAGCGGGGACAACGCCGCCACCCTCCTCTACAAGGTGGTCCACGAGGACCCCGACCTCGACGGGATCCCGGCCGGGGAGCTGCGCGACCTGATCGGTGCCTGCCTGGCCAAGGCGCCGGGCGAGCGGCCCGCTCCGGAGGCGATCGCGGTGGCGCTGGGCGGGGCGCTGGGGGCGCCCGGCTGGCTGCCGGGGCCGCTGGTGGAGGACGTGAGCCGGGCCGCGGCGCGGTTGCTGGACCTGGACGCGGACGCGGACCCGGGGCCCTACGCCTCCGGGCCGGTGCCCTTCGGGGCGTCGCCCTACAGCTCGGACGCGCTGGGCGGCTTCGGGCCCGCGGACTCCTCCTACCAGGCCGAGCGGGCCCCGGTCGGTCCGGTGGGCCCGTACGGTCCGGCCGGGCCCGCGCTCCCTGCGGGACCGCCGACCGAGACGGGCACCGGGGGCGCGGCCGGGGACGCGGCCACGGCCCGCGGACGCGGGGACGGGGACCGGCGCGGGGTCCGCTTCACGGCGGCCGGGCGCCGGATGAGCTGCACGCTGGTACTGGCCGTGAGCGCGGTGCTGGCGTTGGGCCTGGGCGGCGGGCTGTACGGGCTGGGCCTGCTGCCCGGGAGCGGCGACGTGCGCGACGCGGCGTCGGGCAAGCCGAACCCGCCGGCCTCGACCCCGGGCGCCAGCCGCTCGCCCTCCGCGTCCGGTTCCGGCACCACCGGCGGGCCGTCCGCGCCGCCGACGCGGAGCACGCGGGACGACGTGCCGGGGGAGTTCATCGGCACCTGGACGGGGTCGGTCACGACGAACCTCGGGGTGCCCACCCGGTTCGAGATCACGATCCGGGCCGGGAAGAAGGGAGCGGTGGTCGCCCGCGACACATCGGTCCTCGACCTCCTCGGCACGAAGTACGACTGCAGCGGCGACTGGAAGCTCTCCGTCGCCACCGACCGCGCGCTCGTCCTGGACACCTCGGGCAACCCCAACGCGCATCCCGGCATCTGCGCCCCCGGCTCCGCCGACGAGCGCCTCACCCTCAATGAGGGCGGCACCCTCCACTACCGCTCGGGCGACCGGGCCGCCGGAAACCCGGAGGGCGACCTGACGAAGAGCTGACGGGCAGCGGGGGCGTGTTCGAGACGGCCCCCCGCAACCGCAGCGCGGCGCTGGCGTAGGCTGGCTCGGTCCGGACAACCCTTGACACACCGCCGAAAGGTGACGCACCGGTGACCGACCAGGCCGCTCTCCAGTCTGTCCTCGACCGTGCCGCCGCAGGGGGCCGGATCACCCAGCAGGAGGCCCTCGACCTCTACCGCGACGCGCCGCTGCACGCGCTCGGCCAGGCCGCCGACGCGGTGCGCCGCCGCCGCTACGCGGGTACCGAGCACATCGCGACGTACATCATCGAGCGCAACATCAACTACACCAACGTGTGCGTCACGGCCTGCAAGTTCTGTGCCTTCTACGCGGCCCCGAAGGACACGAAGAAGGGCTGGTCCCGGGACCTCGACGACATCCTGCGCCGCTGCGCGGAGACCGTCGAGCTGGGCGGCACGCAGATCATGTTCCAGGGCGGGCACCACCCGGACTACGGCGTCGAGTACTACGAGCACCACTTCGCCGCGATCAAGAAGGCGTACCCGCAGCTGGTCATCCACTCCCTCGGCGCGTCCGAGGTCGAGCACATGGCCCGCATCTCGGGCGTCTCGGCGGAGGAGGCCATCAAGCGCATCCACGCCGCCGGCCTCGACTCCTTCGCGGGCGCGGGCGCCGAACTCCTGCCGGCGCGGCCGCGCAAGGCGATCGCTCCGCTCAAGGAGTCCGGCGAACGCTGGCTGGAGATCATGGAGATCGCCCACGGGCTGGGCGTGGAGTCCACCTCCACGATGCTGATGGGCACCGGCGAGACCAACGCCGAGCGCATCGAGCACATCGCGATGATCCGGGACACCCAGGACCGCACCGGCGGCTTCCGCGCCTTCATCCCCTACACCTACCAGCCCGAGAACAACCACCTCAAGGGCCGGACGCAGGCCACGGTGTTCGAGTACCTGCGCATGATCGCGATCGCGCGCCTCTACCTCGACAACATCGCGCACATCCAGGGCTCCTGGCTGACGGTCGGCAAGGAGGCGGGCCAGCTGGCGCTGCACTACGGCGCCGACGACCTCGGTTCGATCATGCTGGAGGAGAACGTCGTCTCCTCGGCCGGTGCCAAGCACCGCTCGAACCGCCAGGAGATCATCGACCTGATCCGCAAGGCGGGCCGGACCCCGGCGCAGCGCGCGACCACCTACGAGCACCTGCTGGTCCACGACGACCCGGCGAACGACCCGGTCGACGACCGCGTCGCCTCGCACATCTCCTCGACGGCCATCGAGGGCGGCACGGCGCACCCCGAGCTGAAGCTGATCCAGGCGAACTGAGCCCGGCGAACCGATGCTGACGCTGCACACCGCCGACCTGCTCGTCACCGGGCCGGGCGCGGTCCCGCTGCCGGGCGGGGCGGTCCTGGTCGAGGGCGACCGGATCGCCGCCGTGGGCGCGTACGAGGCCCTCGCCGAGCGGAACCCGCACGCCCGCACGCGGCGCTGGCCCGGGGTGCTGACCCCGGGGCTGGCCGTGCGCGGGGCGGACGTGCTGCTGGAGCGGACGTACTACCCGGACGATCCGTACGAGATCGCCGAGCTGGGCGCGGACCCGATCAGCGGGGCCGAGGCACTGGACGCCCTGGAGCTGAGCGAGGTCCGCTGGGGCAACAGCGCCCGGCGGGCCACCCAGAAGCTGCTGTCGCGCGGGGTGGTCGCGGTCAGCGGCCGGCTGCGCGTGCCGGCCGTCCGTACGGCGGTCACCCGCTCGGGGCTGGCGCTGCTGCCCGCGGGGTCCGCGGCTCCCGGGGCCCCTTCGCTGGATCCCTTCGCGGGGCGGGAGACGGCCGCCGCCGCCTTCCACGGGTCCTTGGAGCGCGGCGGCCCGGCCCGCTTCGCGGCCTTCGACGCGGCCGACCTGGACGCCCTGCTGGCGCGCGGCGCCACCACCTGCGTGGCCACGGTCATCGGTGGCCGCCTCCTGCACCGCCGGCGCTGACCTGCCGTGCTCCCGCCCCCGGACGGGTGCGGGCCCGGCGCTGCGGGGCGGGGCGGGCCTGCGAGAATGAGGGGGCACCCCCACCGCGTCGTGCCCGCCGCCCGCGCCCCGCGCAGCGGCACCGCACCCGAGCTCTGCGAGGCCAACCAGTGACCCGCGCATCCCTGGACAAGCAGCCGCACGAAGTCGCCTCCATGTTCGACGGAGTGGCGGCCAACTACGACCTCACGAACGACGTCCTCTCCCTCGGGCAGGCCCGGCTGTGGCGCAAGGAGGTCGCCAAGGCGGTCGACGCGCGTCCCGCCCAGAAGGTGCTCGACCTGGCCGCCGGCACCGCGACCTCCTCGCTGCCCTTCGCCGCGACCGGTGCGTACGTCGTCCCCTGCGACTTCTCCCTCGGCATGCTCCGCGAGGGCAAGAAGCGCAACCCCTGGCTGCCGCTGACGGCGGGCGACGCGACGAAGCTGCCGTTCAAGGACGACGTCTTCGACAGCGTGACGATCTCCTTCGGGCTGCGCAACGTGCAGGACACCGAGGGCGCCCTGCGCGAGATGTACCGGGTCACCAAGCCCGGCGGACAGGTCGTCATCTGCGAGTTCTCGCAGCCGACCTGGGCCCCCTTCCGGACCGTCTACACCGAGTACCTGATGCGCGCCCTGCCGCCGGTGGCCCGCGCGGTGTCCTCCAACCCCGACGCCTACGTCTACCTCGCCGAGTCCATCCGCGAGTGGCCGGACCAGCCCGCGCTGGCCCAGCTGCTGCAGAAGGCCGGCTGGGGCAAGGTCGCCTGGCGCGACCTCAGCGGTGGCATCGTGGCGCTGCACCGCGGCACCAAGGGCTAGGGAACGGGCCGTGGACTACCAGGAGCTGCTGGAGCAGATCGAGGCGGACATCGCCCCGCTCGTCGGCAGCGGGACGCCCGCCGAGTACATACCGGCGCTGGCGTCCGTGGAGCCGCGGCAGTTCGGCATGGCGATCGCCGACCTCGACGGGAAGGTCCACGGGGTCGGCGACTGGCGGACGGCGTTCTCGGCGCAGTCCATCACCAAGGTGTTCGCGCTCGCCCTCGCCCTCGCGGAGGGCGGCGACAGCCTCTGGGAGCGGGTCGGGCGCGAGCCCTCCGGCAATCCCTTCAACTCGCTGGTGCAGCTGGAGTACGAGAACGGCATTCCGCGCAATCCGTTCATCAACGCGGGCGCCCTCGTCGTCACCGACCGGCTCCAGACCCTCACCGGTGACGCGAGCAGCGAACTCCTGAAGTTCCTCCAGGAGGAGAGCGGCAACCCGGACGTCGCCTTCGACGCCGAGGTGGCCACCTCGGAGCAGGAGAACGGCGACCGCAACGCGGCGCTGGCCCACTTCATGGCCTCGTACGGGAACCTCGACAATCCGGTCCCCGCCCTCCTCGACCACTACTTCTGGCAGTGCTCGATCGAGCTGACCTGCGCCGACCTGGCGCTCGCCGCCCGCTTCCTGGCCCGGCACGGGCTGCGCGCCGACGGCTCGCGACTGTTGACCCGCAGCGAGGCCAAGCAGGTCAACGCGGTGATGCTGACGTGCGGAACGTACGACGCGGCGGGAGAGTTCGCCTACCGCGTCGGCCTGCCCGGCAAGAGCGGGGTCGGCGGCGGCATCGTCGCGGTCGTCCCGGGCCTGTGCACGCTCGCCGTGTGGAGCCCCGGGCTGGACGCCCAGGGCAACTCGGTGGCGGGCGTGGCGGCCCTGGACCGGTTCACGACGTTGACCGGCCTTTCGGTCTTCTGAGGCGGCCCGACTACGCCGTCCCGCGGAAGTCGAGGGTGTACTTGCGGCCCGGGTTGCCACTCGGAGAGGTGAACTCCTCGGCCAGGTCCATCCCGATCCGTTCCGCGACCGCGATCGACCGCGTGTTGCGGGAGTCGATCATCGCCATGACGTGCGGGACGCCCGCGGCCCGGACCCGTTCGACGGTGGCGAGCGCGGCGGCGTAGGCGTACCCCTTGCCCCAGAACTCGCGGCCGAGCCGCCAGCCGATCTCGATCTCCCCCAGGGGCGGCCCCCAGGGCTTGGGCCACGGCTGGGCGCCGGTGAAGCCCATGACGGCGCCGTCCGGGTCCACGAGGGTCCACAGGCAGAAGCCGTGCCGGGCGTCGTGCATCCGCTGGCGGGCGGTGAACTCCTCGTACACGGAGAGCTCGGCGGGACCGCCCAGGAACTCCATGACATCGGGATGGCCGAACACCCGGTGCCAGGCGTGCGCGTCCTCATCGGTGGGCACGCGCAGCTGTACATCGGGCAGTGGCCGGGTCGGCGAGACGGTCATCGTGGGCAGCCCTTCGGATCGTGATCTCTCTCGCTGCTTAGACTGCACATGTCTCGTGCCGTTCGGCACCCCTTATCGAGCCTTCGGGAGATCCCGCAGTGACCGAGCCCCTCTCCGAACACTCCGCGGATGTGATCGTCGTCGGGGCCGGGCCCGCCGGCTCCACCACCGCCTACTACCTCGCCAAGGCCGGACTCGACGTCCTGCTCCTGGAGAAGACGGCGTTCCCGCGCGAGAAGGTGTGCGGCGACGGCCTGACCCCGCGCGCGACCAAGCAGCTCGTGGCGATGGGCATCGACGTCTCCGAAGAGGCCGGCTGGCTGCGCAACAAGGGCCTGCGGATCATCGGCGGCGGGCAGCGGCTCCAGCTGGACTGGCCCGAGCTGGCCTCCTTCCCGGACTACGGACTCGTGCGCAAGCGCGACGACTTCGACGAGACCCTCGCCCGGCAGGCCCAGAAGGCCGGCGCCCGCCTGTACGAGCGCTGCAACGTCGGCGAGCCGATCCGCGACGCCCGTACCGGGCACATCAC
The DNA here is from genome assembly GCF_055565515.1 of Streptomyces sp. NPDC028419. Taxonomy (NCBI): domain Bacteria; kingdom Bacillati; phylum Actinomycetota; class Actinomycetes; order Kitasatosporales; family Streptomycetaceae; genus Streptomyces; species Streptomyces sp. NPDC028419. Next base: position 185,912 of record NZ_JBVHUE010000014.1, on the reverse strand, counting down.
GGGCGTGCACGCGAAGCTCGGTGAGGAGAAGAACTCCGTCACCTTCCGCGCCCCGCTGGTGGTCGCGGCCGACGGAAACTCCTCCCGGCTGTCCCTGGCGATGGGCCTGCACCGGCGCGAGGACCGCCCGATGGGCGTCGCCGTCCGCACGTACTTCACCTCCCCGCGCCACGACGACGACTACCTGGAGTCGTGGTTGGAGCTGTGGGACCGGCGCGGCGCCCAGGACCGCCTCCTGCCCGGCTACGGCTGGATCTTCGGCATGGGCGACGGCACGTCCAACGTCGGCCTCGGCATCCTCAACTCCTCCTCCGCCTTCAAGGAGCTGGACTGGCGCGAGGTGCTGAAGGCGTGGTGCGCGTCGATGCCCGCCGACTGGGGCTACACCCCGGAGAACATGACGCAGCCGATCCGCGGCGCGGCCCTGCCGATGGCCTTCAACCGGCAGCCGCACTACACCAAGGGCCTGCTGCTGGTGGGCGACGCGGGCGGGCTGGTCAATCCGTTCAACGGCGAGGGCATCGCCTACGCGATGGAATCGGGCCAGATCGCGGCCGAGGTCATCGTCCAGGCCCACGCCCGCGCCACCCCGGCCCAGCGCGAACTGGCGCTGCACAGCTACCCGAAGGTCCTCAAGGAGACCTACGGCGGCTACTACACGCTGGGCCGCGCCTTCGTGAAGCTGATCGGCAACCCGAAGGTGATGAAGATCGCCGCCCAGCGCGGCCTCACCCACCCGGTGCTGATGCGCTTCACGCTCAAGATGCTGGCGAACCTGACCGACCCCCAGGGCGGCGACGCGATGGACCGCATCATCAACGGCCTGAGCAAGGTGGCCCCGAAGGCCTGAGCCCACGACCCGCCCGTAGCGCCCCCCGATCCGCCCGTCGCCGCGCCGCGACGGGCGGATCGGTGTCAGTACGTCGGGCAGAGGTGGGTGTGGACCGTGGCGCGGATGCGGGGGGCCGTGGTGGGGCCGAAGCCGTGTGGGTGGGCGGGGGAGGTGAAGCGCACGGCCGCGATGTCGTCCTGGCGTTTGAGGTCGCCGGGGGAGCGCGCGATCGTCTGGCACAGGCTGCGGCCGTGTTCGACGGCCTTGTCGGGTTTGTTGTGGACGATGTCCGCGTCGATGGCCGTCAGGGCCGCGAGGTACTTGGCCTCGGTCTCCGCGTCCGGCAACGGCGGGGGCGTCTTCGCCCTGGGATCGGCCGACTTGTCGCCCTTGTCTGGTTCCGGCGGGGGCGAGGGCGTGACCACGGGCGTCGCGGCGGGCCCCGTCCGGGCCGGGGGCAGTGCGCCGTCCTGATCGCTGCCGCACGCGGTGAGGCCCGCGGTGGCGATGACGGCGCAGAGTAAGACGCAGGACGCGCGACGGTTCACTGAACTCCTCGGTTACGCCGGCGGGTCCGGCGGGGCGAGCTGCGGGAAGGACGCGACGGCGCCGTTCCCGGTGGGTACGTCGTCCAGCGCCGCGGCGTCGGATCCGTGAACGGCGTGGACGCCGCGGCGGATCAGCACCAGCCCGCACAGCAGGACGGCCAGTGAGGAACCCCAGTACAGGGCCAGGACGGCGGGGCCGTCGGGGCGGGTCCAGGGGCGCGTGGTGGTCAGCAGCCAGCCGCCGAGGGCGAGGAGGCCGAGGCCGGCGGCGGCCGCGAGCGCCGTCGCGTCGGGGACGGACGCGCGGTCGTACTGCCCGCCGCGCCCGTGCCGCTCGCGCGGTCCGTCGGGCTCGCTGTGGTGCGCGTCGTGGTGCGTGTTCAATCCGGCCACCTCCTGCCCACGATGGTAGGGCTCGGGGGCGTGCATCGGAGCCGCCGGTTCCGGGGCGGTTCGCCGCGCGGGGTCGCCGAAGCGGCCCTGGGGCCTGTGGGGCCGTCAGGGCGCGTGCGTGGGGTGGGAAGTCCCCCGGGGGTGCGGCGGTCGCGTACAGGGCCGTGGGCGGCCCTCGTGCGCGGCGGCGCGGTGGCAGGACGGTGCGCGAGGGCCGGTACTCGCCCCCCGAGCGGGGGAGTACCGGCCTCCGGCGGCCTCGATCCGGCTGGGATCAGAGGATGCGGACGGCGCCCGTGGGCGGGTCGTAGCTCAGCGAGCGCTCGACGATGCCGGTGCCGGAGTTCTGCGCACCGATGAACTTGCCGCCGCCGGAGTAGATGGCGACGTGGTAGGCGCTGCCGCGGCTGCCCCAGTACAGGACGTCGCCCGGCTGGAGGTTGCTCAGCGAGACGGACGTGCCCTCGGAGGACTGGTCCTGCGACATGCGCGGCAGGGAGATGTTCGCCTGGCGGTACGCGGCCTGCACGAGACCGGAGCAGTCGAAGGAGGACGGGCCGGTGCCGCCCAGGACGTACGCCTTGCCGACCTGGTTGCGGGCGAAGTTGATGATGGCCGCGGCGGAGCCGGTGGCCGGGGCGCGGACGCCGGAGTCGTCGTCGGAGGCCGAGGAGCCGGCGGACGAGCCGGAGGAGCCCTTGGCGCTCGCGAGCTGCGTGCGACCGTCGCCGCGGTTGGCGCGGTCGGCGTCGGCCTGGCGCTTGGCCTCGTCGGTGGCCTTCTTCTCCGCGTCGGCCTTGGCCTGGGCGTCGGCCTTGGCGAGCTTGGCCTCGGCGGCGGCGCCCGTACGGGCGGTCTCCTCCTGGGCGTTCAGCTCGCCCACGAGGGCCTGCGCCCGGGTGTTGTCCGCGGCCTTGATGACGGCGGAGGACACCTGGGAGCCGAGGTCCATGTTGAGGACCGGCATCTCGAGGGTGGTCTCGGTGGCGGGTTCGGCGGCGGGGGACGCGCTCGCCGTGCCGGCCATCGCCAGCGTGCTGAGAACGCCACCGGCAACTCCGGCGCGGACCGCGAGCTTCGAGGCGCTACGGCGCGGCTTCCGGTGGCTGGGTATGTGAGCGGTGTGGGACATAGGGACAACCGGTATCAGGGGGTTGTGGGTCGCTTCAAGAAACGTGGTCTGCGCCACAGTTGCTTCGGATGAGGTTTAACCGGGCGCGTCGCGGGCCTTATTGACGCCGTAACGGGCGAACCGGACATGCGGCCGCAAGCCTGTGATCATGGGGTTTCTGTAAAAAGTCCGAATTGGCCAGGTGGCTACCATCCACTGGACCAGATGGCCAAGCCCCCTTTCCGGCGGGGGAATTCCAGTGTGGCGCAGGTCACAGAACCGTCACGCGATGCGGGCGTTGTGACCCACCTGTGATGCGTCCGTGAAGTTCGTGAACGAAAGCACGCGTCCACCCCCGTCCTCGGGGGGTCCCCCGGGCGGGCTACACGGCTTCCCTTTATCACCCACGCCGACGCTCCGCCAATTTGCGTGCAGTGCGCAGCATTTGATAGGGCGACACCCCTTCCACCTGCGGCGACGGGCCCGGATGTCACCTTTGGTGATCATGTGGATGCTTCGCGTACGAAGATCACCACTCATCGGACTTCATGATCGTTCGTCAGGTGGTGGAGATCACAAACTCGTTGTTGTTACCCGTGTCGCAGATCACAGACCGCCGGGCATAAGATGCGCACCAGTCCGGCTTGTGAACTGCCTCACATGCGAGCGTTCGATTGAGTGCGTGATCTTCGCGAGGCGGTACAGCGCGCCGGTGCAGCGGTCCAACGGTCAAGGACGACTGGAAGGAGCGAGGAGCGTGAATGCGTACGCGCCCATCCTCGTGCTCGGCGCCCTCGGCGCAGGGTTTGCGATCTTCTCCGTGGTCATGGCCACGCTGATCGGCCCAAAGCGGTACAACCGGGCAAAGCTTGACGCCTATGAATGCGGGATCGAACCGACCCCGGTTCCGGCCGGCGGTGGTCGCTTCCCGATCAAGTACTACCTGACGGCGATGCTCTTCATCGTCTTCGACATCGAGGTTGTCTTCCTCTACCCCTGGGCCGTCACCTTCGACTCCCTGGGGATCTTCGGGCTCGTCGAGATGCTGCTCTTCGTGCTCACCGTCTTCGTCGCCTACGCGTACGTATGGCGGCGGGGCGGCCTGGAATGGGACTGAGGGGCTGAATTCTCCATGGGACTGGAAGAGAAGCTGCCGAGCGGCTTCCTGCTGACCACCGTCGAACAGGCCGCGGGCTGGGTGCGCAAGTCATCCGTCTTCCCGGCCACGTTCGGCCTCGCCTGCTGCGCCATCGAGATGATGACCACCGGAGCGGGCCGGTACGACCTGGCCCGCTTCGGCATGGAGGTCTTCCGTGGTTCGCCGCGCCAGGCCGACCTGATGATCGTGGCCGGCCGGGTGAGCCAGAAGATGGCGCCCGTACTGCGGCAGGTGTACGACCAGATGCCTTCTCCCAAATGGGTCATCTCCATGGGGGTTTGCGCATCATCGGGTGGAATGTTCAATAACTATGCAATTGTCCAGGGCGTCGACCACATCGTCCCCGTGGACATCTATCTGCCCGGTTGCCCGCCCCGCCCCGAGATGCTGATGGACGCGATCCTCAAGCTCCACCAGAAGATCCAGGGTTCCAAGCTCGGTGTGAACCAGCGGGAGGCGGCCCGCGAGGCGGAGGAGGCGGCCCTCAAGGCGCTCCCCACCATTGAGATGAAGGGTCTGCTCCGGTGAGCGCGACGAACGACGCGACCAAGGGCCGCGCGCACGAAGGGCCGGAGGGGAACGGGAACGTTCCCGCGCCCCGCGGCGACGCCGCGGGCGAGGTCATCGGCGTCCGCAAGGGCATGTTCGGGGCCACCAAGGGCGCCGACACCAGTGGCTACGGCGGCCTCGTGCGCACCGTGGCCTTCCCGGGCGCCACCGGCCGACCGTACGGCTCGTACTTCGACGAGGTCGCGGACGAGCTCGAAGGCGCCCTGGAGGAGCAGGACCTGGTGCCGGAGAACGCCATCGAGAAGACGGTCGTGGACCGCGGCGAACTCACCTTCCACATCGCGCGCGAGCACCTCGTCACGGTGGCCTCCACCCTGCGCGACGACCCGGCCCTGCGCTTCGAGCTGTGCACCGGGGTCTCCGGCGTCCACTTCCCGGAGGACAAGGGCCGCGAGCTGCACGCCGTCTACCACCTGCGCTCGCTCACCCACGGTCGGGTGCTGCGGCTGGAGGTGTCGGTCCCGGACCGCGATCCGCACCTCCCGTCGCTGGTGTCGGTCTATCCGACCAACGACTGGCACGAGCGCGAGACGTACGACTTCTTCGGCCTGGTCTTCGACGGGCACCCGGCCCTCACCCGGATCATGATGCCGGACGACTGGCAGGGCTTCCCGCAGCGCAAGGACTACCCGCTCGGCGGCATCGCCGTCGAGTACAAGGGCGCCCAGATCCCGGCTCCCGACCAGCGGAGGTCGTACAGCTGATGTCCACTTCACCCGAGACGTCCCACGCCTCCTCCCGCGAGACCACCGAGGGCACCGTCTACACCGTCACCGGCGGCGACTGGGACGAGGTCGTGCAGTCGGCCGCCCGCGCCGACGACGAGCGGATCATCGTCAACATGGGTCCCCAGCACCCGTCCACGCACGGCGTGCTGCGGCTGATCCTGGAGATCGACGGCGAGACGGTCACCGAGGCCCGCTGCGGAATCGGCTACCTGCACACCGGGATCGAGAAGAACCTCGAATTCCGCAACTGGACGCAGGGCACCACCTTCGTGACGCGGATGGACTACCTGACGCCGTTCTTCAACGAGACGGCGTACTGCCTGGGCGTCGAGAAGCTCCTCGGCATCACGGACCAGATCCCCGACCGCGCCACCACCCTCCGCGTCCTGCTGATGGAGCTGAACCGGCTCTCCTCGCACCTGGTGTGCATCGCCACCGGCGGCATGGAGCTGGGCGCGACCACGATCATGATCTACGGCTTCCGGGACCGCGAGCTGATCCTCGACCTCTTCGAGCTGATCACCGGTCTGCGCATGAACCACGCGTTCATCCGCCCCGGCGGCCTCGCCCAGGACCTGCCCCCGGGCGCGGTGGACCAGCTGCGCGACTTCGTGAAGACCATGAAGAAGAACCTGCCGGAGTACGACAAGCTCGCCACCGGCAACCCCATCTTCAAGGCGCGCATGCAGGACGTCGGCTACCTCGACCTCACCGGCTGCATGGCGCTCGGCGCCACCGGCCCCGTCCTGCGCTCGGCGGGTCTGCCGCACGACCTGCGCAAGACGGACCCCTACTGCGGGTACGAGGAGTACGAGTTCGACGTACCGACCACCGAGTCCTGCGACTCCTACGGCCGGTTCCTGATCCGCCTCGAAGAGATGCGGCAGTCGCTGCGGATCGTCGAGCAGTGCCTGGACCGGCTGGAGCCCGGGCCGGTCATGGTCGCCGACAAGAAGATCGCCTGGCCCGCGCAGCTCGCGATGGGACCGGACGGCCTCGGCAACTCCCTCGACCACATCAAGAACATCATGGGCACCTCCATGGAGGCCCTCATCCACCACTTCAAGCTGGTGACCGAGGGCTTCCGGGTACCGGCCGGCCAGGCGTACGCGGCCGTCGAGTCCCCCAAGGGCGAACTGGGCGTCCACCTCGTCTCCGACGGCGGCACCCGCCCCTACCGGGTCCACTTCCGCGACCCGTCCTTCACCAACCTGCAGGCCATGGCGGCGATGTGCGAGGGCGGCCAGGTCGCCGACGTCATCGTGGCCGTCGCCTCCATCGACCCCGTGATGGGAGGCGTCGACCGATGACCACCGCGCTTTCTGGAGGGGACACCCCCCAGTCCCCCCTCTCCCTGGGGATGCCCCAACTGCCGGCCCCCGACTACCCGGCCGAGGTGCACGCCCGGCTCGCGGCGGACGCGCAGGAGGTCATCGCCCGCTACCCCGACAGCCGCTCCGCGCTGCTGCCGCTGCTGCACCTCACGCAGTCCGAGGAGGGGTACGTCTCGCGCACCGCGATCCGGTTCTGCGCCGAGATGCTGGGCCTGACCACCGCCGAGGTCACCGCCGTCGCCACCTTCTACACGATGTACCGGCGCAAGCCCTCGGGCGACTACCAGGTGGGCGTCTGTACGAACACGCTGTGCGCGGTCATGGGCGGCGACGCCATCTTCGACGAGCTGAAGCAGCACCTGGGCGTCGGCAACAACGAGACCACCGATGACGGCAAGGTGACGCTGGAGCACATCGAGTGCAACGCGGCCTGCGACTTCGCCCCCGTGGTGATGGTCAATTGGGAGTTCTTCGACAACCAGACCCCCGAGTCCGCGAAGGCCCTGGTCGACGACCTGCTCGCGGGCCGCCCGGTGCGGCCGACCCGGGGCGCGCCGCTGTGCACGTACAAGGAGACGGCCCGGATCCTGGCCGGCTTCCCGGACGAGCGCCCCGGCGCCGTCGAGGCGAGCGGCGGCGCGGGTCCCGCCTCGCTGATCGGGCTGCGGATCGCGCGCGGCGAGGTCCCGCACCAGAGCGGCAAGGTCGTCGGCCCGCGCGCCGAGGCGAGCGCCGAGGAGGGGGAGTGATGACGGTGACCACCGAACTGAACGAGAACGGCACCAGCCCGGAGAAGCTGCTGGCGCCCGTGCTCTCCGCCTTCTGGGACGAGCCGAACTCGTGGACGCTGGAGACCTACCGGCGCCACGACGGCTACGAGGGCCTGCGCAAGGCGCTCGCGATGACCCCGGACGACCTGATCGCCTACGTGAAGGACTCGGGGCTGCGCGGTCGCGGCGGCGCCGGCTTCCCGACCGGGATGAAGTGGCAGTTCATTCCGCAGGGCGACGGCAAGCCGCACTACCTGGTCGTGAACGCGGACGAGTCGGAGCCGGGGACCTGCAAGGACATCCCGCTGCTCTTCGCCAATCCGCACTCCCTCATCGAGGGCATCGTGATCGCCTGTTACGCGATCCGCTCGCAGCACGCCTTCATCTACCTGCGCGGCGAGACCGTCCCCGTACTGCGCCGCCTGCACGAGGCCGTGCGGGAGGCGTACGCGGCGGGCTACCTCGGCAAGGACGTCCTCGGCAGCGGCCTGGACCTGGAACTGACGGTCCACGCGGGCGCGGGCGCGTACATCTGTGGTGAGGAGACCGCGCTCCTCGACTCGCTCGAAGGCCGGCGTGGTCAGCCCAGGCTGCGTCCCCCCTTCCCCGCGGTCGAGGGGCTCTACGCGTGCCCCACCGTGGTGAACAACGTCGAGTCCATCGCGTCCGTTCCCGCGATCCTGAACCGGGGCAAGGACTGGTTCAAGTCGATGGGGACCGAGAAGTCCCCCGGCTTCACGCTGTACTCGCTCAGCGGGCACGTCGTGGGACCCGGCCAGTACGAGGCCCCCCTCGGCATCACCCTGCGCCAGCTCCTCGACATGAGCGGCGGCATCCGCCCGGGGCACCGGTTGAAGTTCTGGACCCCCGGCGGCTCCTCGACCCCGATGTTCACCGAGGAGCACCTGGACGTGCCCCTGGACTACGAGGGCGTCGGCGCGGCCGGTTCCATGCTGGGCACCAAGGCCCTCCAGTGCTTCGACGAGACGACCTGCGTGGTCCGCGCGGTCACCCGCTGGACCGAGTTCTACGCGCACGAGTCCTGCGGCAAGTGCACCCCGTGCCGCGAGGGCACCTACTGGCTCGTCCAGTTGCTGCGCGACATCGAGGCGGGCAAGGGCGTCATGTCCGACCTCGACAAGCTGAACGACATCGCCGACAACATCAACGGCAAGTCGTTCTGCGCGCTCGGCGACGGCGCGGCCAGCCCCATCTTCTCCTCGCTGAAGTACTTCCGCGCGGAGTACGAGCAGCACATCACGGGCAAGGGCTGCCCCTTCGACCCCAAGAAGTCGACCCTCTGGGCTGACACGGAGGTGAACGCGTGACCGTCACCAGTAATGCTCCCGCCGGTGGCGGCGAGGCAGTGAAGCCGCCCGCGGACCTGGTGTCCCTGACCATCGACGGCGTCGAACTGTCGGTGCCCAAGGGGACCCTGGTCATCCGTGCCGCCGAGCAGATCGGCGTCGAGATCCCCCGGTTCTGCGACCACCCGCTGCTCGCCCCGGCCGGTGCCTGCCGCCAGTGCATCGTCGAGGTGGAGGGCCAGCGCAAGCCGATGGCCTCCTGCACCATCACCTGCACCGACGGCATGGTCGTCAAGACGCAGCAGACCTCGCCGGTCGCGGACAAGGCCCAGCGCGGGGTGATGGAGCTGCTGCTCATCAACCACCCGCTGGACTGCCCGGTCTGCGACAAGGGCGGCGAGTGCCCGCTGCAGAACCAGGCGATGTCGCACGGCAACGCCGAATCCCGCTTCGAGGGACAGAAGCGCACCTACGAGAAGCCGGTCCCGATCTCCACCCAGGTGCTGCTGGACCGTGAGCGCTGCGTGCTGTGCGCGCGCTGCACCCGCTTCTCGAACCAGATCGCCGGGGACCCGATGATCGAGCTGTTGGAGCGCGGCGCGCTCCAGCAGGTCGGCACCGGCGAGGGCGACCCCTTCGAGTCGTACTTCTCCGGCAACACCATCCAGATCTGCCCGGTCGGCGCGCTCACCTCCGCCGCCTACCGCTTCCGCTCGCGCCCCTTCGACCTGGTCTCCTCCCCGAGCGTGTGCGAGCACTGCGCGGGCGGTTGCGCGACCCGCACCGACCACCGCCGCGGCAAGGTGCTGCGCCGTCTGGCGGCCGAGGACCCCGAGGTCAACGAGGAGTGGGTGTGCGACAAGGGCCGCTTCGGCTTCCGCTACGCGCAGCGTCCCGACCGGCTGACCACCCCGCTGGTGCGCGGTAGCGACGGGGTGCTCGCCCCGGCGAGCTGGCCCGAGGCGCTGGCGGCCGCGGCCGCCGGGCTGGCCGCGGCGCGCGGCCGGGCGGGGGTGCTCACCGGCGGTCGGCTGACCGTCGAGGACGCCTACGCCTACGCCAAGTTCGCGCGGGTGGTGCTGGACACCAACGACATCGACTTCCGGGCCCGGGTGCACAGCGCGGAGGAGACCGACTTCCTGGCCTCCTCGGTCGCCGGCCGCGGCAAGGACCTCGACGGCGCCGGAGTCACCTATACCTCGCTGGAGGCGGCGCCCGCCGTCCTGCTCGTCGGCATCGAGGCCGAGGAGGAGGCTCCCGGCGTCTTCCTGCGGCTGCGCAAGGCCCACCTGGCGCGCAAGCAGCGCACCTTCGGCCTGGCGCCCTTCGCCACGCGCGGTCTGGAGAAGGCGGGCGGCACCCTGCTGGCCGCCGCCCCCGGCACCGAGCCCGAGTGGTTGGACGCCCTCGCCTCCGGCACCGGTCTGGAGGACGGCGGTCAGGCGGCCGCCGAGGCGCTGCGGCTGCCGGGCGCGGTCATCGTCGTCGGCGAGCGGCTCGCGTCCGTACCGGGCGCGCTGACCGCGGCCGTACGGGCGGCCACCGCGACCGGCGCCGCCCTGGTGTGGATCCCGCGCCGGGCCGGCGAGCGGGCCGCGATCGAGGCGGGGGCGCTGGCGTCCCTGCTGCCGGGGGCCCGGCCGGCCACCGACCCGCGGGCCCGCGAGGAGGTTGCCGCGGCCTGGGGGCTGGACGAACTCCCGCACCGCTACGGCCGCGACACGGGCCAGATCGTGGAGGCCGCGGCCAGCGGTGAACTGGGCGCGCTGCTCGTCGGCGGCGTCGAGGTCGCCGACCTGCCGGATCCGGTCCGGGCCCGCGAGGCCCTCAAGGAGGCCTTCGTGGTCTGCCTGGAGCTGCGGCCGAGCGAGGTCACCGATCTCGCGGACGTGGTGCTGCCGGTGGCGGCCGTCGCGGAGAAGGCCGGTGCCTTCATCAACTGGGAGGGCCGGGTGCGCCCGTTCGAGGCCGCCCTGAAGCCCGACCAGATGACCCGCCGGCTGGCCCCGGCCGACGCCCGCGTGCTGCACATGCTGGCCGACGCCGCCGACCGGCCGATCGCGCTGGCCGACGTACACGCCGTGCGGCGGGAGCTGGACCGGCTCGGGCCGTGGGCCGGCGCCCGCGCGGGCGCGCAGGGCGTGGACACCGCGCCGCTGCCCCGGCCGGGCGCGGGCGAGGCGGTCCTGGCGGGCCACCGGCTGCTCCTGGACCAGGGTCTGCTCCAGCAGGGCGACGAGGCCCTGGCCGGGACCCGGCACGAGGCCAGTGCCCGGCTGTCGGCGGCCACCGCCGCCGAGACCGGGGTCAAGAACGGCGACGTCCTCGCCGTCACCGGACCGGCCGGCTCGGTGGAACTGCCGCTGCGGATCACGCGGATGCCCGACCGGGTGGTGTGGCTCCCGCTGAACTCCACCGGATCCGGCGTCCTCGCGGACACCGGTGCCCGTCCGGGCGCCCTGGTCCGCATCGGCCCCGCGACCCGGCGGGCCGAGACCGGCGACGCCACTTCGGAGGTGGACGCGTGAACGGCGTACAAGGCGTACAGATGGCTGCCGAGGACCTGTCGCTGTTCGGCAAGGACGTCTGGTGGCTGGTGCTGATCAAGGCGGTGTTCTGCTTCGCCTTCCTGATGGTGACCGTGCTCTTCTCCATCGTGTGGGAGCGCAAGGTCGTCGCCTGGATGCAGCTGCGCATCGGCCCCAACCGGCACGGCCCCTGGGGCTTCCTCCAGTCGCTGGCCGACGGCGTCAAGCTGATGCTCAAGGAAGACATCGTCGTCAAGCGGGCCGACAAGGTGGTGTACATCCTGGCCCCGATCATCGCGGCGGTGCCGGCCTTCATGGCCATCGCGGTGATCCCCTTCGGGCCCTCCGACAACCAGGTCTCGATCTTCGGCCAGCGCACCACGATGCAGCTCACCGACCTGCCGATCGCGATGCTGTACGTGCTCGCGGTGGCCTCGGTCGGGATCTACGGCATCGTGCTCGCGGGCTGGTCGTCGGGCTCGACGTACCCGCTGCTCGGCGGCCTGCGCTCCTGCGCGCAGATGATCTCCTACGAGATCGCGATGGGCGCGGCCTTCGCCTCGGTCTTCCTCTACTCCGGGTCGATGTCGACCTCGAAGATCGTGGAGGCGCAGGGCGACCGCTGGTTCATCGTGCTGCTGCCGGTGTCCTTCATCATCTACGTCGTCACGATGGTGGGCGAGACCAACCGCGCCCCCTTCGACATGCCGGAGTCCGAGGGCGACCTGGTCGGCGGCTTCAACACCGAGTACTCGTCGATCAAGTTCGCGCTCTTCATGCTGGCCGAGTACGTCAACATGGTCACCGTTTCCTCGGTCGCGACCACCCTGTTCCTGGGCGGCTGGCGGGCCCCGGCGCCGATCTCGACGTACTGGGAGGGGGCGAACCACGGCTGGTGGCCGATGCTCTGGTTCGTCCTGAAGGTCCAGCTGTTGCTCTTCTTCTTCATCTGGCTGCGCGGCACGCTGCCGCGCGTGCGCTACGACCAGCTGATGAAGCTCGGTTGGAAGGTCCTCATCCCGGTCTCCGTCGTCTGGCTGATGCTGGTGGCGACCGTACGGGCGCTGCGCAACGAGCGGTACGACTTCTCGGAGATCGTGCTGTACGTCGGCGGGGGCGTCGTGGCGGTCCTGCTGTTGTCCCTGGTCGCGGACGTCTTCCGGGACCGCAAGGGGAAGGCGGCGGCCGCGGCCGAGGTGCGCGACGCCGAGCCCTTCGATCCGCTGGCGGGCGGTTTCCCCGTGCCGCCGAAGCCCGGCCAGCTCCTGGCACCCGTACCGCGCAGGCGTTCCCGCAGCGAGCGGGAGCTGATCGTCAGTGGCGGGCCGAACAACGACAGTGACCGAGAGGAGGGTGCTGAGGATGTCTGACACCGACGAGAACGAGAAGTGGCAGAACCCGGTCGCCGGCTTCGGCGTGACCTTCAAGGCCATGTTCAAGAAGCGGCTGACCGAGCAGTACCCGGAGCAGCACAAGACCACGGCCCCGCGCTTCCACGGACGGCACCAGCTCAACCGGCACCCGGACGGTCTGGAGAAGTGCATCGGGTGCGAGCTGTGCGCCTGGGCCTGTCCCGCCGACGCGATCTACGTGGAGGGCGCGGACAACACCGAGGAGGAGCGCTACTCCCCGGGCGAGCGCTACGGCCGCGTCTACCAGATCAACTACGCCCGCTGCATCCTGTGCGGGCTGTGCGTCGAGGCGTGCCCGACCCGGGCGCTGACCATGACGAACGAGTTCGAGCTGGCCGACTCCAGCCGCGAGGCGCTCATCTACACCAAGGAGCAGCTGCTCGCCGGGCTCACGGAGGGCATGGTCGAGGCCCCGCACTCGATCTTCCCGGGCACGGACGACCAGGACTACTACCGCGGGTTGGTGACGGAGGCCGCTCCGGGCACGGTCCGCCAGGTCGCCGTCTCCAAGGGCGAGGGCGCCGCCGAGTCCGAGGGGGTGGGCGCGTGAACGCCGTGGCCGCCGCCTCGCTCACCTCGACCGGTGAGGCCGTGCAGTTCTGGGTCCTGGGCACCGTCGCCGTGATCGGCGCGCTGTGCACGATCTTGATGAAGAAGGCCGTCCACAGCGCGTTGTGCCTGGCCGGGACGATGATCATCCTGGCGGTCTTCTACCTCGCCAACGGGGCGTACTTCCTGGGCGTCGTCCAGGTCATCGTCTACACCGGCGCGATCATGATGCTCTTCCTCTTCGTGGTCATGCTCGTCGGCGTCACCGCCGCGGACTCGCTCAAGGAGACCCTCAAGGGCCAGCGCTGGCTGGCGCTCCTGTGCGGGCTCGGCTTCGGCATCCTGCTGATCGCCGGGATCCGCAACGCCTCCCTGACCCACTTCAACGGGCTGGGGAAGGTCAACTCGGCGGGCCACGTCGAGGGCCTGGCCACGCTGATCTTCACCAAGTACGTGTTCGCCTTCGAGATCACCGGCGCGCTGCTCATCACGGCGGCCGTCGGCGCGATGGTGCTCACCCACCGCGAGCGCACCGAGCGCGCCGCGACCCAGCGCGAGCTGGCCGAGCGGCGCGTGCGCGAGGGCGTCCAGCTCCCGCCGCTGCCCGCCCCCGGCGTCTACGCCCGGCACAACGCGGTGGACGTCGCCGGTCTGCTGCCGGACGGCACCCCGTCCGAGCTGACCGTCAACCAGACCCTGCGCTCCCGGGGCCAGATCCGGGACGTGTCCGGCAAGGCGCTGGAGGACCTGAAGGCGCTGGAGCAGGCCTCGTCCGAGCGGCTCGGCCGTGAGGAGGCATCGAAGTGAATCCCGTCAACTACCTCTATCTCGCCGCCCTGTTGTTCACCATCGGCGCGGCGGGCGTGCTCATCCGCAAGAACGCGATCGTCCTGTTCATGTGCGTGGAGCTGATGCTCAACGCCTGCAACCTGGCCTTCGTGACCTTCTCCCGGATGCACGGCAACCTGGACGGTCAGATCATCGCCTTCTTCACGATGGTGGTCGCCGCCGCGGAGGTCGTGGTGGGCCTGGCGATCATCGTGTCGCTGTTCCGTACCCGCCACTCGGCCTCGGTCGACGACGCCAGCCTGATGAAGCTGTAAGGGGCGCTCACCGTGGAGAACATGATCGCGCTGCTCGTGGCGGCGCCCCTGCTCGGAGCGGCGGTGCTGCTCTGCGGCGGCCGCCGGCTCGACAAGGTCGGGCACCTGCTCGGCACCCTGCTCGCCGCCGTCTCCTTCGGGATCGGCGTGGCGCTCTTCGCCGACATGCTCGGACGCGCCGCCGAGGACCGGGCGATGCACCAGCGGCTCTTCAGCTGGATCCCGGTGGAGGGCTTCCGGGCCGACCTCGGCTTCCAGCTGGACCAGTTGTCGATGACCTTCGTCCTGCTGATCACCGGCGTCGGCACGCTCATCCACGTGTACTCGATCGGGTACATGGAGCACGACGAGCGCCGCCGCCGCTTCTTCGGCTACCTCAACCTCTTCCTCGCGGCGATGCTGATCCTGGTCATCGCCGACAACTACCTGCTGCTGTACGTCGGGTGGGAGGGCGTCGGCCTGGCGTCGTACCTGCTCATCGGCTTCTGGCAGCACAAGCCCAGCGCGGCGACCGCCGCGAAGAAGGCCTTCCTGGTCAACCGGGTCGGCGACATGGGCCTGTCGATCGCCATCATGCTGATGTTCACCACCTTCGGGACCTTCGCCTTCGGCCCGGTCCTGGGCGCGGTCGGCTCCACCTCCGAGGGCAAGCTGACGGCCATCGGCCTGATGCTGCTGCTCGCCGCCTGCGGCAAGTCGGCCCAGGTGCCGCTCCAGTCCTGGCTCGGCGACGCGATGGAGGGCCCGACCCCGGTCTCGGCCCTGATCCACGCGGCGACGATGGTGACCGCCGGCGTCTACCTGATCGTCCGCTCGGGCGCCATCTTCAACGGGGCGCCGGACGCGCAGACCGCGGTCGTCGTGGTCGGCGCGGTGACGCTCCTCTTCGGTGCGATCGTCGGTTGCGCGAAGGACGACATCAAGAAGGCCCTCGCCGGCTCGACGATGTCGCAGATCGGCTACATGATCCTGGCCGCGGGCCTCGGCCCCATCGGCTACGTCTTCGCGATCATGCACCTGGTGACGCACGGCTTCTTCAAGGCGGGCCTCTTCCTCGGCGCGGGTTCCGTGATGCACGGGATGAACGACGAGGTCGACATGCGCAAGTACGGCGCCCTGCGCACGTACATGCCGGTCACCTTCGTCACCTTCGGCCTCGGCTACCTCGCCATCATCGGCTTCCCGGGCCTGTCGGGCTTCTTCTCCAAGGACAAGATCATCGAGGCGGCCTTCGCGAAGGGCGGCACCGAGGGCTGGATCCTCGGCGGCGTCGCCCTGCTGGGCGCCGCGATCACCGCGTTCTACATGACGCGCGTGATGCTGCTGACCTTCTTCGGCGAGAAGCGCTGGCAGCCCGACGCGGACGGCCACGCGCCGCACCCGCACGAGTCCCCGAAGTCGATGACCATCCCCATGATCGTGCTGGCCTTCGGCTCCGTCTTCGCGGGCGGCATCTTCGGGATCGGCGACCGCTTCCTCAAGTGGCTGGAGCCGGTCACCGGGCACGAGCACGGCAACCCGCCGGTCAGCGCCCTGACGGTGACCCTGTCCACCATGGTGGTGCTGGTCCTCGGTGTCGGCGTCGCCTGGGCGATGTACGGCCGCAAGCCCGTCCCGGTGGTCGCCCCGCGCGGCTCGCTGCTGACCCGGGCGGCCCGACGGGACCTGCTCCAGGACGACTTCAACCACGTCGTGCTGGTGCGCGGCGGCGAGCACCTGACCCGCTCGCTCGTCTACGTCGACCACAGCCTCGTCGACGGGGTGGTCAACGGCACGGCCGCCGCGGTCGGCGGGCTGTCGGGACGGCTGCGCAAGCTCCAGAACGGCTACGCCCGCAGCTACGCGGTCTCGATGTTCGGGGGCACGGCGATCCTGATCGCCGCGACCCTGCTGATGAGGGCGGTGTGAGATGAATTTCCCGCTTCTTACGGCGACGGCGGCGCTGCCCGCGGTCGGCGCGATCCTGACGGCGGCCGTACCGGCCGCCCGCCGGACCGCCGCCAAGTGGCTCGCGCTGCTCGTCTCGCTGGCGACACTGGCGCTGGCCGCCCTCGTCGCGGTCCGCTTCGAACCGGGCGGCGACCGCTACCAGCTCACCGAATCCCACTCCTGGATCAAGGACTTCGGGGTCCGCTACGAACTGGGCGTGGACGGCATCGGGGTGGCGCTGATCGCGCTCACCGCGCTGCTGATCCCGTTCGTGATCGCGGCGGGCTGGCACGACGCCGACCCCCTGGAGACGCATTCATCGCGCTGGCGGCCGACCCAGGGCTTCTTCGCCCTGATCCTGCTGGTCGAGGCGATGGTGATCATCTCCTTCGAGGCCACCGACGTCTTCCTCTTCTACATCTTCTTCGAAGCCATGCTGATCCCGATGTACTTCCTCATCGGCGGCTTCGGGGACCGGGCGCACTCGGGGTCCGACGAGAACGCGGCCGCGCAGCGCTCGTACGCGGCGGTCAAGTTCCTCCTCTACAACCTCGCCGGCGGCCTCATCATGCTGGCCGCGGTCGTCGGGCTGTACGTGGTCGCGGGCAACTTCTCCCTCCAGGAGATCATCGCCGCCCGGGCCGCCGGCACCCTGGACATGTCCCAGGGCACCGAACGCCTGCTGTTCCTCGGCTTCTTCTTCGCCTTCGCGGTGAAGGCCCCGCTGTGGCCGCTGCACACCTGGCTGCCCAACGCGATGGGCGAGGCCACCGCCCCGGTCGCCGTCCTGATCACCGCGGTGGTCGACAAGGTCGGCACCTTCGCGATGCTCCGCTTCTGCCTCGGTCTCTTCCCCGAGGCCAGCAAGTGGGCCACCCCGGTCGTCCTGGTCCTGGCCCTGATCAGCATCGTCTACGGCGCGCTGCTCGCGGTCGGCCAGCGGGACATCAAGCGCCTGGTCGCCTACGCCTCGATCTCGCACTTCGGCTTCATCATCCTGGGCATCTTCGCGATGACCTCCCAGGGCCAGTCCGGCGCCACCCTCTACATGGTCAACCACGGCCTGTCGACGGCGGCGTTGATGCTGGTGGCCGGCTTCCTGATCTCGCGCCGCGGCTCCCGGCTCATCGCCGACTACGGCGGCGTGCAGAAGGTGGCCCCGGTGCTCGCCGGGACCTTCCTGATCGGCGGCCTGGCCACCCTCTCGCTGCCGGGCCTCGCGCCCTTCGTCAGCGAGTTCCTGGTCCTGGTGGGCACCTTCGCCCGCTACCCGGTCGTCGGCATCATCGCCACCTTCGGCATCGTGCTGGCCGCGCTCTACACGCTGGTCCTCTACCAGCGCACCATGACCGGCCCGCTCAAGGAGGAGGTCCGCTCGATGCCGGACCTGCGCCTGCGGGAGGTCCTGGTGGTCGCCCCGCTGATCGCCCTGCTGATCGGGCTCGGCGTCTACCCGAAGCCGCTGACCGAGATCGTCAACCCGGCGGTGAAGCACACCATGTCCGACGTGAAGCAGCAGGACCCCAAGCCCACCGTGCCGGTACAGAGCGTGGAGGCCGCCAAGTGAGCACGACCGCCGTGGGCCTGTGGGCCCTGGCCGCCGATCCGATCGACAAGATCCCGGCCCCGCACATCGAGTACGCCCAGCTCTCGCCCACGCTGATCGTGCTGGGCGCCGCGCTGATCGGCGTCCTCGTCGAGGCGTTCGTACCGCGCCGGGCCCGGTACGCCGTCCAGGTGTTCGTCACCGCCGCCGCACTGGCCTCGGCCTTCGCGGCCGTGGTCGGCCTCGCCGCCGGCGGCTACGGCACCACCAAGGCGCACGTCGCCGCGATGGGCGCCATCGCCGTCGACGGACCGGCGCTGTTCCTGCAGGGCACCATCCTGCTGGCCTCCGTCGTCGCCGTCTTCACCTTCGCCGAGCGGCGCCTGGACCCGGAGGTGCACGGCAACCGGGTGGACTCCTTCGCCGCCCAGGCGGCGTCCGTCCCGGGCAGCGACAGCGAACGGGCCGCGGTCAAGGCCGGTTTCGCCACCACCGAGGTCTTCCCGCTGATGCTGTTCGCGGTCTCCGGGATGCTGATCTTCCCGGCCGCCGACGACCTGCTGACCCTCTTCGTGGCGCTGGAGGTCTTCTCCCTCCCGCTCTACCTGCTCTGCGCCCTCGCCCGCCGCCAGCGGCTGATGTCGCAGGAGGCCGCGGTCAAGTACTTCCTGCTGGGCGCCTTCTCCTCCGCCTTCCTCCTCTTCGGCATCGCGCTCCTGTACGGCTACGCGGGCTCCGTCTCGTACTCCGTCATCGCGGACGTGGTGGACGGCACCGTCCAGAAGATCGACCCGGCCCTCGCGGGGACCATGGGCAACGACGCGCTGCTGCTGATCGGCGGCGCGCTGATCCTGATGGGCCTGCTCTTCAAGGTCGGCGCGGTCCCCTTCCACATGTGGACCCCGGACGTCTACCAGGGCGCCCCGACCCCGGTCACCGGCTTCATGGCGGCGGCGACGAAGGTCGCGGCCTTCGGCGCGCTGCTGCGCCTGCTGTACGTGGTCCTGCCGGGCCTGCGCTGGGACTGGCGCCCGGTGATGTGGGGCGTCGCGATCGTCACGATGCTGGCGGGCGCGGTCATCGCGATCACCCAGACCGACGTGAAGCGGCTGCTGGCCTACTCCTCGATCGCGCACGCGGGCTTCATCCTGGCCGGTGTGATCGCCACGTCGAAGGAGGGCGTCTCCTCCGTCCTCTTCTACCTGGCGGCGTACTCCTTCGTGACGATCGGCGCCTTCGCCGTGGTCACGCTGGTGCGCGACGCGGGCGGCGAGGCCACGCACCTGTCCAAGTGGGCGGGTCTCGGCCGGCGTTCCCCGCTGACGGCGGCTGTCTTCGCGGTCTTCCTGCTCGCCTTCGCCGGCATCCCGCTGACCTCCGGCTTCGCCGGTAAGTTCGCGGTCTTCAAGGCGGCGGCGGAGGGCG
Source organism: Streptomyces sp. NPDC028419 (assembly GCF_055565515.1). NCBI lineage: Bacteria > Bacillati > Actinomycetota > Actinomycetes > Kitasatosporales > Streptomycetaceae > Streptomyces > Streptomyces sp. NPDC028419. The sequence goes on along the minus strand of NZ_JBVHUE010000014.1, from coordinate 166,668 downwards.
GCGCGGGCGCGCTGGTCGTGGTGGGTGTGATCTCCTCGGCGATCGCGGCGTTCTTCTACATCCGGGTCATCGTGCTGATGTTCTTCAGCGAGCCGAAGGCCGACGGCCCGACCGTCGCCGTCCCCTCGATGTTCACGATGACCACGATCGCGGTGGGCGTCGCCGTGACGGTGGTCCTGGGCGTGGCACCCCAGTACTTCCTCGAACTGGCCGGCCACGCGAGCACGTTCGTCCGCTGACCCGTTCGTCCACGCGCCAGGGCCCGGCCCCCCTTCCTAGGGGGCCGGGCCCTGACACGTACCGGGTACGGGACTACTCGGGGCGCCGGCGCTTCGGCGTGATCGCGTCGAGGTCCAGGTCGATGGGGAACGGAACGGAAACTTTCAGGCGGTCGTGGAAGATGCCGGTGGCGACGTACTTCTGGGTGGCGGGGTCGAGTTCGTAGACGTAGACCACGGCCCGGCCGTCCTTGTTCTCCACCCGCCAGAAGTGGAGGATCCCGGCCGTGGCGTACTTCAACGGCTTCGCTTCGCGGTCGCGCCCGATCGAGTCGGGGGAGACCACTTCGATGGCGAGAACCACGGCCTCGGCAGGGAATCGAGTCTGTTCCAGAGCATCGACAACGTCCGCGCGTACGACGACGACGTCCGGCTCGGGCCGGTTCCCCTTGTCGATGTCGATGGTGATTTCGCGGAAGACCTCGAAGTCGTCAGGGGCCACCGATTGCAGTTGCCACTTGCACAAGTCGATGGCCCGCTCGTGGAAGACGCTCTGCGGACTCACGAAAACCAGGCTCCCGTCGATCAGCTCCGTGTGCGGAGGCAGATTCGGAAGCGTGTCCAGGTCGTCCGCGGTCCAGCCGCCTGCCGGCGGGATCGGCCAGTGTGGCCCCGGCTCCGGTTCAGGCTGTGGCGCTGCGGATTCGACGCTCATCAGTGCTCCCATGGGGCAGAGTCTCGCGAGTCCGCTCAGCGTATCGCCGGGAAACCGGGAAGCACCGCTCTTACGGGTGAGCGTGGGCCGGATCGGCGGGCTCGGAGGTCTTCGGGCAGGTCAGGGCCGGGTTCCAGTTGTGGAAGCGGCCGGCCGGGTTCTCCTTGTAGGCCCACAGGTGGAGGTCGTAGTGCTTGGGCATGCCCGCCCAGTGGCCGGGCATGGGGCCGTCGAAGGGCAGTCCGAACATGCTCGGCCGGTCGTCGGTGGTCTTCATGTCCTGGTCGCGGTCGGCGGACATCCACTCCACGGTTTCGAGCGTGCGGCGGCCGTGGGAGTCCTTCGTGCTGCTGTAGAGGAGCGCGGCCGGCCTGCTCGGGTCCGTCGAACCCCAGTTGGCTTCCTTGACGTAGTGGTAGCCCATGGCGCCCACCCCGAAGGGGTTGGTCATGCACTCCATGCCGTGCGGGACGTAGCCGTCCTTGATCGCCTCCCGCTCGTCCACGTACTTGGCGGTCACCGCCATCGCCGTGGCCAGGTCGCGCATCGCCTGCGCGTTGCGGGGATCGGGCGCCGGACCGTCCACCGCCTGGGCCGCGGGGACGGCGGCCAGGGCTATGGACGCGGCGGCCAGGCAGGTCAGGGCGGCCTTCAGGGGGCGTACGGACATCGGGGCTCCTGGCGGGTGGGGGACGTGGGTCCACCCTGGCCGGGAGCGTGCGCGGGCGCACGTGGTGTGGCCCAAAGGGGGGTCGGCCGGGTCCCCGGCCCCGCCGCGCGGGCGGGGCCGGGGGAGCGGCGCCGGGTCAGGGGCGCGCGGCCGTGATCGTGCCGGTGACCTCGCCGAGGCCGACCTTGGTGCCGTCCGGGCCCGGGGCCCAGGCGGTCAGGGTGACGGTGTCGCCGTCCTCCAGGAAGGTCCGCTTGCCGTCGGGGAGCTCCAGGGCGTCGCGGCCGTTCCAGGTCAGCTCCAGGAGGGAGCCGCGCTGGCCGGTCTCGGGGCCGCTGACCGTGCCGGACCCGTAGACGTCGCCGGTGCGCAGGGAGGCGCCGTTGACGGTCATGTGGGCGAGCTGCTGCGCCGCGGTCCAGTACATCGAGGAGAACGGCGGGTGCGCGACCTCGTGGCCGTTGATCGCGACCGTGATGTGCAGGTCGAAGCCGCCCTGCTCGTCGGCGCCGGCCTCGGAGTCGTCGAGGTAGGGCAGCAGCGGGAAGTCGCGGGCCGGGGGCGCCACGCGGGCCGCGTCCAGGGCCTCCAGAGGGGTGACCCAGGCGGAGACGGAGGTCGCGAAGGACTTGCCGAGGAAGGGGCCGAGCGGCACGTACTCCCACGCCTGGATGTCGCGCGCCGACCAGTCGTTCAGCAGGAAGAGGCCGAAGACGTGCTCGCGGAAGTCGCCGAGCGGCACGACCGTGCCCAGCTCGGAGGGGGTGCCGACGACGAAGCCGACCTCCGCCTCGATGTCGAGCTTGACGCTCGGGCCGAAGACGGGCGCCGGGTCCGCGGGCGCCTTGCGCTGGCCCGAGGGCCGCACGACGTCCGTGCCGGAGACGACCAGGGTGCCCGCGCGGCCGTGGTAACCGATGGGCAGGTGCTTCCAGTTGGGGGTGAGCGCGTCGCCGTCCGGGCGGAAGATCTGCCCGACGTTGGTGGCGTGGTGCTCGCTCGCGTAGAAGTCGACGTAGTCCGCGACCTCGTACGGCAGGTGCAGGGTGACGGCCGCGAGCGGCACCAGGTGGGGCTCGACGGCGGGCCGGTGGCCCGGGTCGGTGACCCACGCGGTGAGCGCGCGGCGCACGTCGTGCCAGGCGGTGCGGCCGGCCGCCAGCAGCGGGTTGAGGGAGGGCTGGCCGAGCAGCCCGGCGTACGGGGACCCGAGCGCGAGGGCGACGGCTCCGGCGTCCAGCACGTACCCGCCGATCCGCACGCCGATGCGCCGTCGGGGCTCCGCGTCCCCGCCCGTCTCCTCGGCGGTGGAGAACACGCCGTACGGGAGGTTGTGCGGCCCGAACGGGTCGCCCTCGGGTACGTCGAGGGGGCTCTGCAGGGGCATGGGATACTGCCTCGCTTTCCGGGCGGCCCGGGGGTGTCCCGGGTTTTGTTGACACGTTACGTGCCTGGTGGGGCCTGCGGGAGGCCGGATTCGGGCGCTATTTGTAGGACTTGTCCAACGAGGTCCGTATCCTTGAACCCGTGACTTCCGCCCCCCTTCGCGCCCTCCCGTACGCCCTGATCGCCACTGACCTGGACGGGACGCTGCTGCGCGCAGGTGACACAGTTTCCGCCCGTTCGTACGCGGCGCTCGCGACGGCGCGCGCAGCAGGCGCCCGGCACATCATCGTCACCGGGCGCCCCGTCCCACAGGTCCGGCACGTCCTGGACGACCTCGGCTACACGGGGCTCGCGGTGTGCGGACAGGGCGCGCAGTTGTACGACGCGGCGGAGGGTCGGATGCTGCACTCCGTCGCCCTGGACCGGGATCTGGCGGAGGTCGCCCTCGGCAAGATCGAGGCGGAGGTCGGTGAGGTGTTCGCGGCCGTCAACCGGGAGGGGCTGGACGCGGAGATGCTGATGGGGCCCGGCTACCGGATGTGGCACCCGCACCTGCCGACGGTCCGCGTGCCGCGCCGGGCGGACCTGTGGTCGGCCCCGATCAACAAGGTGCTGCTCCAGCACCCCGAGCTGGACGACGACGAACTGACCCGGATCGCGCGGGGCGTGGTCGGTGACCTCGTCAACATCACGATGGCCGGGGAGCACACGGTGGAGATCCAGCCGCCGGGCATCGACAAGGCCAGTGGGCTGGGGCGGGCGGCGGCCGTCCTGGGCCTGGACGGGTCCTCGACGATCGCCTTCGGCGACATGCCGAACGACATCCCCATGTTCGCCTGGGCCGCCCATGGGGTGGCCATGGCGAACGCCCACCGCGAGTTGGTCGCGGTGGCGGACGAGGTGACCCTGTCGAACGAAGCGGACGGCATCGCGGTGGTCCTGGAACGCCTGTACGCGTAACGAGCCCCCACCCCCTCCCTCCGGGGGCGCCTCAAACGCCGGCGGGGCTGAACCCCCGGCCCGCCCAATCCAGCCCGCGCCGCGGCTCCCCTTCCGGGGGCGCCTCAATCGCCGGCGAGGCTGGATTCCCGGCCCGCCCAATTCAGCCCGCCCGGCGTTTGAGGGCAGTCTGTGACCCGGGCCCGATCCAGCCCGCGCCGCCCCCCTCCCTCCGGGGGCGCCTCAAACGCCGGCGAGGCTGGAATTCGAGCCCGTCGGAGACAGCACGGGCGGCCGGTGCCGGGCCCAATCCAGCCCGCCCGGCGTTTGAGGGCAGTCTGTGAGCCGCACGGGCGGCCGGTGCCGGGCCCAATCCAGCCCGCCCGGCGTTTGAGGGCAGTCTGTGAGCCGCACGGGCGGGCGGTGCCGGGCCCAATCCAGCCCGCCCGGCGTTTGAGGGCAGTCTGTGAGCCGCGCGGGCGGGCGGTGCCGGGCCCAATCCAGCCCGCCCGGCGTTTGAGGGCAATCGGTGGGGCGGGCCGGGCTCGATTCAGCCCGCCCGGCGATTGAGGGGCGGGGCGGGGTCAGCCCGCTGTGCGGGGGAGGCGGCGTTGCCAGGTGCGGTGGAAGAGGACCTCGTCACCCTCACGGCACACGACCTCGTCGGACGTCACGAAGCCACCCTCGTCGCACGAGATCTCCGACCGGGTCTCCACCCTCGCGTCCCACCCCCGCTCCGGCCGGTGCAACCGGATCCGCCAGTCCGAGACGGTCCGGGCCGACAAGGGGTCGCCGTCCTCGATCTCGTACACCTCCCGCGCGTCCTCGCTGAACTCCAGCCCGTCCGGGTACACCCGCGTCCCGCCGTACCGCGGGTCCACCTCCAGCCGCCAGAGCCCGCGCGCCACGTCCCGCACGACCAGCCGCTCCGGCCGCGGCTCGTCCAACGTCTCGGGGTGGACCACGCCGAGCCCCTCGGACTGCTCCGGCGGCTCGAAGACGACCTCCGGCCCCGCCCCCACGGCCGGGTCCCGGACCGGCAGGGTCAGCGCGCTCCCCGCGGGCTCCAGCGTCCAGCCCGCCTCGGACCCGGCCCGCGGCCAGATCCACGGCCAGTACGCGGAGGACACCGCGAGCCGGATCCGGTGCCCGGGCGGAAAGGCGTGCCCGATGCCGTTCAGCTCGAAGGCGACGTCCTCGTACGCGCCCACCGGCCACGGCACCGCCTTGTCCCGCCCCCGCCGCGCGGACAGGTTCAGCGCGCCCCGGGTGACCAGCGTCGAGGACCCGTCGGGCGCCACGTCGCAGACCCGGGCGACGACCTGCCCGTACGGCACGTCCATCCGCAGCCGCAGGGTGACCCGGGGCCGCCCCAGGACCTCCAGCCGCCCGCCGGCGCCCACCGGGAACTCGAAGCAGGCCGACTTGGCGTCCTCCTCGCGCTGGTCCGGCGGCAGGTCGCCGTCGTTGCCGAAGGGGAAGAAGCGGCCCGCATCCAGGCCGGTGTGCTGCGGGGACACGACGAGGACCGGGTCGCCCTGGAGCGCGTAGGTGTGCGGCGCGACCGCCGGCGAGGGCCAGGCCGGGTCGCCGACCCAGCGGCCCTCCATCCGCTCGTAGACGGTGGCCGGGCGGTGCGACTCGCTGATCCAGGAGCGCAGCAGCGGCTCGTCCATGACCCCGTTGTCCACCCCCTTCAGCCAGTGGTCCCACCAGCGCAGGGTCTCCTGGAGGAAGCCGATCGCGGGTCCCGGCGGCAGGCCGCGGTCGGGGTACTGGTGCGACCAGGGGCCGATCAGGCCGCGCACCCGGTCGGCCGGCAGGTGTTCGACCAGCCGCAGGACGGTGTCCCGGTAGGGGTCGTGCCAGCCGCCGACGGCGAGGACGGCCGCGCCGATCGCGGAGTAGTCCTCGCAGACGCTGCCGTGCTTCCAGTACGCGTCGCGGGTCTGGTGCGCGAGCCAGGTGTGGACGAGCGGCTGGAGGGACTCCAGCCGGTCCAGCCACTGCTCCTTCCAGCCGTCGCCCGCGTAGAGCGGGTCCGGCGGGCGGGCGGCGAAGGCGAGCATGGTGGCGGCCCAGGCGTGCATGTCGACGGCGAGGACCGAGCCGCCCATGTAGTGCACGTCGTTGTCGTAGCGGTCGTCGGTGGAGCAGACGGTGACGACCGCCTTGAGCGGCTCGGGCGCGAGGGCGGCGATCTGGAGGGAGTTGAAGCCGCCCCAGGAGATGCCGAACATGCCGACCGCGCCGGTGCACCAGGGCTGTGCGGCCAGCCACTCCACGACGGCGACCCCGTCGGCCAGTTCCCGCGCGTCGTACTCGTCGCCGGGGTGGCCCCCGCTGTTGCCGTGGCCGCGCACGTCGACCCGCACCGAGGCGTAACCGTGCCCGGCGTACCAGGGGTGACGCTGCTGGTCACGGGGCGCGGTCCAGTCGCTGAGCCGGTACGGGAGGTACTCCAGCAGCGCCGGAACGGGTTCGTCCGTCACGGGCCGCCAGATACGGGCGTACAGCGTCACTCCGTCGGGGAGCGGAATCCGGACATCCTCGTGGGTGGTCCCGTACGGGAAGTCGGTACGGATGTTCATGCGCGGCCTCAGCCCCTCGCGGTACTGGGAAGGTCGGTGGACAGGCGGGTCAGTGCACGGGGTGCATGGTGCGCTTCAGCCAGGGCCCGAGGGCGATCACGGCCAGGCCTGCGGCCACCGCGATCGCGCCGTTGACGCCGAAGTAGGCGGGGATGGAGACCGTGCCGTAGAGCTTGACCACCTGGGCCTGGATGCCGTTGGCGAGGGCCAGCGAGAGGAACCACAGGGCCATGGTCTGGCTGGCGTAGGCCTTCGGGGCGAGCTTGGTGGTGGCCGACATGCCCGAGGTCTCCAGCAGTACGTCGCCGAGCCCGAGCAGCAGGTAGGAGCCGACGATCCACCAGGCGGCCATCTTGAAGGCGTCGTCGCCCCCGTGCCCGGAGGTCGGGACGACCATCAGCAGGAAGGACAGGCCGCCCAGGATCACGCCGAGGGCGATCTTGCGGGAGGAGTGCGGCTGGCGGCGGCCCATCCGGACCCAGACGGCCGCGACGACCGGGGCCAGCGCCACCTCGAAGGCGCCGAGCGCGGAGGCGTACCAACTGGCCGGGAAGTGGAAGCCGAGGATGGAGGTCTGGGCGTTCGTCGAGGCCAGCAGCATCATCGTCGAGTACGCCTGGAACAGGATGAAGTTGAAGGCGACGGAGGCGAGGAAGAGCACCACGTACGGGCGCAGCCGGCCGCGTTCCTCGGCGCTCACCCGGGGGCTGCGGAACATGACGGCGAAGTAGACGACCGGGGCGATCACCGAGATCAGGGTGAGCAGGTCGACGAACCGGCCCATGGTGAGCCAGCCGAGTGCGGCCAACAGGGTGGCGAGGACCGCCACGCCCAGCAGGCCGCCCAGGATGCTCCACACGGCGCGGCGCATCGCGGCGGGGGCGAGGGGGTACTCGGCGGAGTGCTTTCGTCCGGCCAGATGGCGGCGTCCCAGGACGTATTGGACCAGGCCGGCCGTCATGCCGATCGCGGCGGCGGAGAAGCCCCAGTGCCAGCCCTCGTGCTCGCCGAGCCAGCCGGTGATGAGCGGGCCGGCGAAGGCGCCGATGTTGATGCCCATGTAGTAGAGGGCGAAGCCGGCGTCGCGGCGCTGGTCCTCGGTGCGGTAGAGCTTGCCGACCATGCTGGCCACATTGGGCTTGAGCAGGCCGGTGCCGGCGCTGATCAGGCCGAGGCCCACCCAGGTCATGGCGGCGGTCGGCACGGCCATCGCGTAGTGGCCGCAGGCGATCAGGACGCCGCCCCACAGGACGGATCGGTAGGAGCCGAGGATCCGGTCGGCGAGCCAGCCGCCGGCGACGGAAACCAGGTAGACCATGGTTCCGTAGGCGGCCGACACGGACGCGGCGGTTCCCGGATTCATTCCGAGGCCGCCGTTGACTACGGTGTCCGCGAAGTAGAGAACGAGGATGGCCTGCATGCCCAGGAACGAGAAGCGCTCCCAGACCTCCAGTCCGGAGAGCGTCGCCAAGCCCCTGGGGTGGCCGAGGAAGGCGTGGTCGTCGCCGGGCGGCGGCTGGTCGGCCTCCGGGTCCGCCGGTTCGTCGATATCAGGAGCAGTTCTGGACAAAACGTATTCTCCGGTCGTATTGGCTCCTTAAGAACATACCGGTGTGGTTCGGACGGTGCGCTGGTCGCGACCGGGCGGGCGCTCTCGGTGATCGAAAACAGACCGGATACGCTGGCTTGAGTGATGGCAGCGACACATCGACAATCCAGGTGATCGTCACCGTGATCGTCAGCAGACAGGAGTACCCCTCGTGACCGTCGTCGGGCCGTTCGGACTGAGCGTGCGGGACCAGGCTCTTGAGAGCGATGTCCAGGCCGGACTGGCCGCAGTCGAGGCGGGTCTGCTGGAGGCCACCAAGAGCGAAGTCCCCTTCATCACCGAGGCCGCGCAGCATCTGGTGAAAGCCGGCGGCAAGCGGTTCCGGCCGCTGCTGGTGATGCTCGCGTCCCGCTTCGGCGACCCCTACGCGCCCGGCATCGTGCCGTCCGCGGTGGTCGTGGAGCTGACGCACCTCGCGACGCTCTACCACGACGACGTCATGGACGAGGCGGACGTCCGGCGCGGCGTGGACAGCGCGAACACGCGCTGGGGCAACTCCGTGGCGGTCCTGACGGGTGACTTCCTGTTCGCCCGTGCCTCGCACATCCTGGCGGACCTCGGCCCCGAGGCCGTGCGGATCCAGGCCGAGGCCTTCGAGCGGCTGGTGACGGGTCAGATCCTGGAGACGGCCGGTCCGCGCGACGGCCGCGACCCCGTCGCCCACTACCTCGACGTCATCGCGGGCAAGACCGGCTCGCTGATCGCCGTCTCCGGTCGCTTCGGCGCCCTGATGTCCGGCGCCGACGAGTCGGTCGTCGACATCCTCACGCAGTACGGCGAGCGCCTCGGCACCGCCTTCCAGCTCGCCGACGACGTCCTCGACATCGCCTCCGACTCGCACGAGTCCGGCAAGACGCCGGGCACGGACCTGCGCGAGGGCATCCCGACCCTGCCGGTGCTGCGGCTGCGGGAGATGGCCGCCCGGGACGGGCGGGAGGAGGACCTGGAGCTCGTGCGCCTCCTGGACGGCGACCTGACGGACGACGCCCGGCACGCGGAGGTGCTGTCCCGGCTGCGGGTGCACCCGGCGCTGGAGCAGGCGCGGCGCGACACCATCCGCTACGCCGAGGACGCGCGGGCCACGCTGGCCCCGCTGCCCGAGTGCTTCGCGAAGTCCGCCCTGGAAGAGCTGTGCGACGCGGTGGTCCACCGGGCCGGCTAGGTCCTAAGGCAGAGGCGAGGCCCTCCGACCCCCTACGGGATGGGGACGGGGGGCCTTCGTCATGTCATCCCACGGGCGTACACGGAGTTGGCTCCGAGGAGTGATGCCCCGGAGGGCCTTCGTTTGGTCATATGGAGACACACATCCCCACCAGATCGGGTGAGAGTGGCGGCGCGGGGTGGACGTTGAGATGTCGGGATGGGTAGGTCGCCGCCTACACACAGAGGTAGGGCAGAGACATGGCAGCGAACGTAAAGACCCCTCGCAAGGCCTCGCGGTACGCGGTACCGGTCGTGGTCGTGGGAGTGGCCGTGGCGACCGTCGGACTCATTCCGGCCTTCGCCAACGCGAGCGGACCGGACCTTCCGAAGGTGACGGCGCAGCAGCTCATCGAGAAGATCGCGGCATCGGACACCCAGCAGCTGTCCGGCACCGCGAAGATCAGCACCGACCTCGGCCTGCCCAAGCTGGCGACCGGCCTGCTCGGCGGCGGGGGCGTCTCCGGCGGTTCCGCGAACCCGGAGGACAAGCTCACGCAGCTCGCCACCGGCACGCACACCTTCAAGGTCGCGGCCGACGGCCCGGACCGCCAGCGGATCACCTTCCTGGACGGCAAGGACGAGTACAGCCTCATCCACAACGGTGATGAGGTCTGGGGCTACGACAGCAAGTCCAACGAGGTCTTCCACGACAAGGAAGCGGGCGCCAAGGCGGGCCAGAAGGGCAAGGAGCACAAGACGGCCGACCGGCTCGCCACCTCGCCCGCGCAGCTCGCCGAGGAGGCCCTGAAGGCCGCCGGACCCACCACCGACGTGAGCGTCGGCGACACGGCCCAGGTGGCCGGACGCGACGCCTACCAGCTGGTGCTCAAGCCGAAGGCGTCCGGTTCCACCATCGGGTCCGTCCAGATCGCGGTGGACGCCAAGAACGGGGTGCCGCTGCGCGTCCAGGTGCTCTCCAGCCAGGGCGGCAAGCCGATCGTGGACGCGGGCTTCAGCAAGGTCGACTTCGCCAAGCCCGCCGCCGACACCTTCACCTTCACCCCGCCCAAGGGCGCCAAGGTGCGGGAGGGCTCCGACGCCTCGCACGGGGACAAGGCGCAGCGCCGCATGGACTCGCTGCCGATCCCCGGCCTGAACGGCCTGACCGGCGGCGGGGCCAAGGGCGGGACCACGGTCCTCGGTGAGGGCTGGGGCGCGGTCGCCCGGATCGACTCCGGCTCGGGCAAGGGGCTCAAGGACTTCGAGGGCAAGGCGAACGAGAAGGGCGCCCCCAAGGAGGCCAAGCAGCTCCTCGACAGCCTCGGGGACAAGGTCAGCGGGAAGTTCGGCTCCGGCCGGATCTTCTCGACCCGCGTGGTCAATGCGCTGATCACCGATGACGGCAAGGTCTATGTGGGTGCGCTCACCAAGGACGCCCTGGTCCAGGCGGCCAACGCGGCGAAGTAGTCCGGACGCCCGCGGGACGCGGGCACAGGTACGACAAGGGTGGCCCAGGACGTGTGTCCCGGGCCACCCTTCCGGCGTAACTCTCCTCCGTACAGCGGGCCCGCTGTACCGTGAGTGCCATGTCGAGACACGTCACCATCCGCCTGGAGGAAGAGTTCCACGAGCGCCTCAAAGCGCGCGCGGCGGCGCTGGGGACGACGGTCACCGCGCTGATCACCGAGGTCACCGAACGCGAACTGGACGAGGACCGCAAGAACTTCCTCTCCGGTATCGAGGAGTTCGCCGACCACTGGGGCTACTTCCAGGAGCGGTTCGGCCATTGAAGATCACCATGGAGTGGGCCTGGACCGCTCTGGCCCACCACCTCCCGTCCGATCCCGCCGTGTGGGATCCCTCCGGGGTGGCCGCCGCGGTGGCCCGCCACCAGAACGACCTGGTGCTGGTCCCCGAGCAGCCCGCCCCCGACACCGCCTGGCGGGCCGCCGCCTTCCTGCACACCCTCGCGGTGTGCCCGGCGCTGGAATCCCCGATGAACGAGTTCTACGCGGCCGCGGCGACCCGCTCGTACCTGCGGGTGGCCGGGGCGAAGCAACTGCCCTCGCCCGAGGCGCTCGGTGATCTCGTGGAGGCCGCGAAACTGGGCCGGGTCGACATCTCCGCCGTGGCCGAGGAGCTGCGCTCCCAGATACAGGAGCCGGTCCCGGAGACCCTGCGGGTGCGCGCCGAGGGCGCGTGACGCCACCGCCGCCCGCCTCCCCGAGGGGGAAGCGGGCGGCGGTGGCGCGTTCGGGCTGTCAGAAGGTGATCTTCCAGCTGTTGATGTAGCCGATGTCCTGCGCGGCCACGTCCTTCACCTGGAGCTTCCAGACGCCGTTGGCGACCTCGCTCGACGCGTTCACCGTGTAGGAGGCGATGACGTTGTCGGCCGAGTCCGAGCTGGAGTTCTTCAGCCGGTACGCCGTGCCGTCCGGGGCGATCAGGTCGATCTGGAGGTCACCGCGGTAGGTGTGGACGATGTTCACGTCCACCTTCGTGGTCGCCGGGGCGTTGCCCGTGACGCCCGAGACGGTGATCGGCGAACTGACGCCGGCGGCAGGGGAGTCCGGGATGTTGTAGTCCGTCGTGTTCTCGAAGGACGGGCCCGGCGGGACCGTGGCGGCCGCGCCCAGGGTCCAGACCGCGTAGGCGATCGCGTCGCTGTTCTTGTCCAGCGCCGCGTCGTTGATGTTCGCCGAGGTGTCGCACGACCGGTGGTAGCAGGCGTCGAAGGCCTTGCCGGAGGTGCCGCCCCACTTCTGGGCCTGCGCGGCGGTCTTGATGTAGTCGGCGCCGCTGAAGAGGCCGCCGACCGGGATGCCCGCGTTCTTGAAGGGGGCGTGGTCGGAGCGGCCGTCGCCCTCGGTCTCGATCTCGGTGGGGATGCCGACGCCGGCGAAGTACGTCTTGAAGGTCTGCTCGATCGTGGGGTCGTCGTCGTAGACGAAGTAGCCCGGGTTCGGCGACCCGATCATGTCGAAGTTCAGGTAGCCGGAGATCTTCGACTTCTCGGCGCTCGGCAGGTTGTTGACGTAGTACGTCGATCCGACCATGCCCAGCTCTTCCGCGCCCCACCAGCCGAAGCGCAGGTGCTTGGTGGACTGGAGCCCGGCCCGGGAGACGGCGAGGGCCGTTTCGAGGATGGCGGCCGAACCGGAGCCGTTGTCGTTGATGCCGGGACCGGCGCTGACCGAGTCCAGGTGCGAGCCGGACATCAGGACCGAGTTCGGGTCGCCGCCCGGCCAGTCGGCGATCAGGTTGTAGCCGGTGGCGCCGCTGGAGGTGAAGGTCTGCAGGGTGGTGGTGTAACCGGCCGCGTCCAGCTTGGCCTTCACGTAGTCGATCGAGGCCTTGTAACCGGCCTTGCCGTGCGCGCGGTTGCCGCCGTTGGCGGTGGCGATCGACTGGAGTTGGGTCAGGTGCGCCTTGACGTTGGCTATGGGGATGTCGGGCGGCGTCGGCGCGGCCGTGGCCGCGGTGGGGGCGGCCAGCGCCGCGGGGGCGGTGGAGGCGAAGAGGCCGGCCACCGCGATCGCGGTGACGGCGGCCAGGCGCCGTGAGACGGACAGGCTCATGTGGGGGCTCCGGGATTCCGCGGGGATATGACGGAACTGCGGGGATAGAGCAAGTGAGCGTTCGTGCGTCAGTGCGAGCCTGATGTTCAGCGAGAGTATGACTGCCCGTCAAGGTCATAATCCGGTCAGTGGGGTTCGGAAAACGGACGATCCCCGGTACGGAGGTTCCGTACCGGGGATCGAGCGGTGGATGATGCGCGGCTACGCCGGTTCGCGCGCCGGGGTCACCGGGGTCGCCGCGGGGGCCCCCGAGGGGGGCGCCGCGGTGGCCGAAACGGTCGCCGCGAGGGCCGCGCGGGAGCGCCGTGAGGTCCGCAATGCGTCCCAGGTCAGCAGGGCGAGCGCGGCCCAGACGAGGGAGAAGCCGGCCCAGCGCTCGGGCGGCATGGCCTCGTGGAAGTAGACGACGCCGAGGCCGAACTGGAAGACCGGGGCCAGGTACTGGAGCAGGCCGAGGGTGGACAGCGGGACCCGGATGGCCGCGGCGCCGAAGAAGACCAGCGGGATCGCGGTGACCAGGCCGGTCGAGGCCAGCAGGGCGGCGTGCCCGACGCCCCCGGTGGTGAAGGTGGAGTGGCCCTGGACCGTCAGCCACAGGAGGTAGCCGAGGGCCGGCGGGAAGAGCAGCGCGGTCTCGGCGGCCAGGGAATCCAGGCCGTTCAGGTTGATCTTCTTCTTGAGCAGGCCGTAGGTCGCGAAGGAGCAGGCGAGCACCAGCGAGATCCACGGCGGCCGACCGTAGCCGATCGCCAGCACCACGACGGCGGCGAAGCCGACGGCGACCGCCGCCCACTGCGTGCGGCGCAGCCGCTCGCCCAGGACGAGGACGCCGATGCCGATGGTGACCAGCGGGTTGATGAAGTAGCCGAGGCTGGCCTCGACGACCCGGCCGTGGTTCACGGACCAGATGTACAGGCCCCAGTTGATCGAGATCACGGTGGCCGCGAGCGCGGTCAGGCCGAGCTTGCGCGGCTGGCCGACCAGGGCCCGTATCCATCCCCAGCGGCGCATCACGAGCAGGGCGAGGCCGACGGCGACCAGGGACCACACCATGCGGTGGGCGAGGATCTCGATCGCTTCGGCGGGCTTGAGCAAGGGCCAGAAGAGGGGCACCAAGCCCCACAGGCCGTAGGCGCCGAATCCGTAGAGCAAACCCGTGCGCTGCTCGTTCTCTGTGCTCACGGGCCCTCCAGGGTCACTTCGCGCCAACCTCACGAAGGTAGCGCCGCCGGAGCTGGATGTCATGCCCGTTGGCAGGTGACGGTCATGACATCCGGAGCGTCTCCATCGCGGCTCAGGCCAGGGCGGCCGCGATGGCGGTGGCGATCGGGGTGGTCGGGCGGCCGATCAGCTTGGCCAGGTCCCCGCTGGTGCCCGCGAGCCGGCCGCGCGAGATGGCCGCGTCCACGTCGACGAGGATCGCCGCGAAGCCCGCCGGGACGCCGGCGCCGGTGAGGATGTCGAGGTGCGCGTCCGCCGGGACGGCCGCGTAGGCGATCTCGCGGCCGGACTGCGCCGCGACCTCGGCGGCGTACTCCGCCAGGCTCCAGGAGGTGTCGCCGCTGAGCTCGTAGACCTTGTTCAGGTGGCCCTCGCCGGTCACCACGGCCGCCGCCGCGGCGGCGTAGTCGGCGCGGGCCGCGGAGGCGATCCGGCCCTCGCCGGCGCTGCCGACGACCGCGCCGTGCTCCAGGACGTTGCCCAGCTGGGCGGTGTAGTTCTCGTGGTACCAGCCGTTGCGCAGGAAGGTGTGGGGCAGCCCGGAGTCGAGGATGAGCTGCTCGGTGACGCGGTGCTCGGCGGCGAGGTCGAAGTCGGCCTCGGGGCCGCCGAGGATCCCGGTGTAGGCGAGCTGGGCCACCCCGGCGGCCTTCGCGGCCTCGATCACCGCGGTGTGCTGCGGCACCCGCTGGCCGACCTCGCTGCCGGAGATCATCAGGACCCGGTCCCCGGCGCGGAAGGCGCCCTCCAGGCTCGCGGGGTCGCTGTAGTCCGCGACGCGCACCTCGACGCCGCGCGCGGCGAGGTCGGCGGCCTTGGCCTCGTCGCGGACGACGGCGGCGATCTCCGTGGCGGGGACGGTGGCCAGCAGGTCCTCCAGGACCAGGCGGCCGAGGGCTCCGGTGGCTCCGGTGACGACGATGCTCATGGGGTGCTCCTTCGGGGGTTCCTGCGGTGGATGACACCACCCTACGGAGCACGCTAACTATTTGTAAGTACCCACTTTGAAGTAAGGTACTGGCATGGAAGTAAGTGTCGAAGTACCGGAAGTGCCGGAAGTGCCGGAAGTTCCGGAAGTTCCGGAAGTGAGCGTCAAGGCCCCCATGTGTCCCTCCCGGGGCGTCCTGGAACACGTCACCAGCCGCTGGGGCGTCCTGGTACTGGCCGCGCTCGTGGAGCGGTCGTTCCGCTTCAGCGAACTGCGCCGCGAGGTGGGCGGGGTCAGCGAGAAGATGCTGGCCCAGACCCTCCAGACGCTGGAGCGCGACGGCTTCGTGCTGCGGGTCGCGCAGCCGGTGATCCCGCCGCGGGTCGACTACTCGCTCACCCCGCTGGGGCGCGAGGCCGCCGAGCAGGTGTGGGCGCTGGCCCGCTGGACGGAACGCCGTACGGGCGAGGTCCAGGCCGCCCGCGCGGCGTACGACGGGGCCCGCGCGGCATACGACGGGGCCCGGACCCCGTAGCCGTCGGCCGGGATCCGGGCCCCGTGCGCGGGGCCGTGGCGCCGGGCTCAGCCGACGACGGTCCAGTTGTCGTTGCCCGTGAGCAGGGTGCTCAGATCGCCCTTGCCGTGCTGCTCGATGGCGGTGTCGAGCTGGTCGGCCATCTGCGTGTCGTAGACGGGGCGCTCGACGTCGCGGAACACGCCGATGGGCGTGTGGTGCAGGGTGTCCGGGTCGGCGAGGCGGGAGAGCGCGAAGGCGTTGGTCGGCGACGTGGTGCGCGCGTCGTGGACCAGGACGTCGGCCTCGTTGTCCGGGGTGACCGTGACGACCTGCAGGTCGCCGGTGGCGCGGTCGCGGACGACGCCCTTGGAGCCGTCCGTCCCGAAACGGATGGGCGCTCCGTGTTCGAGGCGGATGACGGCCTCCTGCGCCTGTTCCTGGTCCTTGAGGACCTCGAAGGCGCCGTCGTTGAAGATGTTGCAGTTCTGGTAGATCTCGACGAGCGCGGTGCCCTGGTGGTCGGCCGCGGCGCGCAGGACCTCGGTGAGGTGCTTGCGGTCGGAGTCGACGGTGCGGGCCACGAAGGTGGCTTCGGCGCCGATCGCGAGCGAGACCGGGTTGAAGGGCGCGTCGAGGGAGCCCATCGGGGAGGACTTGGTGAGCTTCCCGACCTCGCTGGTGGGCGAGTACTGGCCCTTGGTCAGCCCGTAGATCCGGTTGTTGAAGAGCAGGATCTTGAGGTTGACGTTGCGCCGCAGGGCGTGGATCAGGTGGTTGCCGCCGATGGACAGGGCGTCGCCGTCACCGGTGACGACCCACACCGACAGGTCGCGGCGCGAGGTCGCCAGGCCCGTGGCGATGGCGGGGGCGCGGCCGTGGATGGAGTGCATCCCGTAGGTGTTCATGTAGTACGGGAAGCGGGAGGAGCAGCCGATCCCGGAGACGAAGACGATGTTCTCCTTCGCCAGTCCGAGCTCCGGCATGAAGCCCTGGACGGCGGCGAGGACGGCGTAGTCGCCGCAGCCGGGGCACCAGCGGACTTCCTGGTCGGACTTGAAGTCCTTCATCGACTGCTTGGCCTCGGCCTTGGGGACCAGCGACAGCAGCGTCGGTGCCTGGGCGGGGGCGTCGGTGACCTCAGTCATTGATGGCCTCCTGGAGGACCGTGGCGAGCTGTTCCGCCTTGAAGGGCATGCCGTTGACCTGGGTGTACGAACGGGCGTCGACCAGGTACTTCGCCCGGATCAGGGTGGCCAGCTGGCCGAGGTTCATCTCGGGCACCACTACCTTGTCGTAACGCCGCAGGACCTCTTCCAGATTCCTGGGGAAGGGGTTCAGGTGGCGCAGGTGGGCCTGGGCGATGGGGGTCCCGGCCAGGCGCAGCCGGCGTACGGCCGCGGTGATCGGGCCGTAGGTGGAGCCCCAGCCCAGCACGAGGGTGGTCGCCCCGTCGGGATCGTCGAGGTCGAGGTCGGGGACCTGGATGCCGTCGATCTTGGCCTGGCGGGTGCGGACCATGAAGTCGTGGTTGGCCGGGTCGTAGGAGATGTTCCCGGTGCCGTCCTGCTTCTCGATCCCGCCGATGCGGTGCTCCAGCCCCGGCGTGCCGGGCACGGCCCACGGGCGGGCCAGGGTCTGCGGGTCCCGCTTGTAGGGCCAGAACACCTCGGTGCCGTCGGCGAGCTGGTGGTTGGGGCCGTCCTGGAAGGGCACCCGCAGATCGGGGAGGTCGGTGACGTCCGGGATCCGCCAGGGCTCGGACCCGTTGGCGAGGTAGCCGTCGGAGAGCAGGAAGACGGGCGTCCGGTACGTCAGCGCGATCCGCGCCGCGTCCAGCGCGGCGTCGAAGCAGTCGGCCGGGGTCCGCGGCGCCACGATCGGAACCGGGGCCTCGCCGTTGCGCCCGTACATCGCCTGGAGCAGGTCGGCCTGCTCCGTCTTGGTCGGCAGGCCCGTCGAGGGCCCGCCGCGCTGGATGTCCACGACCAGCAGCGGCAGCTCCAACGACACCGCCAGCCCGATCGTCTCCGACTTCAGCGCCACGCCCGGCCCGGAGGTGGTCGTGACCGCCAGCGAGCCGCCGAAGGCGGCCCCCAGAGCGGCCCCGATCCCCGCGATCTCGTCCTCGGCCTGGAAGGTCCGCACGCCGAAGTTCTTGTGCTTGGACAGCTCGTGCAGGATGTCGGAAGCCGGGGTGATGGGGTACGAGCCCAGGTAGAGCGGCAGGTCGGCCTGCTGCCCGGCCGCGATCAGCCCGTAGGACAGGGCCAGGTTCCCGGAGATGTTGCGGTAGGTCCCGGTCGGGAAGGCCTTCGTCGCGGGCGCGACCTCGTAGGACACCGCGAAGTCCTCGGTGGTCTCCCCGAAGTTCCAGCCCGCCCGGAAGGCGGCCACGTTCGCCTCGGCGATCTGCGGCTTCTTCGCGAACTTCGCGCGCAGGAACGCCTCGGTGCCCTCGGTGGGCCGGTGGTACATCCACGACAGCAGGCCCAGCGCGAACATGTTCTTGCTCCGCTCGGCCTCCTTCCGGGAGAGCCCGTACTCCTTGAGGGCCTCCACGGTCAGCGTCGTCAGCGGCACCGGGTGCACGTTGTACGCCTGGAGCGAGCCGTCCTCCAGCGGCGAGACCGCGTAGCCGACCTTCGCCATCGGGCGCTTGGTGAACTCGTCGGTGTTCACGATGATGTCCGCGCCCCGCGGCACGTCGGCGATGTTCGCCTTCAGGGCGGCCGGGTTCATCGCGACCAGCACGTTCGGCGCGTCACCGGGCGTGAGGATGTCGTGGTCGGCGAAGTGCAGCTGGAACGAGGACACGCCCGGCAGGGTGCCGGCGGGCGCCCGGATCTCGGCAGGGAAGTTCGGCAGCGTGGAGAGGTCGTTGCCGAAAGAAGCCGTCTCGGACGTGAAGCGGTCACCGGTGAGCTGCATGCCGTCACCCGAGTCACCCGCGAAACGGATGATCACACGGTCCAGCCGACGGACTTCCTTCTCGCCGGGACCCGCGGGCGTGCGCTGTCCACCGACAACAGCACCCCCGGCCCCGTCGGCCTGCTCGGCTGGGCTACTGACCTGGCTGGTCACTGAACTGGACCTCCTTCGAGGCGTGGCGTTCGCAAGGTCAACCCTACGTCGGTAAGGGTGTCCTTCCTTGGGCCGCTCATATGCTGGACCGTCCCGTGGGACGGCCTGGTCCGGAGTGTCTCCCGCCGCGCAAACCATCGGTGAGGAGACACTCCGCCGTCAGGTTCTCCGACACCCCCGTCGTGCCAGGCGCTCCAGCATTGCCTGACAGGGTGTCAGTTGATCAGGATCTCAGATAGGTGAGGACGGCGAGCACGCGCCGGTGATCCCCGTCACTCGGCGACAGGCCGAGCTTCATGAAGATGTTGCTGACGTGCTTCTCCACCGCTCCGTCGCTGACCACCAGCTGCTTGGCCACCGCCGAATTCGTCCGCCCCTCGGCCATCAGCCCCAGCACTTCGCGCTCGCGCGGCGTGAGCCCCGCCAGTACGTCCTGCTTGCGGCTGCGGCCCAGCAGCTGGGCGACCACCTCCGGGTCCAGGGCCGTGCCGCCCCGGGCCACCCGGACCACCGCGTCGAGGAACTCGCGCACCTCGGCCACCCGGTCCTTGAGCAGGTACCCCACGCCGGTGCTGGAACCGGCCAGCAGTTCGGTGGCGTACTGCTCCTCGACGTACTGCGACAGCACGAGCACGCCGATCCCGGGGTAGTCCTTGCGCAGCCGTACGGCCGCCCGGACCCCCTCGTCGGTGTGGGTCGGCGGCATCCGTACGTCCGCCACCACCACGTCCGGCAGCGCGTCCTCCGCCGCCAGCTCCGCCACCGTCTTGATCAGGGCTTCCGCGTCCCCGACGCCGGCTACGACGTCATGCCCCCGGTCGGTCAGCAACCGGGTCAGGCCCTCACGCAGCAGCACTGAATCCTCGGCGATGACCACCCGCACCCTGTCTTCCACGACTCAGCAGCTCCCGCGTCCCTCGTTGTCGATCCCTGGCACAGCCAAGCATCCCAGCCTCGGGGCCGAGTCAAGGCCGCTCCGGGCCAACAAGTCCGCGCCCACCCCCACTTTGCGAGGTCGCCCGCCCCAACGGGCCTTCCGGCCCACAAAAAAAGGGGCCCGAAGCTCCACCCCGCCGGGCCAAGGTCAGCCCCGCCGGCGTTTGAGGCGCGGGTCCGGGCGGAGCCCCGGGCCCCTTCCAGTCGGGCCGGGCCCACTTCAGCCTCGCCGGCGTTTGAGGCGCGGGGTCCGGGGCGGAGCCCCGGCAACCGGCGCCGCGGGATCAGACCGCGTCGCGGAAGCGGGTCGTCCGGTGCACCGGGTCCGTGTCGATCTTCGGGATCACGTGCTCCCCGATGAGCTTGACGGTGTTCATCGTGTCCTCGTACGAGACGCCGGTCGGCAGGCCGAAGGACAGCTGGTCGGCGCCGGCCTGCTCCCACCGCTTGCACTGCTGGAGCACCTCGGACGGGTCGCCGCAGATCAGCAGCTCCTCGGCGATCAGCAGCTCGATGATCTCCGCGTTGTACTCGGGGAGGATCTCGGGCCACTGCGGGATCGCCTCGGGCCGCGGGAAGGTGTCGTGGTAGCGGAAGACCAGCGACTGGAAGCGGTTCATGTTCGCGTTGACGGCGATCTCGACGGCCTTGTCGTGGGTCTCGGCGCAGATCGCGGTCGAGGTGACCATGACGTTGTCGTTGACGAAGGCGCCGATGGCCTTCGCCTCCTGGATGGCCGTCTTGTACTGGTCGAGGACCCAGCTCATGTCCGAGACCTTCTGGACGCTGAAGCCGAGGACGCCGAGGCCCTTCTTGGCGGCCATGGCGTACGAGGACGGGGAGCCGGCGGCGTACCACATGGCCGGGTGCGCCTTGCCGTACGGCTTGGGGAAGATCTTCCGCGGCGGCAGCGACCAGTGCTTGCCCTGGAACCCCTCGTACTCCTCCTGGAGGAACATCTTGGGGAACTCCGCGATGGTCTCCTCCCAGATCTCCTTGGTGCCGTTCATGTCCTCGATGCCCGGGAGGAAGCCGAGGATCTCGTGACTGCCCGCGCCGCGGCCGGTGCCGAACTCGAAGCGGCCCTTGGAGAGGTGGTCGAGCATGGCGACCTTCTCGGCCACCTTGACCGGGTGGTTGACCGGGGCGAGCGGGTTGAAGATGCCGGAACCGAGGTGGATGCGCTCGGTCGCGTGGGCGAGGTACCCGAGGAAGACCTCGTTCGCCGAGAGGTGCGAGTACTCCTCCAGGAAGTGGTGCTCGGAGGCCCAGGCGTACTTGAAGCCGGACTTGTCGGCCTGGATGACGTACTCGGTCTCCTCGATCAGCGCCTTGTGCTCTGCCTCGGGGTCGACCTTGGAACGCGCCTCAGCCACGTATCCCTGCACAAAGAGCCCGAATTCCAAGGGGTTCACCGTCCTTAGGTTTCTGACGTTGCGTCAGATTTGATGGGCTTGACTGTTCCACCGAGCACCGGAGCCGTCAATACCTGACGCTCCATCAGATGCCGGCCACGGATGCCGCGTCAGAGGATGCTGACGCCGGCCATCCAGCCGCCGTCGATCACGAACGGCTGGCCGGTGATGTACGAGGAGTCCTCGCTGGTCAGGAACAGGGCCAGGCGCGCGATCTCGTCCGGGCGGCCGACCCGCCCCATCGGCACGACCCGCTTGTAGAGGTCCGCCATCGCGTCCCGGGCCTCGTCCGTCATCCCCGCCGGGTCCAGCAGCCCGGGGTTGGCCATGGGCGTGTCCACGGCGCCCGGGCACATCGCGTTGACCCGGATGTTCTTGGCGGCCAGCTCCAGCGCGGCCACCCGGGTCAGCCCGAGGATGGCCGCCTTGGTGGCGGCGTAGCCGCCCACGTAGGCCATGCCCGTCAGCCCCGTGTAGGAGGAGGTGTTGACGATGGTGCCGCCGCCCGCCGCCTCGATCTCTGGGGCGACCGCCTTGATGCCGAGGAAGGCCCCGACCTGGTTGACCTGGATGATCTGCTGGAACTCCGCCAGCGGAGTGCTCACCAGCTCGTTGAAGCGCAGGATGCCGGCGTTGTTGACCAGGCCGTCGATCGCACCGAAGGCCTCCTTCGCGGCGGCCACGGCGGCCGCCCAGTCCTCCTCCCGGCTCACGTCCAGCCGTACGTACCGGGCCCGCTCCTCCCCTATCTCCTTGGCCACGGCGGCGCCCTGCTCGTCCAGCACGTCGCCCAGCAGCACCTTCGCGCCCTCGGCGGCGAAGATCCGGGCCTCCTGCTCGCCCTGGCCGCGCGCCGCCCCCGTGATGATGACGACGCGCCCGTCCAACTTGCCCATGCCGATGCCCCTGTCAGTCGTTGAGGAGGGGGCCGACCTCGGCCCCGAAAGCGCTGATCTGGTCGACCAGTTCGGCCCGGTCGCGGCTGCGGAAGCGCACCTGGATCTGGTCCATGCCGAGCGCCGTGTACGCGCGCAGGGACTCGGCCAGGGCCTCCGCCTTGCCGGTGAGGGTGCGCCGGCCGGTGTCCCAGCCGGGCTCGCCGACGTACAGCGGCTCGGTGATCGCGCCCATCTCGATGGGCGCGGTGACCCCGGCGGCCGCGCGCAGCTCGCGGATGCGGGCCACCTGCGCCGGGAGCTTGTCCCGCGGATCGCCCTGCGGGAGCCAGCCGTCACCCCGTACGGCCGCCCGGCGCACGGCGGCGGGCGAGGACCCGCCGACCCACACCGGGATCCGCTCCTGGGCGGGACGCGGCAGCTGGCCCAGGTCCTTGAAGGCGAAGGTCTCCCCCTCGAACTCCGGGTACTCCTCGGGCCCGAGGGCCGCCCGCAGCGCGTCGAGGGTCTCGTCGAGCAGCGGGCCGCGCCGGGCGAAGTCCACGCCGAGGGCCTCGAACTCCTCCTGCACGTGCCCGGCGCCGACGCCGAGGATCAGCCGGCCGCCGCTGAGGTGGTCGAGGGTCGCGTACTGCTTCGCGCTGATCAGCGGGTGCCGCAGGCCGACGATGGCCACGTGGCTGAGCAGGCGCACCTGCTCGGTGATCGCGGCCAGGAAGGACAGGGTGGCGACCGGGTCGTACCAGACGGTGCTCATGGGCCCGGCCATCCGCCGGGGTATCGCCACGTGGTCGCAGGTGGCGAGGTAACCGAATCCGGCCCGGTCCGCGGCCCGCGCGACCTCGGCGAGGTCGGCGGCCCCGGCCGACGCCTCCCAGGGCTCGGCGTAGATGGTGCTCTGCGACTGGATCGGGAGCTGCATCCCGTAGACCAGCCGACCTTCCGGAAACACACGCGCCATGCCGTCCCCGCCTCGCCTTCGCCGTCACCGCCACCACCGCGACCGCCTCGCCATCACCTGACGATTCGTCATACGGATGCCGGGGCCCATCGTCGTAGCTGACGGATCGTCAGGCAAGGGGTACGACGGCACGGGGGCGGCGGGGCCGGGCGACGGGGGCGGGGGCACCGGGGCGGTGGGGGCCGCGGTGGACCTCGGCCGGTCAGCGGGCTAGGGTGCGGCGCCAGGGCCGGACGCGGGGTGCGGATCCGGGGTGGCGCGAGTGCGGGAGACGTGCGTGGAGCTGTTCCTGACCCTGGTCAGCGGGATCGCCTGGACCATCGTCTACGTCGAGGCCATCCGGCTCGGGCTGCGCCGGCGGACGTACGCGATGCCCGTGGCCGCGCTCGCCCTGAACTTCGCGTGGGAGACGACGTACGCCGTCAACGACGTCCTCGGCGGGATCTCCGCCCAGGGGGTCGTCAACATCGTCTGGGCACTCGCCGACGTGGTGATCGTCTACACGTACTTCCGCTTCGGCCGGGCCGAACTGCCCGCCTTCGTCACCCGGCCGCTCTTCGCCGCCTGGGGCGTACTGGTCTTCGCCGCCGCCTTCGCCGTGCAGTGGCTCTTCCTCGCGCACTTCGGGGCGCACGACGCCTCCCGCTACTCGGCGTTCCTGCAGAACCTGCTGATGTCCGGGCTCTTCATCGCGCTGTTCGCGGGGCGCGGCGGGGCGCACGGGCAGAGCCTGGTCATCGCCGTCGCCAAGTGGCTCGGCACCCTCGCCCCGACCGTGCTCTTCGGGGCGATCGAGGACGCGCCCTTCATCCTCGGGCTCGGCGTGCTGTGCTGCGTCTTCGACCTCGCCTACATCGCGCTGCTGGTCCGCGACCGGGGAGCCGGGGCGGCAGCGGGGCGGGCCGCCGTCAGAAGCCGGCCGGCCCCATCACGATGACCGGCTTCGCCGCCGGGTCCAGGGTCTCCAGGACCTTGCGCATGCCCTCCTTGGGAATGCCGACGCAGCCCTGTGACGGACCGTCGTGGTCCACGTGGAGCCAGATGTTCCCGCCCTTGGCCTCGCCCTCCGGCTTGGTCGGGTCGAGCGGGGACGCGCCCCGCTTGCGGTTGAAGTCGACCGCGACCACGTAGTCGAAGGACCCGGCCAGAGACTCGCCGTTGACACCGCGGCCCGAGGGGACGAAGGAGCTGTCCTTGTCGTACGGGAGCCGGGTGCCGGGCGGAGCGGCCAGCAGCCCGCCCGCGTCGGTGAGCGAGAACACGCCCTGCGGGGAGGTCAGGTCGCCGTACGCGCGCTCGGTGGACCACCCCTTGGCCCCGTTGCGGGCGGGCCAGCTGCCCACCGGCGACCAACGCCCGCCCGCCTGCGCGCGGGTGTAGAGCGCGGCGGTGCCCTCCGAGGAGTCCTTGGCCCTGCCGGTCACCAGGACCAACTGGCGCGCGTCCGCCGGAATCCTGGCCCGGGTCGCGTCGCTGACCCCCGGGAGCCCGCTCAGGCCCTCCCGCTCCGCGCCCCGGGCGGCCCGGGCGCCCGTAGCGTCCCCGCCGGCGCGCGCGTGCGCGTCCAGCGCCGCCTCCGTGCGCCGCTCCCGGTCACCCCGGTCGTGCACGGCGTACGCCCACCCCGCCGAGCAGGTCAACAGCCCGACGGCGGCGGCCACGACCACGCTCCGGGAGGACCGGGAACGGGTACGGGTACGGGGGCCGGTACGGGCGCTGCTGCGGGGTCGGGCGTGCTTGCTCATGCGTTCGACCGTACACAGCCGCCCCCGGATTCCCTTCACCGGTCAACGAGTGATCATCCGCGACCTCGGCCCGCCAACGCCCGACGGACCTCCCTCAGCCGGGGATTGACCATGCTCCGCTCCGTGCCGTCGGCACTGCGGACCCGGACCGTCGGGACCGTCTCGTTGCCGTCCGCGACGCTTCGGACGAAGGCCGCCGCTTCCGGGTCGCGCCATATGTTGACGGGGCGGTAACGGGTGCCGGTCAGCCGCATCTTGAGCCACAGCTTCATGCAGAACACGCACCCCGGCCGCCAGTAGACGGTGATCTCAGCGCTCATGGCGACACACCCTACGGCCGGCCCGGGATCGGCTCTGCGGCCGGCTCCACGACGGACCCGGCGGCCGGCTCTACGACGGACCCGGTGCGGCGGACCGCGGCGGCTTCGGGCGGGAGTCGGCGGGGAAGCGGATGCTGATCGTCAGGCCGCCGTCCGGAGCCGGGTTGGCCTCCGCCGCCAGCTCCGCGCCGTGCGCCCGGGCGATCGAGGCGACGATCGAGAGCCCCAGCCCCGCGCCCTCCCCCGCGGTGTGCCGGCGCTCCGCGCGCCGCCGGAACGGCTCCAGCAGCCGGGCCACGTCCTCGGGCGGGATCACCGGGCCGGTGTTCGAGACCGTCAGCACCCCGCCCGCGGAGGTGCGCAGGGTGATCCGGCCACCGGGGCGGTTGTGCCGGACCGCGTTGGCCAGCAGATTGCGGACCAGGTGGCCCAGCAGCGGCCGGTCCCCCGTCACGAGCAGCGGCGCCAGCTCCCGCTCGACCACCAACCCGGTCGCGCCCGCCGTCACCGCCCCCGCGCCGTCCGACCACTCGGCGGCCGACGGCTCCACCGCGGAGAGTTCCGCCGCGGCCAGCGCCGCGAGGTCGACCGTCTCCGTGCCCTCCAGGCCCTCCTCGGACACCGCGAGCAGCAGCAGCGACTCGATGAGGTGCTCGCTGGAATCCGCGACCCCGATCAGCTTGTCCCGGATCCTGGCGACCTTCCGCGGATCCGGGTCCCCGGCCAGCCCGATCTCCGCAGCCGCCCGCTGCACGGCGAGCGGGGTGCGCAGTTCGTGGGCCGCGTTCGCCGCGAACCGCCGCTGCGCGCCGACCAGGTCCTGCATCCGGTCGAGCATCCCGTCGAAGGTGTCCGCGAGCCGCTTCAGCTCGCCCGGCGGGGCGTCCAGGCCGATCCGCTCGTGCAGGTTCTCCCCGGACAGCCGCCGGGCCGTCTCGGTGATCACCCCGACGGGCCGCAGCACCCGCCCCGACATCCACCAAGCCAGCCAGATCGACAGCGCGGCGAACACCGCGAGCGCGACCAGCGACACGGTCAGCAGCTCGTGCAGGGCGGCCTGCTCGGCGGCGCTGCTGAGCCTGCGCGTGGCCGCGTACATCGCCACCTGGTCCGGCGACGAAGGCACCACGTCGCCGGGCAGGCGCTGCGCGGGCACGGGGTAGTGCTGCCCCTCCTGGAGCACCTGGGTCTGGTTGAGCGCCGGGGCGTAGGTGGTGACGGCCTGGTTGATGCGGCGGAAGAGGCCCTGGCGGACCAGCAGGTTCAGCAGCGCCACGAGACCGCCGCCCGCGAGCACCAGCAGCGAGCCGTACAGCGTGGTCAGCCGGGCCCGCTCGCCGCGGGGCAGCAGCCGGGCCCAGGGGGAGCGGCTCACCGGGCGATCCGGTAGCCCGCGCCCGGCACCGTCTCGATCAGCGCGGGCTCGCCCAGCTTGGCGCGCAGCTTGCTGAGCGTGACCCGTACCGCGTTCGTGCTGTAGCTGGTGTCCGCCTCCCACACCTGCTCGATCAGGTCCTCGTTGCTGATCACCGCCCCCTGCGCCCGCAGCAGCGTCTCCAGCACCGCGAACTCCTTGCGCGACAGGGCGAGCCGGTGCCCGTCGCGGACCGCGCTGCGCCGCGCCGTGTCCAGGGCGATCCCGGCGGCCTCCAGGACGGGCGGCAGCGCGGGGCGGGCGCGCCGGCCCAGGGCGAGGACCCGGGCGAGCAGCTCGTCGTAGGCGAAGGGCTTGGTCAGGTAGTCGTCGGCGCCCAGGCCCAGGCCCTCCACCCGGTCGCGGACCGTGCCGGAGGCGGTGAGCATCAGGACCCGGGTGAGGAGGCGCTCGCGCACCACCTGGCGGCACACCTCGTCGCCGTGCAACCCGGGCAGGTCCCGGTCCAGGACCAGGACGTCGTACTCGCCCAGGCGCAGCCGCCGCAGGGCCTCCAGGCCGTCGCTCGCCTCGTCCACGGCCAGCGCGTCGCGGCGCAGCCCCTCGGCGATCATCTCCCGGAGGAACTCCTCGTCCTCCACCACCAGAACTCGCATGGTGTCCTCTTTACCCGAGAGCGACATTTCGTCGTTGTAAGCGCGGGCCCTTAGAGAAGCGAAACCCACGTCTCGCGCACGCTTCGACGCATGAAGCAATCCACGACCATGACCACGGCCGCCCTCCTCACCGGGATGGCCCTCTTCGTCACCGCGTGCGCGGGCGGTGTCGGCGGCTCGGACGGGAAGAAGGACGACAAGAAGGAGTCGTCGAACTCCGCCTCGGGCGGTGGCGGCAACTCCGGCGCGGACGCCGACAAGGCGCTCAAGACGCGCAAGTGCCTGCGCGACAACGGCATAGACGCCCCCGACCCGAAGCCCGGCGAGGACGCGCGGGGCATGGTCCTGGGCGGGGGCGGGGGCGACCCGGAGGCCATGAAGAAGGCCTTCGAGAAGTGCGGCCTCCAGGCCCCGGGCTCCGGTCAGGTCTCCCAGGCGGACAAGGACAAGGCGCTGAAGACGGCCAAGTGCATGCGGGACCACGGCTTCGACGTGAAGGACCCGGAGTTCAACGGCGGTGCGATGAGCGCGAACACGTTTCCCGACGGCGTGGACAAGGACGCCTTCATGGCCCAGATGAACAAGTGCAGCGCCGAGAAGTGAGTCGGCGCGGCAAGTGGGTCCTGGGCTCGGTCGCCGTCGTCCTGGCGATCTCGGGCGGCGGGTACGCCGTCGTGGCGCAGGCCGGGACGGACGGCAAGGACGCGAAGCAGCAGCGGACGGACGGGCTGCCGGGTGCGACGGCGCCGGTCACGCGCGGCGACCTGAGCTCCGGGCTCACGGTGGACGGCACGCTCGGGTACGCGAAGGAGCGCAAGCTCGGCGCGGCGGGAGCGGGATCCGGAGCGGGAGCCGGTGGCTCGGGCGGGACGGGCGGTGCGGGCGGATCAGGTGCTCCGGGCGGCTCCGGCGGGGGCGGCTCCGCGACCCTGACCTGGGTCGCGCCCGCCGGCTCCTCGATCGAGCGGGACGGCAAGCTCTACGAGGTCAACGGCAAGGCGGTGCGCCTCATGTACGGCACCACCCCCGTCTACCGGACCATGAAGAGCGGGGACAAGGGCGACGACGTCAAGCAGCTCAAGCGCAACCTCCAGGCCCTCGGCTTCGGCGTCGGCCTGGACGCCTCGGACGGCACCTTCACCGACGGCACCGCCACCGGCGTCAAACGCTGGCAGAAGTCCCACGGCCTGAAGGAGACGGGCGAGATCGGCAAGGAGGACATCGCCTTCGCGTCCGGTCCGCAGCGCGTCCAGAAGAACGACATGGCGGTCGGCGACGAGGCGGGGTCCGGCAAGCCCGTCATGACCCTGACCGGCACCGAGCGCATGGTCCGCTTCCAGCTCGACGTGGCCAAGGCGGGCGCGGTCAAGGCCGGCGACCCGGTGAGCGTGAGCCTGCCCGGCGGCGGCACCGCCAACGGCAAGATCGAGTCGGTGGGCAGCACCGCCAACCCCGACGATCCGCCCACGGGCGGCGGCGGGGGCGGGGGCGGGGACAAGAAGCCGAAGGTGCAGGTGGAGGTCACCCTCGACGACGCCGCCGGTGCCAAGGGCGCCGACCAGGCACCGGTCTCGGTGAACCTGACCGGCCAGGTCCGCAAGGACGTCCTCTCGGTACCGGTCAACTCGCTCCTCGCCCTGGCCGAAGGCGGCTTCGGCGTCCAGGTCGTCGAGAACGGCAAGGTCCGCGAGGTCAAGGTCGAGCTGGGCATGTTCGGCAAGGGCCGGGTCGAGGTGAAGGGGGACGCCCTCAAGGAGGGCATGCACGTGGGAGTCCCCGCGTCATGACCGACCCCACGGACCCGAACGAACCGACGGACCCGAACGACCCCACGCCCCCGGTCAGCCCCGCACACCCCACCGAGCACACGGTCCCGATCGCCCGGTACGCCCACCCGGTCGTCGAGCTGACCGGCGTCACCAAGGAGTACCCCGGCGGGGTCGCGGCCCTGCGCGGGGTCGACCTCACCGTCCTGAGCGGCGAGCTCCTCGCCATCGTCGGGCCGTCGGGCTCGGGGAAGTCCACCCTGCTGCACATCGTGGGGACGCTGGACCGGCCGACCGCCGGACGCGTCGCCATCGCCGGGTACGACATCGCCGCCCTCTCCGACCGGTCGCTGTCGGCCCTGCGCTCGCGCCACGTCGGCTTCGTCTTCCAGTCCTTCCACCTGGTGCCGGGCATCAGCGCCCGGGCCAACGTCGCCGAGGGACTGCTCTACTCCGGCCTCTCCCGGGCCGAGCGCGGGCGCCGGGCGGAGCGCGCCCTGGAACGCGTCGGCCTCGGCGACCGCATGGACCACCGGCCGCACGAACTGTCCGGCGGCCAGAAGCAACGCGTGGCGATCGCCCGCGCGGTCGCCGGCGAGCCGGACCTCCTGCTCGCCGACGAACCGACGGGCGCCCTCGACACCGCCTCCGGCGAATCGGTGATGGAACTGCTGCACGAGCTCAACCAGGACGGGGCCACCATCGCCGTGATCACCCACGACAACGAGATCGCGGCGAGCCTGCCCCGGCAGGTCCGCATCCGCGACGGCGAGGTCGTCGCGGACGTGTGGAACGCGGGCGCCGCCCGCACCGACGCGGCGGGGGTGGCGTGATGGGGGCCCGTACGAAGTCCCGCGCCCGCAAGCTGTCGCCGCCGCGCCTCGGGCCCCGGGACGTCCTGCACGTCGGATCGGCGGGGCTGCGCTCACGCCCCATGCGCGTGTTCCTGTCCGCGCTCGGCATCGCGATCGGCATCGCGACGATGATCGCGGTGGTCGGCATCTCCTCGTCCAGCCAGGCCAAGCTGCTCCAGGAGCTCGACAAGCTCGGGACGAACATGATGGTCGCCACCCCGGCGCCGTCGATGTACTCCGGGCAGGACACCCGGCTCCCGAAGGAGGCCCCGGGCATGATCGCCCGGATCGACGGGGTCGAATCGGTCGGTACGACGGGCGACGTGAAGGAGTCGGTCCGCCGCAGCGAGAACATCCCCCCGGACGAAACGGGCGGCATCGCCCTCAAGGCCGCCAAGGACGACCTGCTCGAGACGCTGCGCGCGCGGATGCGCAACGGCACCTGGCTCAACGACGCGACGGGCCGCTACCCCTCCGTCGTCCTCGGGCACGTCACGGCCGAGCGCCTCGGCATCACGCAGCCGGGCGGCCAGGTCTTCATCGGCGGCCGGTACTTCACCGTCATCGGCGTCCTGGACCCGATCCCGTTGGCGCCGGAGATCGAGCGCTCGGCGCTGATCGGCTGGCAGGCCGCGCAGGACCTGCTCGGCTTCGACGGCCACCCCACCTCCATCTACGAGCGTTCGACGGACGACCGCGTGCGGGCGGTCCGCGGCCTCATGGCCAAGACCGCCAACCCCGCCTCGCCGGGCGCGGTCGCCGTGACGGACCCCTCGGCGGCGCTCCAGGCGAAGGCGGCCACCGAAGGCGCCTTCAGCACCCTCCTGCTCGGCCTGGGCGGCATCGCCCTGCTGGTGGGCGGGGTCGGCGTGGCCAACACGATGATCATCTCGGTGCTGGAGCGACGGCACGAGATCGGGCTACGGCGCTCCCTGGGCGCGACCAAGGGCCAGATCCGGGTGCAGTTCGTGACGGAGTCCCTGCTGCTGTCGGGGCTCGGCGGCCTGGCGGGCATCGCGCTCGGCGCGATCGCCACCCTGGTCTACGCCCGGGCCGGCGACCTGCCCTGGGTGGTCCCGTTGTGGGCGGTCACGGGCGGCTTCGGCGCGACGCTGCTGATCGGTACGGTCGCGGGCCTCTACCCGGCGGTGCGGGCGGCCCGGCTGTCCCCGACGCTGGCGCTGCAGGCGGCATAGGCCGCGTGGGCGACACGGGACCCCCCGCAAGCCCCTACGGCCCGCGGGGGGTCCCGTCGTACATTGATCTGATGAGAACTCCACGGCAGGCAGCGCGAATTGTCGTCCTCTCCCCCGCCGGATCCGTCTTCCTCTTCCGCGAGAACAACATCGAGGTCGGGATCCACTGGCTGCCGCCCGGCGGCGGGATCGATCCCGGCGAGAGCCCCGAGGAGTGCGTGCGGCGCGAGCTGCGCGAGGAGACGGGCTGGACGGACCTCGCCCCGCAGCGGCTGCTGTGCACGTGGGAGCACGACTTCACCCACCAGGGCGTCCCGGTCCGCCAGCACGAGCACATCTACGTCACCACCGGCCCGCACCGCGACCCCGTCCCGGAGGACCCGGCCGCCCACTGGCGGTGGCTCTCCCCGCAGGCCCTCGCCGCCCTCGGCGAACCCCTGTGGCCCCCGCTGCTCCCGGCCCTCCTGGCCGCCGAGCCGACGACCGGCCCGGTCCACATGGGACTGGTGGAGCAGGTCATCGGCTAGGGCGCCGGGCGAGCGCGCTGGTCACAGGGGCGCGCTGCCGGGCTGTGCTTCCATACGGTGGTGAAGAAGGAGAGCATCATCGCGCCCGGGGGAAGCCCGGTGCGCGGTGTCCGGGACCGCGCCGATCGCGACCTCGACGAGTGTGTCCGCGTGCTCGCCGAAGTCCACGAGCGGGACGGCTATCCGGTGAACTGGCCCGATCGCCCCGCCGAGTGGCTGGCGCAGCCGTCGCTGTTCGCGGCGTGGGTCGCGGAACGCGCCGGCCGCGTCGTCGGTCACATCGGTCTGTCCCGGAGCGGGACGGGCGACGTGGCTCCGGGTCTGTGGAGCGACCGTGAGGACGTGAGCGTCGAGAGGACCGCGGTGGTCAGCCGATTGTTCGTCGCTCCGAGCGCGCGGGGCGACGGGATCGGCGCGCTGCTGATGGCGCGGGCCGTGCGGGAAGCACACGGTCGCGGACTGCACCCGGTCCTCGATGTCGTGGCCTCGGACACGGCGGCCGCGGCCCTGTACGAACGCATGGGCTGGGAGCTGCTGGCCACCGTCGAGCAGCGGTGGAGCCCGCGACAGACCGTTGCCGTCCACTGCTACGCGGCCGGGCGACCGCACGGCGGGTAGGGCGGTCAGGCCCTGGGGGCGGTGGCCTTCGCGTAGAGGGCCCCGGCCCAGTCGCCGAAGACCGTGCTGGTCGAGACGTCGTCGGTGTCGCCGCCGGTCAGGATGCCGATGATCTTTCCGTCGCGGGCGATCCAGGCGCTGCCGCTCGTGCCGCCGGGGAAGTCCGCGCAGTCGAAGCGCTGCTCGGTGGCGCTGTCGCGGATCGTGACGGCGGTGCAGGTGCGGGGCACCTTGCGGTCGGCGGGGTAGCCGGTGACGGTGACCTCCTCGGCCGTCCGGCCGGAGACGTCGAGGGTCGCGGAGCCGGTGACGTCCTCGACGTTGCGGCCCGCGGAGTCCGGGGCGAGCCGGGCGAAGGCGAGGTCGAAGGCGTCGTCGTTGCCGTCGGACCAGCGCTCGTCCTCGAAGACCTTCTCGACCTTCCAGGTGCCGTACGGGGCCGCCCCGTTCGCGTACGCGGGTGCGAAGACCGGCCCGGCGTCGCCCTGGTCCCCCTCGACCAGGCAGTGCCCGGCCGTGACGATCATGTTGCGGCCCGCGCTGTGCACCACGGTCGCCGTGCAGAAGTGGTCGCCGTCCAGACCGCCGGTGAACAGCGCCCCGGCGATGGCCGTGGGCTTGTCGGGCGGGGACGAGGGCGCGGGCTTCCCCGAGGCGGCGGGGGCAGATGAGCCGCCCGGGGCCGGAGTGGCCAGCTGTGACTGCGTGGACGATTGCGATCGCGACGACGAGGGGGTCGGCCGCTTGGGCGCGGGCGCGGCCTTGACCTGACGGGACGGCTCGGACCCGGGGGTCGGCACCACCTCGGTCATGGCCGCGGAGGCGCCGAGCGCCGCCACCGCGCACAGCACCACCGTCACCACGGTCCGCTTGTCCACCACAGCCACTCCTCCCGCTTTGCTCCGGCGAAGCATGCCCTGAGGTCAACACGACCGCAAGGGGTACTCCGATGGTGGAGCCCCGGGCTCCACCATCTCACTTCCGGAGCGGGAGAGTTATCGCCCCGCCGGGATCCCGCGAGGCCGCCGGCGAACGGCTCGACCGGCCGCCCCTACCCGGCCCACAGCCCTTCCGGGGTCAGCCCCAGCAGGTCGATCGCGTTGCCGCGGACGATGCGGTCCACCACGTCCGGGGCGAGGTGGCCCATCTGGGCCTCGCCGACCTCGCGGGACTTCGGCCAGGTCGAGTCCGAGTGGGGGTAGTCCGTCTCGTACAGGACGTTGGCGACCCCGATCGAGTCCAGGTTCTTCAGCCCGAAGGCGTCGTCGAAGAAGCAGCCGAAGACATGCTCGGCGAAGAGCTCCGACGGCGGCCGCAGCACCTTGTCGGCGACGCCGCCCCAGCCCCGGTTCTCCTCCCAGACCACGTTCGCGCGCTCCAGGATGTAGGGGATCCAGCCGATCTGGCCCTCCGCGTACATGATCCGCAGGTTGGGGAAGCGCTCGAACTTGCCGCTCATCAGCCAGTCGACCATCGAGAAGCAGCAGTTGGCGAAGGTGATGGTGGAGCCGACGGCGGGCGGGGCGTCCGCCGAGGTCGACGGCATCCTCGACGAGGAGCCGATGTGCATGGCGATGACCGTGCCGGTCTCGTCGCACGCCCGGAGGAAGGGGTCCCACTCGTCCGTGTGAATGGACGGCAGGCCCAGGTGCGGCGGTATCTCGGAGAAGGCGACCGCCCGCACGCCGCGCGCCGCGTTGCGCCGGACCTCGGCGGCGGCCAGCTCCGGGTCCCACAGCGGGATGAGGGTGAGCGGGATCAGCCGGCCGTGCGCCAGCGGGCCGCACCACTCCTCCACCATCCAGTCGTTGTAGGCCCGTACGCCGAGCAGCCCCAGCTCACGGTCCTTGGCCTCGGTGAAGGTCTGCCCGCAGAAGCGCGGGAAGGTGGGGAAGCACAGGGCCGACTGGACGTGGTTGACGTCCATGTCGGCGAGCCGCTCGGGAACCGAGAAGGACCCCGGGCGCATCTGCTCGTAGGTGATGACTTCCAGCTTGATCTCGTCGCGGTCGTACCCGACCGCCGTGTCCAACCGGGTCAGCGGCCGGTGCAGGTCTTCGTAGACCCACCAGTCGCCGATCGGCCCGTCGTCGCCCTTGGCGCCCATGACCGGGGCGAACTTGCCTCCCAGGAAGGTCATTTCCTTCAAGGGGGCGCGTACGACGCGGGGGCCGACGTCGTGGTACTTGGACGGGAGCCGGTCCCGCCAGACGTGGGGGGGCTCAACCGTGTGGTCGTCCACCGAGATGATCTTCGGGAAGGTCTCCATGGCCCCCACGGTAGCGCCGATCTGACGATGCGTCAGCTAGTTGGACGGCGATCGGTCCACCGCGGGCTGACGTCTCACCGCAAGACAGGGCAGACTGGCCACCACACCGACGGAAGGCAGGGAGGACGAGAGATGCAGGGCATACCGGCCATCCCGCACCAGCGGAACCACCCCGAGGCGGCCCGGCCCGGTTCCGCGGCAGCCCGATCCGCCGTCCCGCCTCCCGCTCCCGCCGAACCGGAACGGGACCCGGCGCCCACCGCGCCGCCCCCGAAGGCACCGAAGGCCGCGAAGGCCACGAAGGCCCCGCCGGAGCCCACGGCCCCCACGGCTCCCACGGCCGACTCCCGCTTCGCCGTGCTCGGCCCCATCCGCGCCTGGCACGGCAGCGAGCCGCTGTCCTCCGGCAGCCCGCAGCAACGCGCCCTGCTCGCCGCCCTGTTGCTGCGCGACGGCCGCACCGCCACCGCCCCCGAGCTGATCGACGCGATCTGGGGCGAGGACCCGCCGCCGCAGGCCCTGGCGGCCGTACGGACCTACGCCTCCCGGCTGCGCAAGGTGCTCGACACCGGCCTGCTCGTCAGCGAGTCCGGCGGGTACGCCATCCGGCTCGGCTCCGCCGCGGCCCTCGACCTCGGCGTCGCCCGCTCCCTCACCGCGGACGCCGACAAGGCCCGCGCCGCCGGTGACCGCACCCTCGCCCGCACCCTGCTGGCCCGCGCGCTGGACCTGTGGGACGGCGAGCCGCTGGCCGGGGTGCCCGGGCCCTACGCCGAGACGGAGCGCGTCCGGCTCGGCGAATGGCGCCTCCAGCTGCTGGAGACCCGCCTCGACCTCGACCTCGAAATCGGCCACCACGCCGAGGCCGTCTCCGAACTCACCGCGCTCACCGCCGCGCACCCGCTGCGCGAACGCCTGCGCGAGCTGCTCATGCTCGCCCTCTACCGCAGCGGCCGCCAGGCCGAGGCCCTCGCCGTCTACGCCGACACCCGCCGCCTGCTCGCCGACGAGCTGGGCGTCGACCCCCGCCCCGAACTCGCCGCCCTCCAGCAGCGGATCCTGCGCGCCGACGCCGAACTCGCCGTCGCCGCCGACCCGGCCCCGACCGCCACCCCGGTCCAGATCCGCCCGGCCCAACTGCCGGCCACCGTGCCCGACTTCACCGGCCGCGCCACCTTCGTCACCGAGCTCAGCCGGGTACTCGCCGGCGCCGACGGCCAGGTCATGGCCGTCTCCGCGCTCGCGGGCATCGGCGGCGTCGGCAAGACCACCCTCGCCGTGCACGTCGCGCACGCCGCCCGCCCGCACTTCCCCGACGGACAGCTCTACGTCGACCTCCAGGGCACCGAGGCCCGCCCCGTCGAGCCCGAGGCCGTCCTCGGCGCCTTCCTGCGGGCGCTGGGCACCCCCGACGCCCGGATCCCCGACTCCCCCGCCGAACGGGCCGCGCTCTACCGCTCCACCCTCGACGACCGCCGCGTCCTGGTCCTCCTCGACAACGCGCGCGACGCCGCCCAGGTGCGCCCCCTGCTCCCCGGCACGGCGGGCTGCGCCGCCCTGGTCACCAGCCGGGTACGGATGGCCGGGTTGGCCGGGGCCCACCTCGTCGACCTGGACGTGATGAGCCCCGACGAGGCCCTGCTCCTCTTCACCCGGATCGTCGGCGCCGAGCGGGTCGGCG
Source organism: Streptomyces sp. NPDC028419 (assembly GCF_055565515.1). Taxonomy (NCBI): domain Bacteria; kingdom Bacillati; phylum Actinomycetota; class Actinomycetes; order Kitasatosporales; family Streptomycetaceae; genus Streptomyces; species Streptomyces sp. NPDC028419. The sequence goes on along the minus strand of NZ_JBVHUE010000014.1, from coordinate 130,857 downwards.
CCGAGCGCCAGGCCGCCCTCGACGTCGTCGGCGCCTGCGGGTTCCTGCCGCTGGCCATCCGCATCGCCGCCTCCCGGCTCGCCGCCCGCCGCACCTGGACCGTCTCCGTCCTCGCCGCGAAGCTCGCCGACGAGCGCCGGCGCCTGGACGAGCTCCAGGCCGGCGACCTCGCCGTCAAGGCCACCTTCGAGCTGGGCTACGGCCAGCTGGAGCCCGCCCAGCAGCGCGCCTTCCGGCTGCTGGGCCTCGCCGACGGCCCGGACATCTCGCTGTACGCCGCGGCCGCCGTCCTCGACCGCGCCGAGCACGACACCGAGGACCTCCTCGAAGCTTTAGTCGACTGCTCCCTGCTGGAATCCGCCGCGCCCGGCCGCTACCGCTTCCACGACCTCGTACGGCTCTACGCGCGTGCGTGCGCCGAACGCGACGAGCAGCCCGCGAGCGAGCGGACCGCCGCCCTGGACCGGCTCCTCGACTTCTACCTCGCCACCGCCGCCCGCGTGTACGCGCTGGAGCGCCCCGGCGACCGCCTGGTGGCCCACCTGTCCCCGACCCGGTACCCGGGGCGGGACTTCGCCGACCCGCGCGCCGCCCTGGACTGGCTCTACGCCGAGGCCGACACCGTCCTCGCGTGCGTGCGCCAGACCGCGGCCCGCAGCGCGCCGCCCGCGGCGCCGGGGGGCGCGCCCGACGACGTACTGCGGCGCGCCGTGGACCTCCTGTGGGCGGCGAAGGACCTCGCCGAATCCGGGGCCAACTCCAAGCAGTACGAATCCACGGCCGGCGCCGTCCGCGACGCGGCGCGGGCCGCATCCGACCCGCGCGCCGAGGGGCGGGCCCGCACCACCCTCACCACCGTCCACCTGATCGCGGGCCGCTTCACCGCGGCCGACGACGAGGCCCGCCGGGCCCACGCCCTGGCCAAGGCCGCCGGAGACCCGCTGCCCAGCTGCTGGGCGCCCAACGACCGCGGGATCATCGCGCTGCACCAGGGCCGCTTCGCGGACGGCGAGCGCTTCCTGCTGGAGGCCATCGACAACTTCCGCGCCGACGGGAACCACGTCGGCGAGGCCTCCGCCCTGTGCAACCTCTCCCGCATCCACGTGGAGCTCGGCCGGCTGCCCAGCGCCATAGAGCTGGCCCAGCAGGGCATCGCCATCTACGACCGGATGGGCCTGAGCCTGCGCCTCGCCAACGGCCGCTACGCGCTCGGCATCGCCCTGACCCAGGCCGGCCGGCTCCAGGAGGCCCAGGACCAGCTCACCGAGGCGCTGTCGCTCTTCCACGAGAACCGACAGCCCTTGTGGGAGGGCGTGACCCACTACCGGCTCGCCGAGGCGCACCTGGCCGCGCGCCGTCCCACCCTCGCCGCCTCGCACGCCGAGCAGGCGATCGCACTGCGCGGGATCGGCGGCGAGTGGCGGCGGGCGACCGTGCTGACGGTGCTGGGCAAGGCGCTGCGCAGCCTGGGGCAGACGGACCGGGCGCGGGTGTGCTGGCGGGACGCGGAGTCCGTGTTCGAACAGCTCGGCTCCTCCGAACTGGCGGAAGTGCGCGCCCTGCTGGCATCGGCGATCGCCGCGTGAAGGCATCCGGCCAGCGGACGCCCCCGCCCTGACCTGGGGCGGGCGGAGATGAACGACTCGTTCATCGTTCGTTTATCGCCACCCCCCACCATGAGTACATCGACTCGTCGCTTCGGGGGAGGCGGGTCGGCTGGACCACCCGTTCGGCGGTCGCGGGGGAATCGCCGAACGGGCCCGACCCATCATCAGGAGTGCGCGATGACGACGAACGAGAACGCCCTGCCGAACGTGCCGAACGTGACGGCCGTACCCAAGGCACCGACCGCGCCCGGCCTGCTGCCGCTGACCGATGACGGCGAGCTGAATCCGCTCGACAACCACGCTTCCGGTGGCGAGACCAAGCCGCTGGACAACCACGCCTCGGGCGCCGAGACCAAGCCGCTCGACAACCACGCCTCCGACGAGGAGCTCCGCACGATGGACAACCACGCGTCGGGGCCGCGTCCGTAGGGACGCCCATACGTCCTTGCCCGTCACAGGGGGTCACGGGTGAGGACTGACGAAGGTACGGGGGACGGGGGGGGGGGGGGGGGGGAGGGGGGGGGGGGGGGGGGTGGGGGGGGGGGGGGGAGGGGGGGGCCCCCCCCCCCCCCGCCGCGTACGTGTGTCCGGACCCGCGCAATCTCGCGCAACCGCACCCCACGGCCGCGCTCGGCGCACCATGCTGGGTTCCCCAACCAGCCTGAACGGAGCCCACCGTGCACCTGCGGTTCATCAGCACCACGTCGGAGTAAGGCAACTGCCCCACTCTGTACTAAGTCGTCGAGACGGGTGACATCGTCGTCCAGGGCGACGCGCTGACCGACCCCGAGCACCTGGCCCGGCTGCGGGACGTCGGCGAACACGAGATGTTCGTCGTCATCCCGCGCGAGCTGCTCACGCGTTTCGCGCCGAAGGAGTGACCGTGCCGGTTCCGTTCGAGAGCATCGTCCACTTGTTCTCGGAGTTCGAGCACACGGCGTTCCGGCTGGAAACCCGCCGTGACTACGCCTCCGATCGGCAGGGGGCCCGGTACCAGGCGTTCATGCGCGGCATGGACCCGGTGGCGGAGCCCGGCAACCCGTGGCACCTCAACGTCCGCGAGAAGACCGCACAGGGGGCACGCTTCTCCCGGGTGCGCATCATCGACGAGCCACCCACCGATGGACAGCGGTTCTTGATGGCGTCCGCCACCTCGAACGCCGCCTCGGGCGAGAACATTCGCGTGCTCGCGCGCTCGGAGGCCCTGCGCCTGGAGCTGCCCGAGTACGACTTCTGGCTGTTCGACTCCCGGACCGTGGTCCGCTTCCACATCGACGACCAGGACGTCACAACCGGCGTCGAGGTCACCGAGGACCCCGCCATCGTGCTTTCCGCGTGCCAGGCCCGTGACCGCGCCTGGCTCCTCGCCGCCCCTCCTGCCGAGGTGTGCTCACAGGTACGTTCGCCCCTGTGAGCACTGACTTTCAGAGCGCCCGCGTAGCCCTCGGCGCGCGCCTGCGAGAGCTGCGCGTCGAGGCTGGCCACAGCGGGAAGGACTTCGCCGCCCGCCTAGGCTGGCAGCGGTCGAAGGTGTCCCGGCTGGAGAACGGCAAGCAGACCGCCACCGCCGACGACCTCACCGCCTGGGCCGCCGCCGCCGGCGTACCCGAGCAGGGCGCCGACCTCGCCAGCCGACTGCGCGGTCTGGAGTCCCAGCAGCGGTCATGGCGCCGTCAGCTCAGCGCCGGCCACGGGCCCGTGCAGGACCGGTACGTCGTCGAGTACCAGCAGACCGCCACGGCGCGCGGCTACGAAGCCACCGTGGTCCCGGGCCTGTTCCAGACCCCCGACTACGCCCGCCACCTGTTCGCGAAGAACGCCGTCTTGATGCAGTCCCCACGGGACACCGAGGCCGCCGTAGCCGCCCGTATGCGCCGTCAGGAGGTGCTGTACGAGGCGGGCAAGCTCTTCCGCGTCCTGGTGTGGGAAGGGGCGCTCCACACGCTCGTGTGCCCAGGCGACGTCATGGTCGGCCAGCTCGACCGCCTCGTCGGCCTGATCGGCATGAGCACGGTGCGGATCGGCATCGTCCCCCTCGGCGCGCCTCTGGACCTGACCCCGAAACACGGGTTCTGGATCTTCGACGAACGGCGCGTCGTCGTCGAGACCATCAACACCGAGCTGACGTACGACTCATCCGACGACCTCGCCCTCTACGGCCGGGTGTGGGACGGTCTGAACAGCGCGGCCGTGTACGGGTCACAGGCCCACCGGCTGATCGCCCGCGCCCGGCACTTGATCGCCCCCGTGTGAGAAACCGGCGCAACCCGCTGGGCCGCCGCGCAATCCGGCGCAACCGGCCGGACGCGGCCCCCCGCCCGTTCCTAACGTGCGGGCATGGCGATGGAACAGCAGGCCGACCCGGTGGGGTACCCCGTCCTCACCGGCGGCTGGTGCAACTGGCACGACGGGCCGTCGGAGACCGCGCTGGTGATCCAGTGGGGGGAATCGAACTCCGGGCCCCCCAAACCCTTGTACGCGTGCGCGCCGTGCCGCGAGCAGCGAGGACTGGCCGTCGAGGCGCCCGTCCCTTGCCAGGGTGCGCCCCTCCCTCCCGTGGGCGGCCTCTGCGCCGAACGGCTCCAGGGCCGGGAGTGCGTGGTCTGCGGGGCGCCGCTGGGCGCCGACCGCGTGTACCGCGGCGCGGTCCTCGTCCAGCAGGACGGGTACGGCCTCGACTTCGACGTGTGGTGCTGTCGCCCAGCGACGGCGCACGCCCTGCCCCCTGAGGAGACCTCGTGATCACTACGGACTTCAAGGTCACCCGCACGGACGTCGTGACCTGCGAGGCCTGCTGGCGCGAGCCGGTCGAGGCCGGCCGCGTCCGGCGGGGCGTCCGCGATCTGCTGTGCCTGTCCTGCGCGGAAGCGGGCTACCCCGCTCGCGTCGAGCAGTTCCCGCCACTCGGCGTGTACGGGCTCACCGCGGCGAAGGTGACGATGGGCAAGCACGCGGGCGGACCACCACAGCTGCCGCCGAACCCCGGCCCGGCGCTCCCGTCGCCCCCGCCGACCCCCATCCCTGGCCGGCCTCCCGTGTAGATCCGCCCGAAACCCGGGCAGCACCGGGCTCCCGGCGCGAACCGCCCCCGCCCCCTAGGTCCTGTCGTCAAAGTGCCGTCGTCGCCCGAAGGGCGGCCCCGCGGCGTCTGGTGCGTGCTCTCGCCGTGCCGGGCGGAAGCCCGCGTACTGGACGTACTTGGCTTTCGCCCGGTGCGGCGAGAGTGCGTGCCAGGCGTCGCGAGGCAGACGGCACTTTGACGACAGGGCCTAGGCTGGCCCGGTGTTCACCACCGAGGGTCCGAGCGTGCGCGAGCTGGCCGTCCAGGCCCTGTCCTCCATCGAGCGGGGCTACGACCTGCTCGCGCCCACCTTCGACCACACCCCCTTCCGCACCCCCGACCGGATGCTCGACGCCGTCGAGGAGACCCTCGCCCAGCGCGAGGGGTCCTTCGGCGCCGGGCTGGACCTGTGCTGCGGGACCGGGGCCGGGACCGGGATGCTGCGACGGCTGTGCCGGGACCGGGTGACCGGGGTCGACCTCAGCGCCGGGATGCTGGAACGGGCCCGCCTCGCCCACCCGGGCGGGGACGGGCCGGACGGGCCGCGCGCGCCCGAGTTCGTACGGGCCGATGCGCGCGCCCTGCCCGCGAGCCTCGCCGACTCCTACGACCTGGCCGTCAGCTTCGGCGCCTTCGGGCACTTCCTGCCCGCCGAGCGGCCCGCCCTCTTCGCCTCCGTGCACGGCGCGCTGCGCCCCGGCGGGCTCTTCGCCTTCCCGATCGGGGCGCCGTTCGCGCCGGGTTCGGCGGCCTGGTGGGTCACCGGCGGCTTCGACGCGGCGATGCGGGTGCGCAACGCGGTGTGGCGGCCGCCCTTCGTCATGTACTACCGGACCTTCCCGCTGGGCGCGGTCCGCACCGACCTCGCGGCGGCCGGCTTCACCGTGGAGACGGCGCCCCTGGAACACTTCGGCCGCCGCCCGCGCGACGGCCGGCCGAACTGGCGGCTCGTCCTGGCCCGCAAGGCGCGCTGATTCAGGCCCCGGCCCGCAGCTCCGTCTTGAGGACCTTGCCGCTCGCGTTGCGCGGCAGGTCCGCCACGAACTCCACCGACCGCGGCACCTTGTAGTTCGCCATCTCCCGGCGCGACCAGGCGATCAGGTCGTCCGCGGTCAGCGTCGAGCCGGGGCGGCGCACCGCGTACGCGCGGCCGACCTCGCCCAGTCGGGGATCCGGTACGCCGATGACCGCCACGTCGGCTATGTCCGGGTGCAGGCCGATGAGTTGCTCTATCTCGGCCGGATAGGCGTTGAAGCCGCCCACGATGAACATGTCCTTGATCCGGTCGGTGATCCGCAGGTTGCCCGCCGCGTCCCGCACCCCGACGTCACCGGTCCGCAGCCAGCCCTCGGGGGTGATGGCCCGCGCGGTCTCCTCGGGGTCCTCGAAGTACCCCCGCATGACGTGGTGCCCGCGCACCCAGACCTCGCCCGCCTCCCCCACGGCCAGCGAGCGGCCCTCCGCGTCGGCGATCATCACCTCGGTACCGGGGATGGGCCGGCCCGAGGTGGCCGCGATGGTTTCGGCCGGGTCGCCGCGCCGGCACATGGTCACGATGCCGCTGGCCTCGGAGAGCCCGTAGGCCGTCAGGACCGTCGCGATCCGCAGCTCGCCGCGCAGCCGTTCCACCAGCCGCAGCGGGACGACGGCGGCGCCGGTCACCACCAGGCGCAGCGCGGAGAGGTCGTGGTGGTCGCGGGAGGGGTGGTCCAGGATCGACTGGTGCAGGGTGGGCGGACCGGGCAGGACGGAGATCCGTTCGGCGGCGACGTTGGCGAGGACGGTGTCCACGTTGAAGACGGGCTGCGGCACCATCGTCGCCCCGCGCATCAGGCAGGCGATGATGCCCGCCTTGTAGCCGAAGGTGTGGAAGAAGGGGTTCACGATCAGGTAGCGGTCGCCCTCGCGCAGCCCGGCCAGCTCGCTCCACACCTGGTAGCAGCGCAGGGTCTGGGCGTGCGTGATGACCGCGCCCTTGGGGCTGCCGGTGGTGCCCGAGGTGAAGATGATGTCGGAGGGGGCGTCGGGGCGTACCGCGTCGGCGCGCGCCCGGACGGTGTCCGCGGTGACGGCGTCGCCGCCCGCCAGGAAGTCCTTCCAGGTGCGGAAGGACTCGGGGGCGTCGTCGGCGAGGACCACGACGTGCTCCAGGTGCGCCAGCCCGGGCAGCGGCCCCCGACCGGGGCCCTCGGCGGCGGCGCGGCGCAGGGAGGCGACGTAGGAGGTGCCGAGGAAGGTGCCGGTGACGAAGAGCATCCGGGCCCGGCTGCGCTGGAGCACGTACGCCGCTTCCGCGCCCTTGAAGCGGGTGTTCAGCGGCACGAGCACCGCGCCCGCCGAGACCGCGCCGAGCGCGGAGACGATCCACTCCAGGGTGTTGGGCGCCCAGACCGCGACCCGGTCGCCCGGCTCCAGGCCGGCGGCGATGCAGGCGGCCGCGGCGCGCTCGACCCGCTCGCCGAGCTGCGCGTAGCTGATCCGGACCCGGCCGTCGACGACGGCCTCCCGCGCGCCGAACCGGTCGGCGGCGTCGCGGACCAGCCCGGCGACGGTGCCCCAGCGCAGGTCGCCGCGCAGGTCACCGTGCAGGTCGCCGCACAGGTCCGCACCGCCGGGACCGCCCTCGCGCCCGCCCTCGCGCAGGTGCTCTCCCGCTTCCTCGCCCATCGCACGCCCCTCACCCGTCGTCGCCCGTGAACCAGTAGCTGACTGTTCGTCAGATTAGCTGTAGCCTTCGCGGCTGTCAGTACTGGCGCACCCCGGAGGTGGCGATGGCGGCAACGCTCAAGGACGCTACGGCGATAGTCGGCATCGGGCAGACCCCCTTTGCCAAACGACTGCCGCAGACCGAGAAGGAGTTGGCCTGCCGCGCCATTCTGGCGGCACTCGCCGACGCGGGGATAGCCCCCTCCGAGGTCGACGCCTTCTCCTCCTACACGATGGAGGAGACCGACGAGGTCGAGGTCGCCAAGGCCATCGGCGCCGGCGACGTGACCTTCTTCTCCAAGATCGGATACGGCGGCGGCGGTTCCTGCGCCACCGTCGGCCACCTCGCCGCCGCCGTGGCCACCGGTCAGGCGAGCGTCGGCGTCGCCTGGCGCTCGCGCAAGCGCGGCTCCGGCCCTCGCCCGTGGAAGAACACGGCCGTCCAACTACCCACCCCCGGCCAGTGGACCCGCCCCTTCGGCCTGCTGCGCCCGGCCGACGAGATCGGCATGCTGGCCCGCCGCTACATGCACGAGTACGGCGCCACCCGTGACCACCTCTTCAACGTGGCCCTGGCCTGCCGCAACCGCGCCAACCAGAACCCGGCCGCGATGATGTACGAACGCCCCATGACCCGCGAGAGCTACATGACCGCGCGGATGATCAGCGAGCCGCTCTGCCTCTTCGACAACTGCCTGGAGACCGACGGGGCGTTGGCCTGCGTGATCGTCTCCGCCGAACGGGCCCGGGACTGCCGCCAGAAGCCCGTCTACGTCCACTCCGTGGCCCAGGGCCTGCCCGCCCAGCACCACGGGATGGTCAACTACTGGAACGACGACCCGCTGACCGGCCCCGCCTGGACGGCCGCCCGACACCTTTGGAAGCAGGCCGACTTCGGCCCGCAGGACGTGGACGTCGCGCAGATCTACGACGCCTTCACCCCCCTCATCCCGCTCTCCCTGGAGGGCTACGGCTTCTGCGAGCGCGGCGAGGGCGCCGCCTACACGGAGGGCGGGGCGCTGGAGATCGGCGGGCGGCTGCCCATCAACACCGGCGGGGGCGGCCTCAGCGAGGCGTACGTCCACGGCTTCAACCTGATCAACGAGGGCGTCAAGCAGCTGCGCGGGATCTCCACCGCCCAGGTGCCGGACGCCGCGACCTGCCTGGTGACGGCGGGCGAGGGAGTCCCGACGTCCGCGATCCTGCTGAGGAGCTGACCGCCCCATGACCACCACCGCCGCCGCGGACGCGTCCCCCGCCCCGAACCCGGACCTGGGCCCCGAGGGGCTGCTGCTGCCCGTCCCCGACGAGGACGGCGCGCCCTTCTGGGAGTACGCCGCCCGGGGCGAGCTGCGCGTCCAGGCCTGCGCCGCGCCCGGCTGCGGCGCGCTGCGCTTCCCGCCCCGCCCGTGCTGCCCGCACTGCCAGTCCTTCGAGAGCGAGTGGCGGCTGATGAGCGGCCGGGGGCGGGTGTGGTCCTACGTCCGGCCGCATCCGCCGCTGCTGCCCGCCTACGCCGCGCAGGCCCCGTACAACGTGATCCTGGTCGAGCTGGCCGAGGACCCGCGCATCCGGCTCGCCGGGAACCTGGTCACGACGCCCGACGCCCCGCTGGACTCCCTGGACCCGGCGCGGCTGCGGATCGGGGCGAGGGTCCACGTGGCGTTCACCGTGCAGGACGGCGTGAGCGTGCCGCGCTGGCTGCTGGAGAAGTCGTGAGCGTGCGGGTCGAGCGGGACGAGGAGACCGGCGTCGCGGTCGTCACCCTCGACCGGCCGGACCGGCACAATGCGGTCGACCTGGAGACGGCCGCCGAACTGTCGTCCCTGTGGCGGGAGTTCCGCTTCGACGAGGGCGTGCGCGCGGTGGTGGTGACCGGCGCCGGGTCCGCCGCCTTCTGTACGGGCATCGACCGGTCGGTGGAGGTGGCGCAGCCCGCGTCCCCGTACTCCATCGACGACCCGATGATCGCGATCGGGCCCAAGGCCAACGACCTGTGGAAGCCGGTGGTCGCGGCGGTCAACGGCATGGCCTGCGGCGGCGCCTTCTACCTGCTGGGCGAGGCGGAGTTCATCGTCTCCTCGACCACCGCGACGTACTTCGACCCGCACACCACCTACGGCATGGTCAGCGCCTACGAGGCGATCTACATGGCGCAGCGGATGCCCTTCGGGGAGGTCGCCCGGATGTCCCTGATGGGCACGGCCGAACGGCTCTCCGCGCGGCGGGCGTACGAGATCGGGCTGGTCTCCGAGCTGGCGGAGCCGGCGGAGCTGCTGGCGGCGGCGGAGCGGGCCGCGCGGACCCTGGCGGGCTTCCCGACCGGGGCCGTGCAGGGGACGGTACGGGCGCTGTGGGCGGCGAAGGAGGCCGCGCGGGCCCAGGCCCTGGCCCAGGCGCCCCACCTGATCGCGCTCGGCAACCTGCCGCCGGAGCGGCAGGCGGAGCTCTTCGGCGCCCGGCGCCCGGGGTCCACGGACTTCCGCGTCCGCTGAGCCGGCGGGCCCCCGCGCCCCCGGTTAGGAGACGGTGCCGATCCGGCAGGTGCGGACCTTCGCCGCGTCGGCGGGGGTGCGCATCGGCACGGTGACGGTCCGGGTCTCGCGCGCCTTGAGCGTGACGGTGGCGGAGCCGTAGTCGTCGCCGCTCACGCCCTCGGCCCTGCTGAGCACCGGGACGGTGACCGTACGGGTCGCGTCGACGTCGGAGGTCACCCGGACGGTGGCCGTGGCCGAGGCGGGCCCCGCGCAGCTGACGACGACGGCGTGGGCGGGCGGGCCGGACTTGGTGGGCGTCGGCGTGGGCGACGCCGTGCTCTTCGAACCGGAGCTGCCGCTGCTGCTGGACCCGCCGCTGGTACCGCCGGAGGTGCTGCTCCGGTGGTCGGACTTCGAGCTGGAACACCCGTGCCCGCCGCCGCTCCTGTGCTTCCCGCTCGAAAACCCGGTCAGCGCGCACACCACGGCGACCACGACGATCCCGAACCTCATACGACGTGCCAACACGGCGCGTTCCCTCCCCCAGACGACGGCGCGTCACGCTACCAGGCGCTTACGCGGCGCTTACCCCGTACCGGGCCAGGAACATGTCCACGCCGTCCGTCACGAGCGCCAGCAGCTCGTCCTGCGCGAGCGCGTACCCCGGGTCGAAGGTCTTGGCGAGCTGCGGGACGGACACGGTGACCGCGACGAGCTGCGTGACGGCCCGCTCGACGTCCGGGACGACGAGCCGCCCCCGCGCGACGAGGTCCCGTACGGCGTCCACGAGCGGAGCGTTCATCGCGGCGTAGCTGCGCCGGTACCACAGGCGCCCGAGCTGCGGGAAGCGCTCGACCTCGCCGATCACCAGGCGGCGCAGCGACAGCAGCCCGTCGGAGAGCTGGAGCCGCGCCCAGTCGGCCTGCACCCGCACCAGCGCGGCCCGCAGGTCATCGGCTCCGGTGACGGACGCGCCGCAGGGCTGGAGGTCGGCGTAGGCGCTGTTGAGGACGCCGCCGATGACGGCGAGGAAGAGGCGTTCCTTGCTGCCGAAGTGCTTGTACACGGTGGGCTTGGAGACGGCGGCGCGGGAGGCGATGGCATCGACGGAGGCCGCGCTGTAGCCGCCGGCCAGGAACTCGGCGATGGCCGCGTCGGTGATCGCGCGACGCTTGGCCTGCGAGGAGCTGACGGCTTCCGGGATGACGGGGATGCCGTACTCGTCGTACCCGCCGTCCCCGCTCGCACCGCTCGCGGCCACACCACTCGTATCGCTCATGTCGCCACCCTACCTCCAACTAAACCAAACGGTGTAGTTGTGAGATTGAACTGAACGGTTTAGTGTCATCCCCATGACCACCACCGAGTTCAAGATCCTGGCCATCTCCGGCAGCCTGCGCGCCGACTCGCACAACACGGCGCTGCTGCGCGCCGCCCGCAAGCACCAGCCGGGCGGCCTGTCGATCGAGATCTACGACGGCCTGCGCGAGATCCCGCCCTACGACATGGACCTCGACACCCCGGCCGACCGCCCGGCCGTCGTCGCCGACCTGCGCCGCCGCGTCACCGAGGCGGACGGCCTGCTGATCGCGACCCCCGAGTTCAACTACTCGGTCCCCGGCACGCTGAAGAACGCGCTCGACTGGATCAGCACCGACTGGACGCGCGAGGAGGGCCTGCCGCTGCACCGCAAGCCGGTCGCGATCATGGGCGCGGCGCCGACCAACTTCGGCACGGTGCGGGCGCAGCTCGCCCTGCGCCAGTCGTTCGTGTGGACGGACAGCGACGTGGTCGTGAAGCCGGAGGTCCACCTGTTCCGCTCGCACGAGCGCTTCGACGAGCGGGGCGAACTGACCGACGAGACCAGCGTGGCGCTGCTGCGCGACCTGCTGACGGCCCTGAAGCACAAGATCGCGGCGGCCCGGTGACCGCCACCGGGGTGACCGCCCTGGCCCGCCTGCGGGCCCGGCCCGGCCAGGAGGCGGCGGTCCGCGCCCAGGCGCTCTCCCTCGTGACCCCGACCCGGAGCGAGCCGGGAAACGTCTCGTACCGCCCGTACGAGGACCCGCTCGCCCCGGGTGCCTGGATCGTCGTGGAGGAGTGGGCGGACGCGGCCTCCTGGGAGGCCCACCTGGCCTCACCGCACCTGGCCGGGGCCCTGGCCCGCACGGCCGCCCTCCTCGACGGGCCGCCGGACGTACGGGTCTACGGCGCCACGTAGGCCCGTGGACCCGTAGGCCCACACGTCCGGCGGGGCATGGCCCAACCCCGCGTGCGGGGGGCACGGGCCCGGCGTAGCGTCGGGTACCAGACCCACCAGACCCGCCCCACCACCCCACTCCCCGGAGGGCGGGGCATCCCCAGGAGGGCGGGGCCTTGATCCGCAACGCAATCGGTTCCCTGCTGGGCCTCATCGGAGCGGCGGCGGCCCTCTGGAGCCCCTTCCGCGCCTGGTACGACGACCGGCACGGCCGCGACTTCCGGCTGACCGACCTCTTCTCCGGCTCCGGCATCGACACCACCGACAAGTCCGGCCTCTTGAGCTCGATCCTGCTGGCCTTCCTGCTCGCCGCCCTGATCACGCTGGCCGCCGTCGTGCTGCGCTCGCGCACCCTGATGGGCCTCGCCGGGGTCGTGGTCATCGGCGTCACCGTGCTGTGGATGGTCCGCCAGGGCCAGGCCGTGGGCAGCCTCTCGGTCGGCGGCAACGGCACGGGCCTCGGCGTGGGCGTCGCGAACGCCTTCGGCGGCGGCGCCCTGCTGATCCTGGCCGCGGCCGTCATGCGCGGCCGCCCCCGCCGCACCACCCGCGCCCCGGCCCCGTACGAACCCCTCGACCTCCCCCCGGTCACCCCGACGAACGCCGCCTGGCCCCCCGTCCCGCCCCACGACGGCCGCCCGTAGGCTCCGTTCCCGCGCTCTCCCGCGCCGCCCCGTCACACCCCCGTGGCAGACTTGTGCGCTTACACATACGCCGAACGGGTGTACGCACGGGGGGAAGTGGGGCCATGTCAGTCACGGTGCCGGACTGGGCGGACACGCTGCTGGACCTGATCGGTGTGGCCTGGCCCAATGTCGACGAGGACGCCTACCGCGACATGGCCGACGCGCTGCGCGAGTTCGCGGAGGACCTGGAGGACGACGGGCAGCTCGCCAACAACCACTTCGAGCGGCTGCTGTCCTCCGGCAAGGGCGAGTCCATCGAGGCCCTCAACGCCCACTGGAACACCGTCAAGGGCAAGCACTTCAAAGACATAGCCGGGGCCGCCCGCACCATTGGCGGCGCCATGGACATGGCGGCCGGAGCCGTGGAGGGCATGAAGCTCGCCGCCCTCGTCCAGCTCGGCTACCTCGCCACCGAAGCCGGCATCGCGATCTCCCTGATCCCCGTCACCGGCGGCCTCTCCGCCCTCATCGGCGCCGGCGCCATGCGCGCCACCCAGGAAGTCATCAAACGCCTGATCAAGGAGTGCATCGAGGAAGCCGTCGGCTACATCGTCTCTGCCCTCACCGAACCCGCCGTCTCGGCACTGGAGGAGATGGCCGCCGACCTCGTGGTCCAGCTCGGCGCCATGGCCATCGGCCTCCAGGACGGCGTCGACCTGAACCAGACGAAGAAGGCCGGCCAGGACGGCTTCGACAGCGGGGTCCAGGGCGGCAAGGAAGCCATGCACCTCGCCTCCGCGGGCCCGGGCGGCGGCGGCTCGGGAGGCGGCACGGGCCTGGTCGACCTCCAGATCGACCACGCCGAACACGACCGCGCCGGCACCCAACTGAACACCGTCAGCACCAGCATCCACGGCAAGACCACCACCAAGCTCACCAAGGCCAAGTCCCACCACGGCCGCACCCGCGGCCGCGACTCCATAGCCCGGGCGATCGACCCCATCGCCGACAAGGCCATGACCGCCCTCACCAAGGCCACCAAGTCCATGGGCGACCACGTCGGCCAGACCCTGCCCAAGGCCGTCAAACAGATCTCCACCGACCACAAGAACAACGACGACGCCATCCGCGACCGCATCAACCGCCAAAAGGGCGACCACGTCCACGAGGGCAAGGGCGGCGGCCGGGACGACCACGGCGGCGGCAAACCCCCCACTGGCGGCAACGGCAGCCCCGGCGGCCCGACGGGCGACGACGGCCCGAAGGGCCGCCGCATGGAACCCCAGCCGCCCTGGCACGGCCAGACCAGCGGAAGCATGAAGCACCACCGTCGGGACGTCCTGAAGGTGGACCACCTGTCCGAAGCCGATCAGCGCACGCTCATGGTCGATGAGGCCAGACGGCTCGGTGACGACGCACGCAACCAGCCGCAGTCGAACCCGTATCCCGACGGAAAGCACCGTCTCAAGACCGCCTGCGCCGGAACGCTCCTCCACGACGGTGTGCTGACCGTGCACTCGAGCAGTACGAGCACCGGCGGCGCCGCGATGAAGCCGCACCCGGCGATGCAGGGAATCCTGGATCAAGTGGAGCGGGAATTGACCGCCGAGAACAAATCGACGGGGAACGGTCACGGGAAGTGCGCGGAAATATCGTTGATATCCGACCGCCTGCACCAGCTGGACCCTTCGGGAACCGCGATCACCACGCCCGCACAGGTACAGGAGGCAATGCGCGGGTCACTCGTATACTCCACCCAAATCGGCGACCTGCGCCCGGGTGAGGGCCAGTTGTTCCACGGCGACTACAAACCGCCGTGCCGATCGTGCAGCAGGGTTCTGCCGCTGGCCGGGGTCACACCGCACCACTGAACAGGAAGACGGAATGGCAAGAATGACACCCGCAGAGGTGGAAGCCGTACTGGCGGAAGCCGGATGGCACCCGGGACGGGACATCGGCGAACAGGTACCCGGCCTGCTGAGCGTCGTCATCGACAAATACGCGGCCGAAGGGTTCCCCGTCGAACCGATCCAGTCGGCACGCGATTTCCTGCGCGAGTACGGACTGCTCGAACTGACCGTCCCCGGCGAGCCGCCGGCCACACAGGTCTTCACCCCGCATTGGATCTACGAGGAGAGCGGCGAGGACGTGGCCGAACTGGCCGCGAACCTCGGCGTGCGAGTGTTCCCGGTCGGGTACGAGACGTTCGACGGTTCGATGCTCCTCATCGACGCGCAAGGGCGCTTCTTCGTCCTCCACCACACAGGTGCCTACTTCGCCGGAAACGACGTGTACGAGGCCGTCAGCTGCTTGCTGCGCGGCCCTCTTGAGGAAGCGGACGGATATTTTGTCTGACGGAATTCCCGGCGTGGCCGCCTCGCTGCTCGTGCAGGGGGCCGTGGTCAGCCACACCAATCTCAGCGGCGACGGCGAACCGCAGCTGCACCCCGCCGTGCAGGGCTTCTTCGACGCCCTCCCGACCTCGCAGCGCGAGCCGTTCATCGGGTACTGCGCCGAATCGGCCCTGGTGTCGGACCAGTTGTACGCGCTCGACGCGCAGCGCGGCGACGGCCGCACCGGCACCCTCGACGAGGCGCTCGCACACTTCGCCGGCGCCGCGATCGTCGCCCGGAAGATCCGTCCCCACGGCGACCCCGAGCACGGCACGGAGGCCGAGGTCTGCCGCTCCTGTTCCGCGCTGCTCGACCACCTCGGCGTCAACGTCATCCATGACCGGTGACACCGCTCCCGCGCCCCTGACCGCCGCCGGCTGGCACCCCGGGCGGGATGCCGGTGACGCCGCCCTGCTGGCCGCCCTCACGACCGCGCCGCTCGGGCCGTGGGAGCTGTTCCCGGCGGCCGAGGGCGCGCTGCGCGCCTTCCACGGGCTGCGGATACCACCCACCGGCCCGGGCGTCGACGTCGCACCCACCGGATGCCTCGTCGACCCGACGCACGCCCGGTACGGCGCGGTACCGCTCCGCCGGATCGCGGAGGCCGTCGGCCTACGGGTCTTCCCCTTCGGGCGCACCGATGCCGACGGCCTCCTCTGCGTCGACGAGGCGGGCCGACTGTTCTGCGTGGACCACGGCGGCGCCCGGCTGCTCGGGGACACCGTGCGCGACGGGCTCACCGCCCTGGCCGAGGGGCGCGCCTCCGTACGGCTGAGCGCCCCGCGCCGCACGTGGACCCTCGACGCTCACGCCTATGGCGACGCCGCGGATCCGGTCCGCGTCGGCACGCGGGCCGCGCTGGTCGCCGTGTACGTCCTGCACGCGCACGCCGCCTTCGGCGCGCGCGAGGTCCGACTGCGCGCCACCACCCTGCGCGGGGTCGGCGTACTCGCGGTCGACCGGGCGTTCCCCCTGCACCCCGGTCCGCTCCAGGACAGCGCCGATCCGCTGGCCGCGGCCGTGGCGGCCGCCGTGGAAGCGGCGGGCGTCCGTCCGCAGGGGGCCGAGCTGACGTTCTCCGTGCCGGCAGCCCCGGCCCCCGGGCAGCTGGAGTGCGCCGTCACCGTGGGCACGGCGGGGACTCCGGCGCCGCGACTGGTCCTGGCGGCGGGCCCGGGCACGGCCGTCGGACGCCCGGCGGAGCTCTTCGCGGCGTGTGCCGCCGCCTTCGACCAGCAGGTCGGCCCGTAGCCCCCATACGGCGGCGGCCCCGCCTCCTGGTGGGGGCGGGGCCGGCGTGCCTGGGGGCTGGGAGCCTCCGGGGGACTGACTACTTCTCGACGACGCCGGAAGCGGCGATCTCGATCTTGGCGCGGGTGGCGCCGGACTGGGAGCCCAGGGCCTCGATCTTCTCGACCAGGTCCGAACCCTCGACGACCTCGCCGAAGACGACGTGCTTGCCGTCGAGCCACGGGGTGACGACCGTCGTGATGAAGAACTGCGAGCCGTTGGTGTTGCGGCCGGCGTTCGCCATCGACAGCAGGAACGGGCGGTCGTGCTTCAGCTTGAAGTTCTCGTCCTCGAACTTCTCGCCGTAGATGCTCTTGCCACCGGTGCCGTTGTGGTTGGTGAAGTCACCGCCCTGCAGCATGAACTGCGGGATGACGCGGTGGAAGCCGGAGCCCGCGTAGCCGAAGCCGTGCACGCCCGTGGCCAGCTCGCGGAAGTTCGTGGCGGTCTTCGGGACGACCTCGTCGAAGAGGTTGAAGACGATGCGGCCAGCGGCCTCGCCGTTGATGTTGATGTCGAAGTAAACGTTGCTCATGGGGTCCATCCTGTCACTCCCGGTGCCGTGCGCGACCCGGCGGGGCCGCAGTGCCTCACCCGTGCAGGTCAGGCGCCCGTGCGCGTGCCCGTCCCCTTCGCCGCGTCCAGGGCGTACACGCAGCGGTCCTTGCTGCACGCGTACACCACCCCCGCCTCCGCCACCGGCGAGCCGGTGATCTCCCCGCCGGTGGCCAGCTTCCAGCGGAGCTGGCCGCCCGCCGCGTCCAGCGTGTACAGGCAGTGGTCCGCGGAGCCGAAGTGCACCCGGCCGTCGGCGACCGCCGGGGACCCGGTGATCTCGCCGCCCGCGGCGAAGCGCCACTTCGGGGTGCCGGTGACCGCGTCCAGGGTGTAGAGCGCGCTGCCCGCGCCCAGGTGGACGTTGCCGTGCGCGACGATCACCGGGTCCGGGGACTGGCGGGGCTCGGTGGCGATCCGCCAGCGGTCCGCGCCGGTGGTGGCGTCGAGGGCGTACACGGTGCCCAGGTAGTCCACCAGGTACACGCCGCCGCCCGTCACCGCCGGGCCCGGCGCGAAGGCGGGCGGGGCCATGAAGACCGCGGGGGCCTCGAAGTGCCAGCGGACCCGGCCCGAGGCCCGGTCCACCGACAGCACCCGCGAGCCGGCCGCGACGTAGACGTTGCCGTCGGCCGCCGGAGCGACCCGGACGGGGACGTTCCCGCAGGACGCCGCGTCACCGACCGGGTACGACCAGGATTCGCGGCCGGTACGGGCGTCCAGCGCGCGCAGCCGGGCGTCCTGCCAGACGTACACCGTGCCGTCGTGCAGCGTCGGAGCGCCCTCCGGGGTCTCGAAGTCGCTCTGCGCCCCGGTCAGCTCCCACAGCTTCTGGCCGTTGGCGGCCTCCCAGGCCTGTACGCCGCCCCCGCGCGTCGCGGTGACCACCGTGCCCCGGTCGGCGCGCAGCGCGTACACCCAGGCGTCGGTGGACAGGCGCCAGCGTTCGGAGCCGTCGACGGAGTCCAGCGCGTAGAGCGAGGGGCCGTCCGAGGCGTGGATGCGGCCGTCGGAGACGGCCATGGACCAGGCGACGTCCCGGGTCTTGAACTGGCGCCGACCGCTGGCCACGTCCAGCGCGTGCACCTCGAAGGAGGAGACGTACAGCAGCTCGCCCGCGACGGTCGGGGTGCCCCAGACCTCGTTGGACATGCGAAAGCGCCACGGCCGCCAGCGGCCGCTGTCCGGCGCCGGGCCGGGGCGCGGCACCCCGGCGGTGTCCGGGAGCGCGCCCGGGGAGACCCGGGACGGCGGGACGGATCCGCCGGACGGGGTCGCGGAGCCGCCGGGCGGGCGGACCCACCCCGTCGCCGAGTCGGCGCCGGCGGGGGCCGCCGACAGCGCGGCCACGGCCACCCGCGGCCCGGGACCGATCGGCACCGGCGACCCGCCGAGCCGCACCGGCTCGCCCGGCAGCGGAGCCATCGGCGGGTGCTCCGGACGCGGCGGCGGGGCCTGCCCGGTGCGCGGGTCGGCCCAGGGGTCGGAGCCCCGCGGCGGGGTGGTCCGGCGCTGGTGGGTACCGGCACCGCGGCCCGCGGATTCGCGCCCGCCCGCGCCCGCGCCGGGACCGGGGCCGCCGGCCGCGCCGCCGCGCGCCGCCGCACCGGATCCGGGCGTACGGTGGCCCACCGCGCGCCGGGTCTCGATCATCGCGACGGCCCGCGGGGGCAGCCAGGCCGAGGCCGTACCGCTGTCGTCGCCGACCTCGCCCACGGCGAAGAGGTGCGGGGCGAGCTGGGCCTGGAGGTCGGCCGGGGTCGGCCGGTTCAGCGCGTCCATCTGCATGCACGAGTCGATCAGCGGCCGCAGCTCGTCCGGCAGCCCCTCCAGGTTCGGTCCCTCGCGCAGCAGCATGAAGACCGTCTCGACCGGATTGGCCCCGTGGTAGGGCGGATGCCCGGTGGCGGCGAAGACCAGGGTGGACCCGAGCGAGAAGACGTCGCTGGCGCCCTTGACGCTGCGCGAGTCCTTGGCCTGCTCGGGCGACATGTAGGCGGGCGTGCCGACGGCGACGTTCGTCATGGTCAGACGGGTGTTGGAGACCCCGCTGGCGATGCCGAAGTCGATCACGCGCGGCCCGTCCTCGACGACCAGCACGTTGGACGGCTTCAGGTCGCGGTGGACCAGGCCGGCCCCGTGGATGGACTGGAGCGCCTCGGCGATCCCGGCGGCCAGCCAGCGGACGGCCTGGGCGGGCATCGGCCCGCACTCGTTGACGATCTCCTCCAGGGAGGGCGCCGGCACGTAGGCGGTGGCCAGCCACGGGACGGCGGCGCGCGGGTCCGCGTCGACCACGGCGGCGGTGTAGAAACCGGACACGGCGCGCGCGGCCTCGACCTCGCGCGTGAAGCGCACCCGGAAGAGCTGGTCCTCGGCGAGCTCGGTGCGCACGGTCTTGATCGCGACCCGTCGTCCGGACGCCGACCGTGCGAGATAGACCAGCCCCATGCCGCCGGCGCCGAGCCGTCCCAGCACCTCGAAGGGGCCGATCCGTCTCGGGTCGTGCTGCGTCAGCTGTTCCACCACTCGCCTCACACCTCCCCGTACGGACCTCCGACGGCCCGCTTCCGCCGGCGTCCCCGCCGGCCCCGTGCAGCGTCTCACTCCCCGGGCTCCCGCCCGGGGGTCGCGCATGCCGATTCTGTCAGGCCCGCGCCGGGTCCGGGCCCTGGCTCCGCCGCGGCTCCGGCACCGGCTACGTCACACTTCGCGCCCGCGCCCGCGCCGGGCCCGCCCCCGGCCGCCCCGGGTCACTCCTGAACGTCGGGTTCCGCCAAGAGGGCGAAGACGGCGCCCTGGTTGTCGGCGACGACCGCGATCCGGCCGTAGGGCGTGTCGAAGGGGTCGGCGGTGATCCGGCCCCCCAGGCGGCGTACGGTCGCGGCGGCCGCGTCGCAGTCCCGGACGGCGAAGTACACCAGGAAGTGTGCCGGCATGGCCTCGGGGAAGGCGTCGGTGATCAGGCTGCGCCCGACGACGGCGGTGGCCGGTCCGGGGACGCTGCCGGGCGGGGACCAGGTGCGGTAGTCGGTGCCCGCGTCGTCCTGGTCCTCGGCGACGTAGCCGAAGACGTGGGTGTAGAAGACGTCCACGGCGTCGCGGGCCCGGGTGTACAGCTCGGTCCAGCAGTACGAGTTCGGCTGCTGCTGGACCTCGAAGCCGTCGTGGGTGCCGGGCTGCCAGAGCCCGAAGACCGCGCCGCCCGGGTCGGCGGCCATCGCGGCCGTGCCGTACGGGCCCACGGCCACCGGGTCGGTCACCAGCTGCCCGCCCGCCGCGCGGATGCGGGAGGCGGCGGCGTAGGCGTCGGAGGTGTGCAGGTAGACGCCCCAGACGGTGGGCATCCGGCCGTCGGGCTTGGGTGCGAGGGCGGCTACGTTGCGCCCCTGGTGGTAGGCCTGCGTGTAGTGCCCGTAGGCGGCGCCCGCGCTGTCCCCGAAGGTCCAGCCGAAGAGTTCGCCGTAGAAGCGCTTGCCCGCCTCGACGTCCGGAAGGGAGGCGTCCACCCAGCAGGGCGTGCCCTCCGAGAATGCGGCCATGGACCCTCTTCCTTCCGATTTCATGCGGTGCCATACGGTGTCATGCGGTCTCGCACCACATGCGCCAGTCTGCCCCCCGGGCCATGATCCCCCCGACAACTTGTCCACAGCCTGTTGATAAGACTATTCGGGGGACGGTGCGGGCGGGCGCGGGGGCGGGCGGCGGGCCGGGTGCCCGGGCCGGCGCGGAGGCGGCCGCGGGGGCGGCTGCGCAGGCGCGGCCGGGGTGCGGCCGGATTCCGCCCCCCGGGCGCAGTACGCGCAGGCCACGCACCGGTAACCCCATTTGCAGGCGGCCGAATCGCGCGCCGATCACCCCTCGGTAAGCTGACGGCATGACAGGACAAGTACGCACCGTCGACGGCCGCGTGGCCGGTCGGCGCGGCCAGGCGACGCGGCAGAAGCTGCTCGACTGCCTCAGCGAGATGCTCAGCTCCTCGCCGTACCGCGACGTCAAGGTGATCGACGTCGCCCGCAAGGCCGGCACCTCGCCCGCGACCTTCTACCAGTACTTCCCGGACGTCGAGGGTGCCGTCCTGGAGATCGCCGAGCAAATGGCCAACGAGGGCGCTCAGTTGACCGCGCTCGTCGAGGGCCGGGCCTGGGTCGGCAAGGCCGGCTGGGCCGCCGCGGAGGAACTCGTCGAAGGCTTCCTGGACTTCTGGCGGCGCAACGACGCGATCCTGCGGGTCGTCGACCTCGGCGCGGCCGAGGGCGACAAGCGCTTCTACAAGATCCGCATGAAGATCCTGAACTCGGTCACCAACTCCCTCACCGAATCGGTGAAGGAGCTCCAGGCGAAGGGCAAGGTCGACAAGGACGTCAGCCCTGCCGCGATGGCCGGTTCCCTGGTCGCGATGCTCGCCGCGGTGGCCTCGCACCAGAAGGGGTTCCAGACCTGGGGCGTGAAGCAGGCCGAACTCAAGCCGAACCTGGCGCTGCTCGTCCACCTCGGCATCACCGGCAAGAAGCCCACCCGGTAACGGCGGACCCCCAGGGGTCCGCCGCCCCGGCGGTCACCGCTCCAACTCCCGTCCCTCCGGCCCGATCAGCGACGCTCCAGCCGGAACAGTCGGATCTCGCGCTCGATGCGCGCCTGGTACGCCGCGTACGGCGGCCAGAACTTCAACGCCGCCTGCCACGCCGCCACGCGCTCCTCGCCCTGGAGCAAACGGGCCCGTACCGCGATGTCCTGGCCCTTCCAGCTGACGTCGGCGTCCGGGTGCTTGATCAGGTTCCCCGTCCAGGCCGGATGGCCGGGGCGACCGAAGTTCGAGCCGATCAGGATCCAGCTCGCCCCGTCCTGCTCCGGCATGCACGCGAGCGGCGTGGTGCGCGGTTCGCCCGTCTTGGCGCCCTTCGCCGTGAGGATCACGCCGGGCAGCATCTGCGCGCTCAGGATCACCTTGCCGCGCGTCAGTTTGTGCACCGCCTTGTCCATCGCGGGGATGAAGTGCGGTGCGATCTTGGCGAAGAGGAGGGTCGAGGAGACCTTCTGCATGAGTTTGACGCCGGGAGCCATCAGACGGCCACCCTTTCTCTGCTCGGTACCGGGCCCGGCGCCCGCCCCTGCGGGGCGAAGAGGCCGGCCCGGTCTGCGGCGTGCGCGCGCAGCCGGTGGACCGGCCCGAAGAGCAGCTCGTCGGCCGCCGCGCGCTTGAAGTACAGGTGGGCGTCGTGCTCCCAGGTGAAGCCGATCCCGCCGTGCAACTGGATGGCCTCCCCCGCGGTCACGCGCAGCGCCTCCAGGGCCTGGGCGAGCGCGAGGGGGCCCTGTTCCGGGTCCCAGGCGGTGTAGTAGGCGGCCGACCGGGCGGCCTGGACCCGGACGTACAGGTCGGCCAGCCGGTGCTTGACCGCCTGGAACGATCCGACGGCGCGGCCGAACTGTTCGCGCTGGCGCACGTACTCCACGGTCCGCGCGAGCGCCTGCCCGGCCGCTCCGACCGCCTCGGCGGCCAGCACGGCGGCCGCGCCCCGCCCGGTGGCGGCCAGCGCGTGCGCGATGTCCGCGCCCGCGCCGCCGCTCCCGGCGCTCCGGTCGCCGCCGTGGCCGCGGTCGCTGCCTGCACCTCGGCCGCCGCCGTCGCCGCCGTCGCCGCCGAGCAATTCCGCGGGGGTGTCGCGCAGTTGGACGCGCGCCTGCGGCCGCGTCTCGTCGAGGGCCGCCTGCCGGGACCGTACGAGCCCGGGCGCGTCCGCCCGTACGAGGAACAGCAGTACGCGGCTGCGCGCGAAGCCCCCCGCATGCGCGGCGACCAGCAGCACGCCCGCGCTGTGCCCGTCCAGGACCTGGGTGGCCTCCCCGTACAGGCGCCACCCCTCCTCCCCCTCGGGGCGACGGGCCTGCACCCCGCCGGCCCGGCCGCCGCCCGCCCACTCGCCGCCGGCGTTGTCCGCGGTCAGCCCGAGGGCCGTGGACAGCGCGGCGCCGGGCACGGCGAGGGCGGCGGTCAGCGTGCCCGCGGCGAAGCCCGGCAGCAGGGCGGAGCGCTGCGCGGGACTGCCCAGCGCGGTGACCAGTGGCGCGGCGAGCACGGCGGTGGCCAGCAGCGGCGAGGGGAGCAGGGCGCGCCCTGTCTCCTCGCAGGCCAGGACCAGGTCGGCGGGGGCGCAGCCGACGCCCCCGTGCTCCTCGGCGACGGCGAGGCCCGGCAGCCCGAGCCGCTGGGCGAGCTGCTGCCACAGCTCCGGGTCGTATCCGGTGTCGGTGCGGACGGCGGCCTTGACCTCGTCCGGACCGCAGCGTTTGCCCAGGATCTCGCGCAGGGTGCGGCGTATCTCTTCCTGCTCCGCGGTGAAGGCGGCGTCCATCGTCGGGCTCCTCCCCAGATCTGACGGGCCGTCATGTTAGGCCGGAGGGGCGCAGATGCACAGAGGGGCGGCGACCGCATCACCCACTAGAAACTGACGCGTCGTCAGTTGTACCGTCAGCCCATGCCTGGACCCCTAGCTGTCTCCGCAGCCACCTCCGCGCCCCGCCGACGGGTCGCGGTCGCGGGCGTCGCCCTCTCGGACTGCGGCCGGGTGGACGGCCCCACCCCCTACGCCCTGCACGCGCAGGCCGCGCGCCGCGCGCTCGCCGACTCCGGGCTGGAGCGCTCGGTCATCGACGGCTTCGCCTCGGCGGGCCTCGGGATCCTCGCGCCGGTCGAGGTCGCCGAGTACCTGGGGCTGCGCCCCACCTGGGTGGACTCCACCTCGGTCGGCGGCTCGACCTGGGAGGTGATGGCGGCCCACGCCGCCGACGCCATCGCGGCGGGCCACGCCAATGCCGTGCTCCTGGTCTACGGATCCACCGCCCGCGCCGACATCAAGGCGCGCCGGCGCACCTCCAACCTCTCCTTCGGCGCGCGCGGACCGCTGCAGTTCGAGGTGCCGTACGGGCACACGCTCGTCGCCAAGTACGCGATGGCCGCCCGGCGGCACATGCACGAATACGGCACCACACTGGAGCAGTTGGCCTCGGTGGCCGTCCAGGCCCGGGCCAACGCCGCGACCAACCCGGACGCCATGTTCCGCGACCCCGTCACCGTCGAGGAGGTCCTCTCCGGCGACATGATCGCGGACCCCTTCACGAAGCTGCACTGCTGCATCCGCTCGGACGGCGGCTGCGCCGTCCTGCTGGTGGCGGAGGACCTGGTGCCCGACACGGCGAAGGCGCCGGTGTGGGTGCTCGGCACCGGCACGGCCGTCTCGCACACCACGATGTCCGAGTGGGACGACTTCACCGTCTCCCCGGCGGCCGTCTCGGGCCGACTGGCCTTCGAGCGCGCGGGGGTGACCCCGGCGGACGTCGACGTCGCCGAACTCTACGACGCCTTCACCTACATGACCCTGGTCACGCTGGAGGACCTCGGCTTCTGCGCCAAGGGCGAGGGCGGCGCCTTCGTCGAGAAGGGCCGCCTGCTGCGGGACGGGGAACTGCCGGTCAACACCGACGGCGGCGGCCTCTCCGCCTGCCACCCGGGCATGCGCGGCCTCTTCCTCCTCGTCGAAGCGGTGCGCCAGCTGCGCGGCGAGGCGGGCGCCGGCCAGGTCCGCAAACCGGGCGACCGTCTGCCGGAGATCGCCCTCGCCTCGGGCACGGGCGGCTGGTTCTGCTCCTCGGGGACGGTGATCCTGGGGCGCTGAGGGCGCGCGGCCGGGGGCGGTCACGGGGGCCGGGCCCCACCCCTGGTGTTCGATGGCCGCATGACCACCTATGACGCGTTCCGCGAGACCCTCCACTCCCTGCGCGTGTGGGACACGGACGAGCTACCCGCCTTCGACCCGGACGGCGCCCCGGCCGCACCGCTGCCGCTCTTCCACGACTGGTTCACGCACGCCGCCGCGGCCGGGCAGATCGAGCCGCACACCATGACGCTGGCCACGGTCGACGCCGAGGGCCGCCCCGACGCGCGGACGGTGATGCTGCACGACGCCGACGCCGCCGGCTGGCACTTCGCCTCCCACGCCACCAGCGCCAAGGGCCGCCAGCTCGCGGCCCGCCCCGACGCCGCGCTCGGCTTCTACTGGCCCGCCGTCGCGCGCCAGGTCCGCGTCCGCGGTCGGGTCGGCGCGGCCGGCGCCGCCGAGAGCCGCGCGGACCTCTCCGTACGCTCGCGCGGCGCGCTCGCCGCCGCGCTCACCGGGCGCCAGAGCGAGGTGCTCGCCTCCCTGGACGAGCTGGCGCGCGCCTCCGCCGCGGCGTGGGAGCGGGCCGCCGCCGAGCCGGACGCCCCGGCTCCGACCTGGACGCGGTACGTCCTGGACGCCGACGAGGTCGAGTTCTTCCAGGGCGACGCGCAGCGCCGGCACGTCCGGCTGCGCTACCGCCGCACCCCCGAAGGCTCCGCCTGGACCCGCGAACTGCTCTGGCCCTGAGCGGGCCCGCTCGACAGATGGACAGGTGTCCACTTACTCTGGACACCTGTCCATCATTGGGATCGAGATCGGGAAAGGACGGACCGGACCATGCACCTCACCGCGCAGGTACTCGTCGGACTCGTCGCACTGCTGCACGCCTACATCCTGGTGCTGGAGATGTTCCTGTGGGAGCGGGCCCCGGGCCGCGCCCTGTCCGGCTTCGACGCCGCCATGGCCAAGGCGACCGCCCCGCTCGCCGCCAACCAGGGCCTGTACAACGGATTCCTCGCCGCCGGCCTGGTCTGGGGCCTGATCGCCGCCGACCCCACCGGCTACCGCGCCCAGATCTTCTTCCTCGCCTGCGTGGTCGTCGCCGGGGTGTACGGCGGCCTCACCGCCAACCGCCGGATCCTCCTCGCCCAGGCGCTCCCGGGCGCCCTGGCCCTGGCCGCCGTCCTCGTCGCCGGGCAGAGCGCCTGATGGGGCCGCGGCCCGTCGGCGACCCGCGGACCGCCCGGACCAGGGAACGGCTGCACGCGGCACTGCTCGCGGAGTGCGCCGAGCGGCCGCTGCGGGAGATCTCGGTGGCGATGCTCGTCCGGCGGGCCGGGGTCGCCCGGGCCACGTTCTACCTGCACTACACCGACGTGCAGGACCTCGCCGTGGACGCCTGCGCCGAGACGGTACGGGAGGCGGTCGAGGCGCTGCACTCCTGGCGCGGGACCCCCGACCCGGCGGCTCCGCCGCCCGCGCTGACCGCCTTCTTCGACGACGTGGCCGACGGCGCCCGCACGGACCTCTACCGCACCCTGCTGCACCCGGGCGGCGGCGGCCCGCTGGGCGACACCCTGCACCGGGAGCTGCGCGAGCGCAGCCTGGCCGAGCGCACCGCGGCGGGCGGCGCCGCCCCGGAACTGATCGCCTCGGCGGTCGCGGCCACCTTCACCGGAGTCCTGGCGGACTGGGTCCACGGCCTCCTGGCCGGCCCCCCGCACACCCTCGCGACCGACGCGTGGCGCCTCCTGATCGTCCTCCACCGCCACGGCGCCCCGCCCCCGCCCCCCGCCGAGCCGCGCGCTTAGGGCGCACCGCCCGCGGGTCGGAACACCGCCACGGAGACCGCGGCCTCGCCCTCTCCCTCGACGCGGAAGGCGACCTCCAGCGGCATCCCGACGCGCAGGGCGTCCGCCGCGCAGTCGACGACCTCGGTCATCATCCGGGGTCCTTCCGCGAGGTCGACCACGGCCGCGACGTAAGGAACCCGGGCGCCGAAGGGCGGCAGGTCGTTCCGGTGCACCACCGACCAGGTGTAGAGGGTCGCCCGGCCGCTCGCCGGCTCCCAGGCCACCCGGTCCTCGCCCGCCCAGCAGTGCGGGCAGAACTCGCGCGGGTAGTGGTGGGCCCGGTCGCAGTCGGCGCAGCGGCGCAGCAGGAGCCGTCCGTCGGCCGCCGCGTCCCAGTAGGGGCGGGTGAAGTCGTCGACCTCGGGCAGGTCGAAACGGGCGGGGCCCGCGGCCCGCGCCCCGCTCACAGGAAGAGTCCGATCGCCGCGTCGAGGGACCAGACCTGCCAGCTCATCGTCACCAGCGCGACGAACGAGATGAGCGCCATCATGGCGTTCTGCCCCTGCTCGGCCCAGTCGTGGATCATCAGCACCAGGTACAGCAGGTTCAACAGCAGGCCCGCGACCAGCGCGACGGGCGTGAGGAATCCCGCGACCAGCCCCAA
This sequence comes from Streptomyces sp. NPDC028419, assembly GCF_055565515.1. Taxonomy (NCBI): domain Bacteria; kingdom Bacillati; phylum Actinomycetota; class Actinomycetes; order Kitasatosporales; family Streptomycetaceae; genus Streptomyces; species Streptomyces sp. NPDC028419. The sequence goes on along the minus strand of NZ_JBVHUE010000014.1, from coordinate 103,764 downwards.
CCCCAGGGCGAGTTCGGCGTAGACGACGACGTACGCCATCACCTTCGGCCGCGGTTTGACCACCGCGTCGAAGCCGCCGCGGACGAAGCCCCAGCGGTGCTTGCCCGCGACGTCCGCCGCCCAGGCGATGCCCGTGCCGCGCTCGAACCAGCCCTTCTTGTCCTTGTGCCGCCAGCTCTCCAGCCACCACAGGCCGAGGCCGATCCGGAGCACGGCGAGCCATTCGGCCCCACTGAGCCAGACGCTCTGCATGCGGCAGTCCCTCCACCCTCAACAACCCGCCCTATCTGACGGTACGTCAGTTCACCGGATGCGCCGCCTTCCCGCAAGGGCCCGCACAGCAGGAGCACGCTCCGGGGGGGCACCGACGAGGCGCGCCGGACCCGCACCCGCGCCGGGACCGAGGCCCGTGACCGACGCCCGTGACCGATCCGCAACCGATTCCCTCCTCGTCCGAGACCCACCGGCCCCTCCCGGCGATACGCTCACACCTCATGCCTGGAGCGCCCGCACAGCCCGACATGACGACCCAGCCCCGCCCCGTGTACGTGATCGGCGCCGGGCCGGGCGGCCTCGCCGTCGCCGCCGCGCTGCGCGCCCGGGGCGTCCGGGCCGTGGTGATCGAGAAGTCGGACCGGGTCGCCACCTCCTGGCGAGGCCACTACGACCGGCTCCACCTGCACACCACGCGCCGCCTCTCCGGCCTCCCGGGGCTGCGCATACCGCGCCGCTTCGGGCGCTGGGTCTCGCGCGACGACGTGGTGCGCTACCTGGAGAAGTACGCCGAGCACCACGAGCTGGAGATCATCACCGGCGTCGAGGTCACCCGCATCGACCGCGCCCCCGACCCCGGAGCCGCAGCCGGAGCCGGAGCGTCGGAGGCCGGCGGTTGGACCCTGCACGCCACCGGCGGCCGGGAGTTGGCCGCCGCCGCCGTGGTCGTCGCCACCGGCTTCAACCACACCCCCGCACTGCCCGACTGGCCGGGCGCGGGCACGTACACCGGGCGGCTGCTGCACGCGAGCGAGTACCGCGACGCCGCCCCCTTCGCGGGCCTCGACGTCCTCGTCGTCGGGGTCGGCAACACGGGCGCCGAGATCGCCGTGGACCTCACCGAGGGCGGCGTCGACCGGCGCCGGAAGAGGCGCGGGCGCGGGGCCGCCGACGCCGGCGATACCGGCGACCGGCGGGCCGCGAGCGTCCGCCTCGCCGTGCGCACCGCCCCGCACATCGTGCGCCGCTCCACCGCCGGCTGGCCCGCCCAGCGCACCGGCATCCTGGTCCGCCGGCTGCCCGTCCGGCTCGTCGACCGGCTCGGCGCCCTCGTCGCGAAGGCGTCCGTGCCGGACCTGTCGGCGTACGGGCTCCCGCGCCCGACCACCGGCCTCTACAGCCGGGTCCGCGAGGGCGCGATCCCCGTCCAGGACGTCGGCCTGATCGACGCGGTCCGCGCGCGCACCGTCGTACCGGTCGCCGCCGTCGAGTCCTTCGACGGCGCCGAGGTGGTCCTGGCGGACGGCTCCCGGATCGCTCCGGACGTGGTGATCGCGGCGACCGGCTACCGCCGCGCCCTGGAGGGGCTGGTCGGGCACCTCGACGTGCTCGACGGGCGCGGCCGCCCGCTCGCGCGGGCCGGGCGCAGCCCCGTTTCGGCCCCGGGGCTGTATTTCACCGGTTTCACCAACCCGATCAGTGGAATGCTGCGGGAGCTGGCCCTGGACGCCGAAAAGATGGCCAAAGCCCTCCCGCGCCACCTCGCCTGAGCCGCCTCCCGCCGCACTCCCCGCCACCTTCACCAAACCCACGCACCAGCTTTCCTGCGCAGCCCTGTTCCTGACGGCCCGTCAGTTCAGTAACCTGACCATGCGTCAGTTACGTGACGGTCGCCGCGCACCCAGCGGCCACCGCGACGGCCGGCAAGGCGGTCAAGGCCGTCGGGCGGGCAGGGCCCCCAGGCCCTCACCGAGGCAGTCAACGAGGCAGTCATCGAGCGGGAAGCGGGCGGAACGATGCTTGGATCTACTCACGGCACCCTCACCACTCACTTCCGCGCCAGGGTCGAGGCATGCGGCGAGACCCCGCGGGCCGCCGTCCACTCCACGACGGCCCCCGCCGCGGAAGGCGCGGACCCGGCCGCCACCGCCGTCGACGTCAGCGGCCGACCGCTGCACGCGGACGTGCCGGACCTGGACCGGTTCTTCCGCCCCGAGTCCGTCGCCGTCATCGGCGCCTCCGACGCCGAGGGGCGCCCCAACACCGGCATCACCCGCCAGCTCATCGCCTGGGCCAACCGCGTCGGCGCCCGCCTGCACCCCGTACACCCCACCCGCACCACGGTCTTCGGCCTGGACTGCCACGCCTCCGTCGCCGACCTACCCGAACAGGTGGACCTGGCGGTGCTGCTGGTCGCCGACCCGCTCCCCGTCATCGAGGAACTCGCCGAATCCAAGGTCAAGTTCGCGGTCGCCTTCGCCTCCGGCTTCGCCGAGACCGGCGACGCGGGCGCGGCCGCCCAGGCCCGGCTCTCCGCCGCCGTACAGCGCTCCGGACTGCGCCTGCTCGGCCCGAACACCAACCTCAACGCCTTCGAGGAGTTCCGCGACGACCTCGACGGCCCGGCGATCGCGCTGATCACCCAGTCCGGCCACCAGGGCCGCCCCGTCTACACCCTCCAGGAGCTGGGCATCCGCCTCTCCCACTGGGCGCCGACGGGCAACGAGGCCGACCTGGAGACCTCCGACTTCATCTCCTACTTCGCCGAGCAGCCCGAGGTCGGGGCGATCGCCTGTTACGTCGAGGGGCTCAAGGACGGCCGGTCCTTCCTGCTCGCCGCCGACCGGGCCGCCCGGGCCGGCGTACCCGTCGTCGCCGTCAAGGTGGGCCGCACCGAGACCGGCGCGCGCATGGCCGCCTCGCACACCGGAAAACTCACCGGAGCGGACCGGGTCGTGGACGCGGCCATGCGCCAGTTCGGCGTGATCCGGGTCGACGGGCTCGACGAACTCCAGGACACCGCCGCCCTGTTGGCCCGCGCGCGCAAGCCGCTGGCCGACGGCGTCGTCGTCTACTCCATCTCCGGCGGTACGGGCGCCCACTTCTCCGACCTCGCCACCGAGGCGGGGCTGAGCCTGCCCACCCTCGGCCAGGCCAAGCAGGACGAACTCCACCAGTGGATCCCGGAGTACCTGAACGTCGCCAACCCCGTCGACAACGGCGGCCACCCCGTCGGCGACTGGCGAGGGCGGAAGATCATCGACGCGATCCTCGCCGACCCGGCCGTGGGCGTCCTCATCTGCCCCATCACCGGGCCGTTCCCCCCGATGAGCGACAAGCTCGCGCAGGACCTGGTCGACGCCGCCGAGGAGAGCGACAAGCTCATCTGCGTCATCTGGGGCTCCCCCGTCGGTACCGAGGACGCCTACCGCACCACCCTCCTCGGCTCGTCCCGCGTGGCCACCTTCCGCACCTTCGGCAACTGCATCACCGCCGTACGGGCCTACCTCGGCCACCACCGCTTCACCGGCGCCTACCGCTCCCCCTTCGACGACGCCCCCCGCACCCCCTCCCCCTCCCACCGCAAGGCCCAGGCCCTCATGCGGCCCGGCCAGCAGCTGAGCGAGCACGCCGCGAAGCAGCTGCTGCGCGCCTACGGCATCCGGGTCCCGCGCGAACAGCTGGTCACCAGCGCCGCGGCCGCCGTCCGCGCGGCCGGGCTCGTCGGCTACCCGGTGGTGATGAAGGCCTCGGGCCCGCAGCTCGCCCACAAGACCGAACTCGGCCTGGTCAAGGTCGGCCTCACCTCCGCCAGCCAGATACGCGACGCCTACCGCGAACTGACCGACATCGCCCGCTTCGAGAACATCCCCCTCGACGGCGTCCTCGTCTGCCAGATGGTGGAGAAGGGCGTCGAGATGGTCGTCGGCGTCACCCAGGACGACCTCTTCGGCCCCACCGTCACCGTCGGCCTGGGCGGGGTGCTCGTCGAGATCCTCAACGACACCACCGTCCGCGTCCCGCCCTTCGGCGAGGACCAGGCCCGCGCCATGCTGGGCGAACTCCGCGGCCACGCCCTCCTGGAGGGAGTACGCGGGGCCCCGCCCGCCGACGTCGAGGCACTGGTGGAGGTCATCCTGCGGGTCCAACGGATGGCCCTGGAACTCGGCGGCGAACTCGCCGAACTCGACATCAACCCCCTCATGGTCCTCCCCCGCGGCCAGGGCGCCGTGGCCCTCGACGCCCTCGCCATCTGCCGCTGAGCGCCTCCCGCCGACGCCTTGGAGCGACGAACCCCATGCACGAGGTCCTGCACCACACCGAGAACGGCGTCTCCTGGATCACGCTGAACCGCCCCGACGCCATGAACGCCCTCACCTGGGACCAACGCGAGCACATCATGACCCTGCTCGCCGACGCCTCCGCCGACCCGGCCGTCCGCGCCGTCGTCATCACCGCCACCGGCAAGGGCTTCTGCGCCGGCGCCGACCTGCGCGGCTCCCCCGCCCCGACCGGCGAACGGGTCGCGGGCGACGTGGCCCGCATGATCCGAAACGGTGCCCAGCGGTTCATCACCTCCGTCATGGACTGCGAGAAGCCCGTCATCGCCGCGGTCAACGGCACCGCCGCCGGCATCGGCGCCCACCTCGCCTTCGCCTGCGACCTCGTGCTCGCCGCCGACTCGGCCCGCTTCATCGAGGTCTTCGTCCGCCGCGGCCTGGTCCCCGACGGCGGCGGCGCCTACCTGCTCCCCCGACTCATCGGCCCGCAGAAGGCCAAGGAGCTGATGTTCTTCGGCGATGCCCTCCCCGCCGCCGACGCGGAACGCCTCGGCCTGGTCAACCGCGTCGTCCCCGCCGACGACCTGACGAGCACCGCCCGGGAGTGGGCGGAGCGCCTGGCCCAGGGCCCCACCCGCGCCCTGGCCCTGACCAAACAACTGGTCAACGCCTCCCTGGACGGCGACCGCGCCACCGCACTGGCCGCCGAAGCCACCGCCCAGGAACTCAACATGACCACGGCGGACGCCAACGAAGGCGTGGCCAGCTTCGTAGAACGCCGCACCCCGAAGTACCGGGGCGTCTGACACCACCGCCGACCCACCACCCCGCCCCGGCCCCGACAGCCGGGGCGGGACCGGAGGTCAGCCCTGCCGCGGGTTGGGCTTGAGCAGCGCGAAGACCGCCCCGCTCGGGTCCGCCAGCCAGGCGATCCGCCCGACGTCCGGCACGTCGGCACCGGGCATCAGCACGGAACCCCCACTGGTGCGCGCGGTGTCCACCACCGCGTCCACATCGGCCACGGCGAAGTACGGCACCCAGCGCGCGTTCGTCTCCCCCTCCATCAGCGGCGCCACCCCGCCGAAGGACCCGTCCTGCTGGTCCCCGTCGGCGATGCTCACCACCCGATAGGTCATCCCGGGCACGTTCATCTCCTGCGAACGCCAGCCGAAGAGGTCGCGGTAGAACGTGACGGCCGCGACCGGATCGGCCACATGCAACTCCACCCAACACACGGTGTTGTCGACCGACGTCAGGCCCAGCCCCGCCGTCTTGCCCGGCTTCCAGACGGCGAAGTCCGCGCCCTGCTGATCGGTGTACTGAGCGAGCCATCCCTCACCCATGACGTCCATCGGCTCGACGCGCACCGTGCCGCCGCCGTCCCGCACGGCCTGGGTGGTCGCGTCCGTGTCCTCCGTCTTGAAGTACGCGGTCCACGCGGAGGTCGCACCCGGATCCAGCGACCCGACGGCCGCCACGGTCTTCCCGTCCACCTGGAAGAAGCCGTACCCGCCCGTCTCGGGCCCGAGCAGGTGGAACTCCCAGCCGAACACCGCCCGGTAGAAGGCCGCCGCCCGCGGGATGTCCGGGCTGCCGAGGTCGATCCAGTTGGGCGATCCGGTGCGGTAGTCGGTACCGAGCATGGGTTCCTCCTGCGATGCGGGTGCGGTGAGGTGCGGTGACGTACGGGTGAGGGCTCGCCCACGAGGGCTACGCGTACGTACGACTACACGCCCGAGCACCCCCGCCACGCCGCCTACCCCTGCCCCACCCACCCGCATTCACTCGCCCGGAGGTACCCCGCCCCATGCGGGCACGGCCACCGGCAGGACCCGCCAACGGGGCTCCAGGGGTATGAGGTGACCGGTCGTCGAGCGGAGATCCTCACGCAGACCCGCACGAGCGAGCAAGGCCGGCAGGTGCGCGGTGGCGTACCGCTCGTGCGCCTCCGGGCCGGACCACAGGGTCGTGACCAGGTAGCGCTGCAAGCCGAGCCGCGTGACGACTCCCGCGAGCATGCCGCCGGCCGCCGCCATCCCGGGCGCCCACACCTCCCGCTGCACCGCCATGAAGCGCTCCTCACGGCCGGGGATCACGAGGCAGTCGGCGACCCTCAGCAGCGTCGCACCGTCGAGCGCCTGCGCCAGATCCGCCGCATCCCCCGCCATCTCCAGGACGGTCGCACCGGCGGCCGTCTCGATGGCGGTGTAGCCGCCCTCCTGCCCGCTCCCCGCGAACACCTCGTCGTGACGGTCCTCCATGAACCGTCCGTACGCCTCTTCGTCCCGCCACAGCCCCAGAACATGGGCACGACCCCTGGCCGCGTCCCAACCACCCACCTGCCCGACCAACCCCGGCTGGTCACCGATCACCGCCCAAGCGCCCTGCCCCGCGGAAAACAACTCCCGCGCGCCCGCCGGCACCCCACATTCGATCCACTTGCCCCACATGCCGCCCAGCCCCTCCCCCACCTGCTCCAACGCCGGCTCTGATGCCTGCTCCGACACCAACGATCATCGCCCTGAGGGCCGGGGTAGCGTCAATCACCCATGAGTAGCAGGCCCGAGTCAGCCCAACCCGTACGTGGGGGGTAGGTCTTGAGGTGGGGGGGTGGGCGCGGCTTCGCCGCGGTTGCCTGTGGCTTCGGCGGGGCGGGGTCGGGGAGGATCCGGGGGCTGCCCGCCAGTTCCACTGTCTCTCCGTGCCGGGGCGACCTGTCAAGGGCGCTCCCTGCGGTCGCGTCGCTACGCGATGGCCTGCGGCCACCCTTGACAGGCCACCCCGTCACGGAAAGCCAAGAACTGTCGGGAAGCCCCCGGAGGAAGGGCAGGGGGGACCTTTCCCATGCGGCTGGATTCCGGGCAGTGAGGCCGGGGCCTTGAGCGCGGCCCTACCGCGCCCTCCGGGCGACAAGACAACGACCACAGGCCAGACAAGCCACAAGCGCGTGGTCAGATCGCGCGGTCAGATCGCTACGCGCTCCTCCGAGAAAGGCGTCTGCGAGTTGTTGCGGGCTGGTGGGGCTCGGCGTTCTCGGGATTAGTGTGCAGGCGTGAGCCTTGAACAACTGCGGGGCCATTTCTACTGGATGACGTCGATCGTCCTTCGGACCGATCTACGGCCCAGCGAGCCCGTCATCGAGCTGAGTTCGGACAGCGCCACCGCGACCTTGCGCCTTATGGGCATCGTGCACGCGCGAGCGGACCTGGGCGACCCGGACGGCAGCTTCGTGGACGAGATCCTCGTGCAAGAACTACCCCAGTACGGACCATGGCCGGCCCAAGCCCACCATCTCCTCCAACATCACCTCAACCGCTGCCCATTGCAGTGGCTGACCATCATCGGACCGAGCGAGAACATAGAGATCCTCGCCGAGGAGTTGTCCGACGAATAGCGGTCCGTTCCGTTCGGTACCGCCGAGAATGCATAGCAGGCCCACCTGATAGGACCTGAAAACACCTGGTAGCACCTGATAGCACCCTGGGCGAAGAAAGAGAGGGCCTCGAGAGGCTCTCGATGCCCCATTTTGGGGGATTCGCGCCCCACGTGTGCGGGCGAAAGGGACTCCGACCCGTCCATTGCTCGGTTTCACCGAGTTCCGAGCCGCAGACGCTCTCCCACAGCACCTCCGTAGCGATCGTGGGCGGCCTACGAGCAGACCAGCCACGGCCGGTCCGGGGCCGCCGAGCCGGCCGAGACCACGTAGCGATCTGAATGCGCTCTTGTGGCTTGTGGCTTGTCGCTTGTGGTCGTTGTCTTGTCGCCCGGAGGGCGCGGTAGGGCCGCGCTCAAGGCCCCGGCCTCACTGCCCGGAATCCAGCCGCATGGGAAAGGTCCCCCCTGCCCTTCCTCCGGGGGCTTCCCGACAGTTCTTGGCTTTCCGTGACGGGGTGGCCTGTCAAGGGTGGAGCGCAGCGACATCGCGTAGCGACGCGACGAAGGAGCGCCCTTGACAGGTCGCCCCGACACGGAGAGACAGTGGAACTGGCGGGCAGCCCCCGGGACCTCCCCGACCCCGCCCCGCTCGAAGCCACAGGCAACCGCGGCGAAGCCGCGTGCCTCCCCACCGCCTACCCTCGCCCCATGGCCGACACCCCCACACCCCGGACCCCCCGCCCCCGCCCCCACCTGCATCAGCTGGTCGTGGACAGCCTCGACCCGCGGTCGTTGGTGCGGTTCTGGGCCGCGTTGCTCGGTGGGGAGCCGGTCGATCGGGCTCGTGGGTGGTCGCACGTCGACCTGCCCGGGGGTCTGCGGGTGGCCTTTCAGCCCGTGCCCGAGGAGAAGGCCGGGAAGAACCGCCTGCACCTCGACATCCGCGCGGATGACGCGGACGGCATCGAGGCCGCCATCGCCTCGGCGGTCGCGCTGGGGGCGGTCCGGACGGGTGGGACCGTCACCGACGACCAGGGGTCCTTCCAGACCATGCGCGACCCCGAAGGGAACGAGTTCTGCGTGGTGACCTCCTGAGCGCTCACCCGCGCCGCAGGATCCGGACGTCGTCCGCCTCCGCGCCGGCCACGGCGAACAGCTCGGGGCGCTCGCTCGTGCCCGCCACCTTCCAGTCCTGGTCGCCGCCCCCGCACGAAGGGAGGGTCAGGGCGATGCCATCGCGCGAGAAGCGGGTCTCGTGGCGCCCCTCGGAGCCCTCCTCCCGGAACTGCCAGGATCCCGTTCCCGAGCAGTACGAGGTACCGCTCCCCTGCGCCGGCCAGGGCAGCGGCAGCCGCTGCGCGACGGCGGAGCCGTCCGCCCGCAGGGTCAGGCGCGCCCCGTCGTCGCCGGTCCACTGGGCGACGTACTCCGTACGCTCCAGCCGGGGCGGTTCGTACGGCGGCAGCCATCCCGCCTTGTCGGCAGCGATACCGCCGCCGAAGCCGGCCAGCAGACCGAAGCCCAGGGCCCAGCCCACCGCCCGCACCATCGCCGACCCGGGGATCCCACGCCGTGCGGCGTACGCGACCCCCGCCAGCGGGAGCGTGCCGAAGGCGGCGGCTGCGGCCCACGCCTCCCCGTAGCGCGATCCGGCTATCTGGCCGAGGGGCCAGGCGTAGCCCGCAGCCAGCAGTACGAGCCCCGCACCCATCCACCACTCGGCCCGCATCCGCGTCCGGGTCGCGCCGAGCCGGGCAAGGCCGACCACCGGCCAGGTGCAGACGACGGCGTGCACGAAGCCGCCGACGACCGCAAGAACGGGAAGGAAGCAGGGGGCCGGGAACCACACGACGTCGCCCCCGGCGTCGTAGTCGTCCCGGGTGCCACTGGTGACGAGGAGCCACAGCCCCCACATGGCGATCTGGGCCGCCGCGATCGCGCCGCCGCCCTGCAGGATCTGGACCTCACGGGGGTTCCTCGCGGCCCCCTCTTCCGCACCTGCCGACCCATCCGTCACCCGGAGCCCCCACTCACCACCTGAACGCGTTCAATTCAACCGGACCCTACATGCCCGCGCCCGCACGCACGTCCGCACCCCTCCCCGCCCCTTCCCATCTGACACCCCGTCAGGTTCAATCGTCCTCGTGATGGGACACGCAGGGATGGCGGCCACCGTCGTCCGATACCTCAGGTCCGCCGGGCACCCCGGATCCGCCACCTCCCCCGCCGGCGTCGACGCGCATCCGCGCCCCGAGCTGCGGGCCGTCGGCGAGGACGAGCGCGCGCCCATCGATCCGGCCGAATTCCGGTCCGTCATGGGCAACTTCGCCAGCGGTGTCACGATCATCACCGCGCCCGCCGCGGAGGGCGAGGAGACCCCGGCGGGGTTCGCCTGCCAGTCCTTCGCGTCGCTGTCGCTCGACCCGCCGCTGGTGACCTTCATGGTCGCCCGCACGTCGACCACCTGGCCGCGGATCGCGCGCGCCGGAGTGTTCTGCGTCAACATCCTGGGGGCCGAACAGGGCCTGCTGTGCCGGGCGTTCGCGGTCAGCGGGGCCGACAAGTTCGCCGGGGTGGTCCACCACCCCGCCCCCGTGACCGGCTCGCCCCAGCTGGACGCCGTACCGGCGTGGATCGACTGCCGCATCCACGCCGTGCACACCGGGGGCGACCACCTGATCGTCGTCGGTCGCGTCGAGGCGATGGGCGCCGCGGGCGAGGACGGCCCGCTGCTCTTCCACAAGGGGAAGTTCGGCCGCCTCAGCCAGTGACCCGCGCCCGCGGGCGGACGAGGAGCACCCGGCCCAGGTCCAGCACGCTCAGGCCGAACATGAGGACGCCCAGCGGCACGTGGTACGTCGGCACGTGCGCGATGCCGAGCACCACCTGGACCGAGGCGAGGACGAGGAAGCCCGACGCGTACAGGGTCGGGCGCGCCGAGCCGCCTCCCGGCCGCCACGCCAGGACCGCGGCGAGCAGGTACAGCATCGAGGCGCCGTACATCACGCGCGCTCCGACTCCGTGCAGCGTCTCGCCGTAGGACGTGGCCAGCAGCAGTCCCGCGGTGGACGCCTGGAAGAAGATCGACAGGGTCTGGAGGGCGATCGAGACCTGTACGAACCGCGCGAACCCGCCCGAACCCTCGCGCACCTCGCCGGGAACTTCGGTCGGTCCCACCGGTGTTGCCGTCGCGTGCGTGCTCATGATGCGGTCCCCTCGTCTGCCTCACGGCGGTGGATCGGTACTCTCTCGATGGTCCGACGAGACGGGCCCGCGAAATGTGAGGTGAGCGCCATGACCAGCGGCAACACCGCCCGCAGCTCCACCCGCAGCGCCGACCGCGGCCTGAGCCTCATCGTCGGCGAGCGGCGCCGGCTCACCAACCTCGCCTACCAGCTGCTCGGTTCGCTGGCCGAGGCCGAGGACGCCGTGCAGGAGACCTACGCCCGCTGGTACGCGATGTCCCCGCAGCGGCAGGAGGCGGTCGAGTCCCCGGGCGCCTGGCTGACGACGGTCGCCGGGCGGATCTGCCTGGACGTGCTCGGCTCGGCGCGGGTCCGGCGCGAGCGCTACGTCGGCGAGTGGATACCCGAGCCGTTGCCCGACCGTACGGAGTGGTTCAGCGGTCGGACGGGCGGCGGGGACCTGCCGGACGACCCCGCCGACCGGGTCACCCTGGACGAGTCGGTGAACATGGCGTTCCTCGTCGTGCTGGAGTCGATGACCCCGGCCGAGCGCGTGGCGTTCGTCCTGCACGACGTCTTCCGGTACCCCTTCGGCGAGATCTCCGACATCGTCGGCCGTACGTCCGCGGCCTGCCGGCAGTTGGCGACCTCGGCCCGCCGGCGGGTGCGCTCCGCGCAGGTGCCGCCGCTCCCCGCGGCCGGGCGGTCCGGGCAGGCCGTCCTGGTCCGGCACTTCAAGGAAGCCTGGGAGGCCAAGGACATAGAGGCCCTCGTCGGCCTCCTCGACCCCGACGCCACGATGGCCGCCGACGGCGGCGGCCTGGTCGGCGCCGTGCTGCACCCGGTCGAGGGCAGCGAGCGGATCGCCGCGTACCTGATCCACATCGCCGACAGGGCCCCCGGGCTGACCCTCCTGGAACGGACGGTCAACGGCGTGCCCGGGCTGGTCGCCCAGCACTCCGGCGTGACGGTGACCGTGGCGGCCTTCGGCCTCACGGACGACGGCCGTGTCAGCCGTATCTGGGCCGTCCGCAACCCGGAGAAGCTCCGCCCCTGGAACACCCCCCGACCGGGACGGCAGTAAGCGGGGGCGGGACCATAGGGGGCCCCACCCCCGCCCCTCAGAAGGTCAGGACCCCCCGGGCCACGCGCCCGTGGTGGGCGTCGTCCGCCGCCTTGGCGAAGTCCTCGACCGGGTAGGTCTCGGTGACCAGTTCGTCCAGCAGCAGGCGGCCCTGGCGGTACAGCTCCGCGTAGAGGGCGATGTCGCGCTGGGGGCGGGAGGAGCCGTAGCGGCAGCCCATGACCGTCTTGTCGAGGTACATGGAGGAGACCTGGAACGACGCCTCCTCCTTGAAGCCCGGCACGCCCAGCAGGATCGCCTGGCCGTGGCGGTCGAGCAGGTCGATCGCCTGGCGGATCAGCTTGACGTTGCCCACGCACTCGAAGGCGTGGTCCGCCCCCGTCGGGAGGATCTCGCGGACCGCCGCCGAGGAGTCCGCGACCGCCGAGGCGTCGATGAAGTGCGTGGCGCCGAACTGCCGGGCCACCGCCTCCTTCGCCGGATTGGCGTCCACGGCCACGATGGTCGTCGCGCCCGCGATGCGGGCCCCCTGGAGGACGTTCAGCCCGATCCCGCCGGTGCCGATGACGACCACCGACTCGCCGCGGTCGACCTTGGCCCGGTTCAGCACCGCGCCGACCCCGGTCAGGACCCCGCAGCCGATCAGCGCGGCCGAGGTGAAGGGGATGTCCGCGGGGATCTTCACGGCCTGGACGGCCCTGACGATCGTCCGCTCGGCGAAGGCCGAGTTGGACGCGAACTGGTAGAGCGGCTCGCCGCCGCGCGAGAAGGGCTGCCCCGGCATGCCGATCGCCTTGCGGCACATCGTCGGCCTGCCCCGGTCGCAGTCGGCGCACGCGCCGCAGTTCGCGAGGGTGGAGAGCGAGACGTGGTCGCCGGGCCCCACGTGCGTGACCCCGGAGCCGACCGCCTCCACGACGCCGGCGCCCTCGTGCCCGAGGACCACCGGCGGCGGGAAGGGGATCGTCCCGTCGATCACCGACAGGTCGCTGTGGCACAGCCCGGCCGCCTTGATGGCGACGAGCACCTCGCCCGGCCCGGGACCGCGCACCTCCAGGTCGTCGACCACCTGGGCCTGCTTGCCGTCGAACACGACGCCTCTCACCTGGACTCCTTAGGCAGGCCGAGCACGCGCTCGGCGATGATGTTCCGCTGGATCTCGTCCGAACCGCCGTAGATCGTGTCGGCGCGGGTGAACAGGAACAGCCGCTGCGCCTCGTCGAGGCCCAGCTCGTACGGAGTCCCGCGCCCCCACGGCGCGGGCCCGGCCGTGGCCGCCGCGCCGCGCACCGCGACCGCGAGCTCGCCGAGCCGCCGGTGCCAGCCGCCCCACAGCAGCTTGGCCACGCTGGGCGCGCCCGCGTCCGGCGCGGCCGCGCCCAGGGTGCGCAGCGCGTGCCACCGCATGGTGCGCAGCTCGGCCCACTGGGTGACCAGCCGGTCGCGCAGGACCGGGTCAGCGGCCTGCGCGGAGGTCAGGAACGCGGCGACCACCCGCTCCAGTTCGGCGGCGAAGCCGATCTGCTGGACCAGGGTGGAGACCCCGCGTTCCAGGGCGAGCAGGCCCATGGCGACGGCCCAGCCGTTGCCCTCGCCGCCGACCACCTCGTGGGCTTCGGCGCCGTCGAAGAAGACCTCGTTGAATTCGGCGGTCCCCGACATCTGCCGGATGGGCCGGACCTCGATCCGGCCCGGCTGGTCCATCGGGAGGAGGAGGAAGGACAGCCCGTGATGGCGCCGCGAGCCGGCTTCGGTGCGGGCGAGCACGAAGCACCAGTCGGCGTCCTGTGCCAGCGAGGTCCAGATCTTCTGGCCGGTGACGCGGTGGCGGCCGTCCGCCGGGTCCCGCACGGCGCTCGTGCGGATCCCGGCGAGGTCGGAGCCCGCGCCCGGTTCGCTGTAGCCCTGGCACCACAGCTCCTCGCCGCGGGCGATGCCGGGCAGGAAGCGGTCCCGCTGCTCCCGGGAGCCGTGGGCGATCAGTGTCGGCGCGAGGAGGTTCTCGCCGATGTGGCCGACCCGGCCGGGCGCGCGCAGCGCCGCGTACTCCTCGGCCCACACGACCTGCCCGGTGAGGGAGAGCCGGCGCTGCCCGTAGGCGCCGTCGGGCACGTCCCAGCCCTGGCCGATCCAGCCGCCCCGGCCGAGCTCGCGCTCCCAGGCGCGGCGCTCGGCCACGCCCTCGTGCTCGCTGCCGGGCCCGCCGAGGCCGCGGGCCCGCGCGTACGGTCCCACGAGGTGGCCGCGGAGCCAGTGCCGCGCGTCGGCGCGCAGCTCCTCGTCCGCCGCCCCGAAGCCGAAGTCCATGGGAGCTCCTACGCGTTGGGGCGGTCCTTGGCGGCCGCCGCCTTGGCCATGGCCTCCAGCTGCGCCAGCATCGGCATGGGGTCGGTGCCGACGGTCCCCGGGAGGAAGTCGGCGATCTTCTCGGGGGTCCAGGACCCCTCGGCGTATCCGGCGCGCAGTTCGCGCGGCTGCGCCCAGACCGCGATCTTGGGTCCGGCGATCGTGTACACCTGGCCGGTGATCTTCTCGCCGGCGACGGCGACGGCCCGGTCGCTGAGCAGGTAGGTGACCAGTGCGGCCACGTCCTCCGGTTCGCCGATCTCCTTGAGTTCCATCGGCACGTTCGCCGACATCCGGGTCCGGGCGACGGGGGCGACGGCGTTGGCGGTGACGCCGTAGCGGCTCAGGCCGAGGGCGGCGGAGCGGACGAGGGAGATGATCCCGCCCTTGGCGGCGCTGTAGTTGGCCTGGGCGACCGAGCCCTGGTGGTTGCCGCTGGTGAAGCCGATGAGCGTGCCGCTCCCCTGCTTGCGCATGACGGCGGATGCGGCGCGGAAGACGGTGAAGGTGCCCTTGAGGTGGGTGGCGACGACGGGGTCCCACTCCTCCTCGGACATGTTGAAGAGCATCCGCTCGCGCAGGATGCCCGCGACGCAGACGACGCCGTCGATCCGGCCGTAGCGCGCGAGCGCGGTGTCCACGATGCGCTGGCCGCCCGCCATGGTCGAGATGTCGTCGGCGACGGCGACGGCCTCCCCGCCCGCCGCGAGGATCTCCTTCACCACGCCCTCGGCTATCTCGCTGGTGGGCTCGCCGCCCTCGATGCCGACGCCGTAGTCGTTGACGACGACCTTGGCGCCCTCGGCGGCGGCCGCGAGCGCGACCGCCCGCCCGATGCCCCGGCCCGCACCCGTGACGGCGACGACCTTGCCTGCCAAGAAGTTCCCCATGCCCGGCCCCTTCCCGCTGTTTCTGACGGACCGTTAGATTCTATGGGCAGTCAGATGCGCCAGCACAAGCCCCAGTCCATAAGGAGTGAGCGACCCATGGGCCTGCCCCCCGAGTTCCACGACATCGCCAAGCGCGTCAACAACTGGGGACGCTGGGGCGCCGACGACGAGATCGGCACCCTGAACCTGATCACCGACGAGGTGGTGCGCGCGGCCGCCGCCGAGATCCGCACCGGGCGCAGGATCCCGCTCGCCCTCCCCCTGAAGGAGGACGGCGTCCAGGCGGGCATGATCCCGGGCCGGATCAATCCGCTGCACACGATGGTGCAGATCAACCAGGAGATCTTCGGCCCGGGCACGGTGGCGTGCAGCGACGACGCCGTGACCATGGGCCTGCAGTCGGCGACGCACTGGGACGCCCTGACCCACGTCTCGCACTCGGGGAAGATCTACAACGGGCGCCCCGCCGACACCATCACCGCGCACTCCCGCGCCCAGTTCAGCGGCATCGACAAGGCCGGCCACATCGTCTCGCGCGGGGTGCTGCTGGACGTGGCCCGCGCCAAGGGCCTGGACCGGCTGCCGGGCGGGCACGCGGTGACCCCGGAGGACCTGGTGGAGGCGGAGGAGTTCGGCGGGGTCACGGTCCGGCCCGGCGACATCGTGCTGGTGCGCACCGGGCAGGTCCAGGTCTACCTGGCGGGCGACAAGCACGGCTACGGCTATCCGTCGCCCGGGCTGTCCGTCCGTACGCCCGAGTGGTTCCACGCGCGGGACGTCGCGGCCGTCGCCAACGACACCCTGACCTTCGAGATCTTCCCGCCGGAGATCGAGAACCTGTGGCTGCCGGTGCACGCCCTCGACCTGGTCGAGATGGGCATGCACCAGGGACAGAACTGGAATCTCGAAAAGTTGTCCACAGCCTGTGGAGAAGAGCGGCGGTATTCCTTCCTGCTCTCCGCGATGCCGGAGCCCTTCGTCGGCGGGACGGGCACGCCGGTCGCCCCGGTCGCCATCCTCTGACCCTCGCGGACGGCGCCCGGGGGCGTCGACTGTGGGTGGCGGCGTACATTCGTGCACGCCCCGAGCGCCGCACGGCAGCCGCCACCCCACGACCCGCACTCGTCAAGGTCTGCCCTTGGCGTCCCCTCGCGACGAATCGCTGCCTCAAGGGTGATCAATTCATGACGGTCCGTCAACACCTCGTTAGAGGTACACGCGCGGTTCCCGTACCTGGTCACATTTTTCGGAAATTTCCTCGGCGGGCCCGCCGGGGACCCCCGCGGAGCCCTCCCCGGCGCAGTCGATCTCGCACCAGATCTGCTTCCCGGCGCCCTCGCGCTGCCAGCCCCAGCGATCCGCGAGGCCGTCCACCAGCTCCAGGCCGCGCCCGTTGGTGTCGTCCCCGTCGGCGTGCCGGGGGGCGGGCGGACGGTCGCTCGCGTCGGCCACCTCGACCCGGACCGCCGGGCCGCCGAAGAGCATCCGCAGCACGGCCGGGCAACCGGTGTGCACCACCGCGTTGGTGACCAGCTCCGAAATCAGCAGGAGCAGGGTGTCCGCGAGCGGCTCGTCGTCCCCCATTCCACATCCGGCCAGGCGGGACCGGGCCCACCTGCGCGCTCGGCCGACCTCTGCGGGATCCGGCCCGACCTCAAGCTGAACCTGAAGCACCTGCACCGCTCACACCACCCGAACCGGCGGACACATCGCCTCGCGACAGTACGGGATCACGGTCCGTGATCCCCTTGCCGAGCAGCATGGTTGACATACAGTCACCACAACAAGCGCTTCGGGCATATTCCAGCGCGAAGGAGTAGGCGTGCTGCATACTGTGCGACGCCCGCGCCGCTCAACCGCTCGCATTCGTCGGAGCGTACCGGAGCACGCGACCGACTCCGGTCCGTAGCGAGGTGGGCGAAGGACACAAACCGATATCAACTCTCCGTAATCGGACATGCGTCCTGCGCCGTCCCACCCGTTACAGCGCTACGGTCCCGGCAGGGCGCCCAGCTCCCGCGCCAGCACTTCCTCCGCCTCGGCCGCCGTGCGCCACTGCTCGGCCCGCACCCACGCCCGCTTCAGGTGCAGGTGCACGTCCGCCTCCCAGGTGAACCCCATCCCACCATGCACCTGGAGGCAGTCGCGCGCATTGCCCACGGCCGCCTCGTCGGCCAGCAGCTTGGCGCCCGCGATCTCCCCCGGGTCGGCCGTCACCGCCGCCGCGTAGACCGCCGTACGGGCCACCTCGCCCCGCACCAACATCTGCGCGCACAGGTGCTTGACCGACTGGAAGGCCCCGATCGGCTGCCCGAACTGCTCGCGCTCCTTCGCGTACCGGACCGCCAGCTCGCAGGTCCGCAGCGCGCTGCCCACCTGGAGGGCGGCCGTCAGCAGGGCCCCCTCGTCCCGCAGCGCGGCGGACGGCGCGCCGGCGGAGCCCCGCCCCCGCGTCCGGTACAGGGGCGTCAGCGGATCCACGGACCGCACCGGCGCCCGGGCACCCCCCGGCTCCGCGCCCTCCGCGAGGTCGCCCGCGGGGGCGCCCGGGACGTCACCCGCGAGGCCGCCCGGGACGTCCCCCGCCCCCAGCACCGCGTCCGCCTCGCCCAGGTAGGCGACGAAGGGCCCGTCCAGGTCGAAGGCCGTCACCACCGCCGTCCCCCGCGCCGCGCCCGGCACCACACCCGCCGCCAGGTGCGTGGCCACCAGCGGCCCCGGCAGCAGCACCCGCCCGGCCTCCTCGAAGACCAGCACCGCCTCCGCGAGCCCGAGCCCC
Organism: Streptomyces sp. NPDC028419; assembly: GCF_055565515.1. Taxonomy (NCBI): domain Bacteria; kingdom Bacillati; phylum Actinomycetota; class Actinomycetes; order Kitasatosporales; family Streptomycetaceae; genus Streptomyces; species Streptomyces sp. NPDC028419. Next base: position 85,831 of record NZ_JBVHUE010000014.1, on the reverse strand, counting down.
ACGCCCCCGTCCGGGCCGCCCTCCGGCAGCCGCAGCGCGAAGAACCCGGCCTCGCCCAGCTCCCGCCACAGCTCCCGGTCGACCACGCCCGCGCCGCCCCGCTCGGCCGCGTCCACCGACGCCCGCAGCGCCTCGCGCCCGTACCGCCCCGCCAGCAGCTCCCGCACGCCCGCGCGCAGGTCCCGCTGGTCCTCGGTCAGCTGGAAGTCCACGGTCCCTCACCGGCCCTTCGGGAGGCCGAGGATCCGCTCGGCGACGATGTTCCGCTGGATCTGCGAGGTCCCGGCCGCGATCGTGTAGGAGAGCGAGGAGAGCCGGTCCAGGGTCCACTCCTCCTCCAGCGACAGCGCCCCGCCCGCCGCGCCCAGCACCTCGGCGGCCGCGTCGTACAGCTCCTGGCGGGCGTGCGAGTAGCGCAGCTTGAAGACGGAGCCGCCGACGCCCGGGACCCCGCCGGAGCGCGTCGACTCGCTCACGTTCCACTGGGTGAGCCGCCACAGGGCGCCGAACTCCCCGTGCAGCCGCCCCAGCCTGCGCCGCAGCACCGGGTCGTCCCAGCGGCCGTTGGCCCGGGCCGTACGGGCCAGCGCGGCCAGCGTCCGGCGGCAGGCGACGACCTCGCCCACGAAGGCGGTACCGCGCTCGAAGGACAGCGTGACCATGGTGACGCGCCAGCCGTCGTTCTCGGCGCCGACCCGGTTGCCGACGGGCACCCGTACCTCGTCCAGGAACATCTCGGCGAACTCGGTCGACCCGGCCAGCGTGCGCAGCGGCCGTACGGTCACGCCCGGGGCGTCCATCGGCATCGCCAGCCAGGAGATCCCGCGGTGCTTGGGGGCGTCGGGGTCGGTCCGCACCAGCAGTTCGCACCAGTCGGCGACCTCCGCGTGCGAGGTCCAGATCTTCGACCCGGTGATCACGTACTCGTCGCCCTCCCGCACCGCCTTCGTGCGCAGGGCGGCCAGGTCCGAGCCCGCGTCGGGCTCGCTGAACCCCTGGCACCACACCTCGTCCCCGCGCAGCACAGGCGGCAGCCAGCGGGCCCGTTGCTCGGCGGTGCCCTCCGCCGCGATCGTGGGCCCGGCGTGCAGCAGCCCGACGAAGTTGGCCCCGACGTAGGGCGCCCCGGCCCGCTCGGTCTCCTCCAGGAAGATCAGGTGCTGGGTCGGGGTGGCGCCGCGGCCACCCGCGTCCAGCGGCCAGTGCAGGCCGGCGTAACCGGCCCCGTACAGCCGCCGTTGCCAGCCGAGGTCGTAGGCGCGGCGGCCCGGCCAGTCGTCGGGGGACGGTCGGGCGGGCAGTTCGGGGAGCGTCTTGCCCAGCCACTCGCGCAGCCGGGCCCGGAACTCCTGCTCCTCCTCGGTGTAGGTGAGGTCCACCGCGGCTACCGTCCCGCCGGGCGCCGGTCGCGGTCGAGGTCGAGGCCGAGCATCCGGATGGCGTTCCCGCGCATCAGTTTGTAGACGGTCTCCTCGTCCAGTCCCTTGACGTGGTCGAGGGCGACCTCCTTGGTGTGCGGGAAGGTCGAGTCGACGTGCGGGTAGTCGGTCTCGAAGGTGGCGTTGTCGCGCCCGACGACGTCGAGCGAGGCGATGCCGTGCTTGTCGCGGAAGAAGCAGCAGAACATCTGCCGGTAGTAGTAGGTGGAGGGCGGCTCGGGGATCAGGTCGCGGACGCCGCCCCAGGCGCGGTGCTCCTGCCAGACGTCGTCGGCCCGCTCCAGGGCGTAGGGGATCCACCCCATCTGACCTTCGCTGTAGGCGAGTTTGAGCGTCGGGAACTTCACCAGGACCCCACTGAAGAGGAAGTCCATCATCGAGGCCATCGCGTTGTTGAAGCTGAGCGAGGCCTGGACGGCGGGCGGCGCGTCGGGGGAGGCGGCGGGCATCTGGGAGCTCGACCCGATGTGCATGTTGACCACCGTGCCGGTCTCCTGGCAGACCGCGAAGAAGGGGTCCCAGTACCCGGAGTGGATGGACGGCAGCCCGAGGTAGGTGGGGATCTCCGAGAAGGTCACGGCGCGCACCCCGCGGGCCGCGTTGCGGCGGATCTCGGCGACCGCGAGGTCGATGTCCCACAGCGGGATGATGCACAGCGGGATCAGGCGGCCGCCGCTGTCGCCGCACCACTCCTCGACCATCCAGTCGTTGTACGCGCGCACGCAGGCCAGGGCCACTTCCTTGTCGTGGGCCTCGGCGAAGGTCTGCCCGCAGAAGCGGGGGAAGGTCGGGAAGCACAGGGAGGCCTCGACGTGGTTGAGGTCCATGTCGGCGAGCCGGGCCTTGGGGTCCCAGCAGCCGCGGCGCATCTCGGCGCGGGTGATCCCTTCGAGGGTCATGTCGTCGCGGTCGAAGCCGACGGCGGCGATGTTGCGCTTGTACGGGAACTTGAGGTCCTCGTAGATCCACCAGTCGGTGGGCGGGCCGTCGGGGTCCATGGTGATCACGTACTTGCCGCCGGTGTAGGCGAGTTCGCCGATGCCCGCGGTGAGCGCCTTGGGTCCGCGGTCGCGGTACTTGGCCGGGAGCCAGACGTCGAAGAGGTGCGGGGGCTCGATCACGTGGTCGTCGACGCTGATGATCCGGGGCAGTTCCATGTATCCGGTTTCCCCTCGCTGGCATCCGATGTGTCCGACGTATCTGATGGATCGTCAGAAACAAGCTAGCTCCGTCACCCCTGGACCGACAAGCGCCGGAGCCCTACGCTCTGCGCTGTATCTGACGTCCCATCAGAAATGGGCCGCGCGCCGAGCCGGGGAGGCCGGGAATGACGGACGACACCGCGAGGGACAGCGCCACGGACACCGCCACGTACAGCACCGCCGACACCGCCACCGACACCGCTCGGGACCTGGAGCGCTCCCCCACCCTCTGGGAGCTGATCGCACGCCGCGCCGCCCTCACCCCGGACGCCCCCGTCCTCATCGAGGCCGCCGAGCACCCCGCCGACGACCGGACCCTGACCTTCGGCGCCCTGCGGGAGCGCGCCGAACGCGTCGCCGCGGGCCTGTACGCCCTGGGCGTGCGCCCCGGCACCGTCGTCGCCTGGCAGCTGCCCACGCGCATCGAGACCGTGCTGCTCTCCGTCGCCCTCGCCCGGATCGGCGCCGTCCAGTCCCCCGTCATCCCCTTCTACCGGGACCGCGAGGTCGGCTTCGCGCTGCGCGAGTCCAAGGCCGAGTTCTTCGCCGTGCCCGGCGTCTGGCGCGGGTACGACCACACCGCGATGGCCGAACGGCTCGGCGCCCGCGGGATCTTCGAGGTCTACGCCGACCTCCCCGACGGGAACCCGGCCCTGCTGCCCCCGCCACCCGCCTGCGGAACCGACGTCCGATGGATCTACTGGACCTCCGGCACCACCTCCGACCCCAAGGGCGTCCTGCACACCGACCGCTCCCTGATCGCCGGCGGCTCCTGCCTCGCCCACGCCCTGCGGCTGGGCCCCGCCGACGTGGGCTCGATGGCCTTCCCCTTCGCCCACATCGCCGGGCCCGACTACACCGTGATGCTGCTGCTGTACGGATTCCCCGCGGTGCTCTTCGAGAAGTTCGCGATGCCGGACGCGCTGGCCGGGTACCGCCGCCACGGCGTCACCATCGCGGGCGGCTCCACCGCCTTCTACTCGATGTTCCTCACCGAGCAGCGCAAGGCCCCCGGCGTTCCGCTGATCCCGACCCTGCGCCTGCTGGCCGGCGGTGGCGCGCCCAAGCCGCCCGAGATCTACCACGCGGTCGTCCGCGAGCTGGGCTGCCAGCTGACCCACGGCTACGGCATGACCGAGGTCCCCATGATCACCATGGGGTCACCGCTGGACAGCGCCGAGCACCTCGCCACCACCGAGGGCCGGCCGCCCGAGGGCATGTCCATCCGCATCACCGCCCCCGACGGCAGCCCCCTGCCCGCCCGCACCGACGGCGAGGTACGGCTGCGCGGCGAGGCCGTCTGCCGCGGCTACCTGAACCGCGACCAGTCGGCCGAGGTCTTCGACGCCGACGGCTACCTGATCACCGGCGACCTCGGCCACCTCACCGAGGACGGCTATCTGGTGCTCACCGGGCGCAGCAAGGACGTCATCATCCGCAAGGGCGAGAACATCTCCGCGAAGGAGATCGAGGACCTCATGCACCGGCTCCCCGGCATCGGCGACGTGGCCGTCATCGGCCTGCCGGACCCGGAGCGCGGCGAACGCGTCTGCGCCGTCGTCGAACAGGCGCCCGCCGCGCGGCCGTTGACGCTGGCCGAGGTGACCTCGTACCTGCGGGCCGAGGGCCTGGCCACCCACAAGCTCCCCGAACAACTGGAGCTGGTGGAGGCCCTGCCGCGCAACGACGCCCTGCGCAAGGTCCTCAAGTACCAGCTGCGCGAGCGCTACGCGTAGCCGCACCGGACCCGGTCGCGCTCAGCCGGCGGCGCGGGCCTGGGCGTCCAGGGCGGCCAGGTCGTGTGCGGAGAGCCGGACGGCTCCGGCGGCCACGTTCTGGGCCAGGTGGTCGGGGTCGCCGGTGCCGGGGATGGCCAGCACGTGCGGGCCCTGGTGCAGGGACCAGGCCAACCGGACCTGTGCCTGGCTCACGCCGTGGGCGCGGGCAACCCTCCGCAGCGCGTCCTCGGCGCGCCCGTCTCCGTCTCCGTCTCCTGCGTAGCCGCGCTCGCCGCCGCCGGCCGCGCCCGCCGTGCGGCCGGCGCCCGCTATCGCGTAGAACGGCACGAAGGCGACGCCCTGTTCGCCGCAGGCGCGCAGGAACTCCGCCTGGTCGGGGGAGCTTCCCAGCCCGTAGGCGTTCTGCACGCAGACCACCGGCGCGATGGCGCGGGCCTCGGCGAGCTGGTGGGGGCGGACGTTGGACAGCCCCAGGTGCCGGATCAGCCCCGCCGCGCGGAGGTCGGCCAGCGCCCCGAACCGCTCGGCGACCGAGTCCTCGCCCACGACGCGCAGGTTCACCACGTCCAGGTGGTCCCGGCCGAGCTGGCGCAGGTTCTCCTCCACCTGGCCGCGCAGCTGCGCGGGGGTGCGGGCGTGCTCCTGCCACTCGCCGTTCACGTCGCGGCCCGGGCCGACCTTGGTGGTGACGACGACCTCGTCTGCGTACGGCGCCAGCGCCCGGTTGATCAGCTCGTTGGCCGAGAGGAGACGCGAGAAGTAGAACGCGGCGGTGTCGAAGTGGTTCACGCCCAGCTCGACCGCCCGGCGCAGCACCGCGACCGCCTGATCGCGGTCGCGCGGCACGGCGTCGGGGATCAGCGCCTCGCCGGTCTGCGGCAGCCGCATCGTGCCGAAGCCGATCCGGTTGACCTCCAGGTCGCCGAGCATCCAGGTGCCGGCCGCCGCCGCGGTGATCGGGGCGGGGCTCGGGGCGGTGATCGGGTTCGCGTGCGGGGTCACGTCTGAAGCCGCTGTCGCGGTGGGGTACGAGGTCATGCCGCAATGATCGCCAGTCGATAGGGTGACCGCCAAAGATTCGGACATGCGTGAATCCTGGGGGTGGGCGTCCTGGCGGAGCTGGCGTTCTCGGCGAGCGACCTGGCGCAGGTGCGCTTCGCCGTCTCGCCGATGTGGCAGGTCGCGACCAGCTTCCGGCTGCTGACCGGCCGCGCCGGCGCCTCGCCGGTGCACCGGCCGTGGATCGAGCAGGTCCGGCCCCGGGTGGTGGCCGCCGGCCTGGACCGGGGCCGGCTCGCGGAGCTGGTCCCGCCGACGGGCTTCTTCCCGTACTTCCTCACCCCCGCCCCCACCGGCCCCGCCCCGGCGCTGGCCGACGAGCTGGCCGCGATCCGGGCCACCGACCCCGACCGGGTCCGCCGCGACCTCGACCACCTCGCGCACCACCAGGGGCCGCCCGGCCCCCGGCTGCGGTCCCTGCACCACGATCCGCGGGCCCGGCTCGCCCGCGTCACCCAGGAGATCGAGGCGTACTGGGAGTTGGCGCTCGCCCCCTACTGGGCGCGGATCCGCGCGGTGCTCGACACCGACGTCCTGCACCGCGCCCGCCAGGTCGCCGCGCTCGGCGCCGGTCGGGTCCTGGACGACCTGCACGCCTCGGTGCGGTGGGACGGCACCGCACTCCACCTGGTCCGGCGCAGCAGGCCCATGCCCCGCACCACGACCGGCCCGGGCCTGCTGCTGGTCCCCTCGGCCTTCACCGGACCACGACTGCTGACCACCCAGGTCCCGCCCGACCCGCCACAGCTCGCCTACCCCGCGCGCGGGGCGGGCACCCTGTGGGCGCCGCGGCCCGGCGCCGACCCGGAAGCGCTGAGCGGCGTACTCGGGCGCTCCCGGGCGCTGTTGCTGACCGAGCTGGACACCCCGGCCTCCACCACGCAACTGGCCCACCGCACCGGGCTGTCCCCGGCCGGGGTGTCCCAGTACCTGACCGCACTGCGACGCGCCGGCCTGGTCACCGCACACCGAGCCGGCCGCTCGGTCCTCTACGCCCGCACGGCCGCCGCCGACACCTTGCTCCGAGCGGCCTCGACCGCCGACTGAGGCGTGGCTGCGCGGGCGGGAGGCGGCGAGCCGGCTCCGCCGGACCACGGCGTCCCGCGGGCGCACCCGGGTTCGGCTCCGGCCGGGCGGTCAGGCGTCCGGGGCTTCCACGCCGCAGTAGCCGGCGAAGGCGGCGAGGATCTCGTCCTCGGAGATCCGGCCGTCGCCGTCCGCGTCCAGGGCCGCCGCCACGCCGTCCGCCAGTTCCGGGGCGGTTCCCAGCACGCGCAGCACCCGCGCCGCGGCGGAGGGGCTGGTGCCCGCCGCGCCGCCTTCCTCGTCCGCGGTCGCGGCCACCGCGATCACCGCGTGCAGGAAGGGGCGGGCGATCTCCGCGAACCGCCGTGGACTGTCCCGCAGTCGCTTGGCCGCGCCGGTGATGAACTCCTCGCGGGTCACCCGCTGGTCACCGTCCACGTCGGCGATCCCGGCCATGCCCTGCCAGAAGGCCTCGGCGCCGTTGAAGACGGCCTGGCCCTTGTCCGAGCGGGCCGTGGTACCGAATTCGGCCAGCACTGCCTTCGCTGCCGCGCTGAAGTCCTCGCGGTCGATATAGCCGTTGCCGTCCTGGTCGAAAGTGGCGAATCGGGCGGCGATCTTGCGCTCGTACTCTGCGCTGTCCATATTCGGCTTCCGCCTTCACGTGTGCGGTGGGGTTCAGATCGAGACAGGCGGAAGCGTAAGGCCTCGGTGGCCTGCGCGTTAAGCGAAGCCGGCAAGCAGGTGGCCGCATCGAACCCGCGCACGGGAAGCGCGACGGGGCGCGCACAGATGTGCCCATGACGCAGCGTCGGCTCCCATATCACGGAGGGTGTGGTTCCAGGGCGGACTTGCCCCGAAACAGGCGCACGAGGCCATGTGCGCACTACATTCAAGGAGTCGACACATGGCTGGGGGCACCATGCCGAAGGACGCACCACCCCGCTGGGACCGCAGGATGCAACAGCGGCTCGCGCGCGGCGAGGCCGCCGCGCTCGGAGAGCTGTACGACCGCTTCGCCTCGCTCGTCCACAGCCTCGCGCACCGCGTCCTGCGCGACGAGAAGGCGGCCGACCGCATCACCCGCGAGGTGTTCGGCTACATCTGGGAGAATCCGGACGCCTACGACCCCAAGCAGGGCTCCATGCGCTCCTGGGTCGCCCGGATCACCCAGGGCCAGGCCGTGGCCCGGCTCCGCCAGGCCGAGCTGGGCCGCGGTTCCCGCGAGGAGCTGGAACAGAAGGTCCGCCGCGCCAACGCCGCCGCCCGCGCCGACTACATCGTCACGTCCATGCCCGCCCCGCTGCGGGCCGCGCTGGAACTGGCCTACTTCAAGCGGCGCGACTACCGGCAGGCCGCCGCCGACCTCCAGATCAGCGAGGACGAGGCGCGGCGGCGGCTGAGACTCGGCCTCCAGCTCCTGTCGACCGCCAACAACCTGCCGCAGGAAGACCTCTCCCCGCCCGGATACGGAAGCACCCGATGAACGGCCGCGCCGAGTCACATGACGACGAGTACGAAGGCCGGGGAGAGCGCTCCGGTGCCAGTGTCTGGATACCCGGCCCGCGGAACACCGCCGACGACTGGGAACGGCTGCCCACGGCGGTGGCGCCCCTGCCGCCGGTGCCGCCGGTGCCTCCGGCGACCCCGCCCGCACCCGAGCCCGAGCCCGCTCCCGAGCCCTCGCCCGAACCTGCGGAGCCGGTCGCGCCCGAGCCGCCGCGCACGCACACCGTGCTGAAGTCCCTGCTCGGCGCGTGGGCGTTGGCCGCGTGCTCGCCGGAGGAGACCCAGGCCGTCGAGGACCACCTCACCGAGTGCGCGCCCTGCGCCGACGAGGCGCTGCGGCTGCGCGACGCGGTCGGGCTGCTGCGGCCCGAGGAGAGCCTCGACCTCAAGCCGCTGCTGCGGTCGCGGGTGCTGGAGGACTGCCTGGGCAAGCGGCCGGCCCGGATCCCGGTGCCGGGGTGGGCGAGTCCGTACGACACCGAGACGGCGCGGCTCGACGCGCTGCTGCGGGACTTCGGTGACGCGGAGTGGCACACGCCGGTGCGGCTGAGGTGGTTCGAGGACGAGGGCCAGCAGTCCCGGCGGACGACGGTGGCCGGGGTGATCGGGCACCTGCTGTCGGTCGACGGGCTGATCGCGGCGGCGCTCGGGCTGGACGACCCGCTGGGGCCCGACGCGCCGTCGGGGGCGGTGGAGCGCACCGAGCACTTCTGGGCCTCCTCGCCGCACCCGGTCACCCGGCAGGTCCGCGAGCCGTGGCGGGAGCAGGGCCACACGCTGGTGCGGACCGTGTCCTTCGCCGGGCACGGGGTGGCGGAGCTGACCGTGGGGTACGGGGACTTCGCGCTGCCGCTCGGGGACGCGTTCCTGGAGCGGGCCTTCGAGTGCTGGGTGCACGCGTGGGACATCGCGGACGCGGTGGACTACCCGTACGACCCGCCGTCGGGGCCGCACCTGCACCGCATGGTCGACCTGGCGGCGCGGCTGTTGCCGGGGGCGCTGGCGGACCGCCGGCGGTCGGGGTTGGCGGCGCCGCCGCGGCGCCTGGTCGCGGCCGGGGCGCCGGGGCGCACGCTGCACCTGGAGATCGAGGGGGCGGGCGGGGGCGGCTGGGACATCGCCCTGGACTCGCCGGCGGCGGCGACCTCCGCGGAGCACACGGTGGCGGAGATCGCGCTGGACGGCGTCGAGTTCTGCCAGCTGGCCGCGGGGCGGATCTCGCCGGACGACGCGGCGGCCGGCCAACACGGCGACCGCGAAGCCATCCACGACGTCCTCACCGCCGCCGCCTCGTTGAGCCGCCTATAGCCCCGCCGGGCAGAGCCAGAGTTCAGCCTCGCCGGGCAGACCCGGGCCCCGCCACCCTCAGCCTCGCCGGCGTTTGAGGCGCGGGTCCGGGCGGAGCCCGGGGCGGGCCGCCAGGCCCGTTGTCCCTGCGGGGCTCGGGGGGGGGCGATCCCACACCCCCCCTAGAAAAAGGCGTGTCGGGGGAAGAATG